>JBEVLV010000039.1:0-40637 GCA_040508955.1 Sphingomonas sp. | reverse complement strand
CGGCCAGTCGATGGCGGCGCTTCCGCGCCGCATCTCGGACGAAGCTGTGCTTCCTCCTCGATCAAGCATCGACCTTGATGACGCCCCTGCGGATCTGGTCCAGTTCGATAGACTCAAAAAGCGCCTGGAAGTTCCCGTTTCCAAAGCCCTCATTGCCCTTGCGCTGAATAATTTCGAAAAAGATCGGCCCGAACATGTTTTCGGTGAAGATCTGGAGCAGGATTCCCTCGTCGCCGACATTGCCGTCGATCAGGATGCGGTTGCGGCGGAGGCGTTCAAGATCCTCGCCATGGCCGGGCACGCGCTTGTCGACGAGCTCGTAATAGGTCTCGATCGTATCCTGAAGCTTAACGCCGCGCGCGCGCAGCCGCTCGACCGTGTCGAAGATGTCCGGCGTGGTCAGCGCGAGGTGCTGGATGCCCTCGCCATGATATTCGCGGATGAACTCCTCGATCTGGCTCTTGTCGTCCTGGCTCTCGTTGAGCGGAATGCGGATCGCCTTGTCCGGCGCGATCATCGCCTGGCTGAACAGGCCGGTGGCCTGGCCCTTGATGTCGAAATACTTCTGCTCCTCGAAGCCGAAGAGTGTCTTGTAGAACTCCGACCACACGCGCATCTGGCCGCGGCGGACATTGTGGGTGAGGTGGTCGAGCAGGTCGAGCCCGACATTGTTCTGCGCCTCGGCCGCCTGCCAGCCGGGGATCTCCGCCCAGTCGGCATAGAGATCGACGCCGTCCTGGATGAAATAGAGATAGGAGCCGCCGATGCCGGTGATGACGGTATCGTCCTCGTCGGTGGGCTTGGCGCCGTGCGCCAGCGCCCAGTCCATCGCCTTGGCCGGATCGGCGACGCGGAACGCCATCGCGCTGGCCGAGGCGCCATGCTCGTTGCGGAACTGCGCGACGCGGCCGTCGGCGTCGCGGTTCAGCATCAGGTTGATGCGGCCCTGCTTGTAGCGGGTGATGTTCTTGCTGAGATGCCGATGCGTCGGCACGAAGCCGAGCTGCTCGAACTGCTGGGCCATCGCCTCCGGATTGGGGGAGGTGAATTCGACGAACTCGAAGCCGTTGAGGCCGAGCGGATTTGCGGGATCGGTCATGGCCGGCGAATTACCCTTCGGGCCAGTTAGTGTCAAATGATACTAAAGCCCTTCGCCGCCGACCCAATGCGCGTTCGACAGGCGGCGGGCGACGTTCCAGGTCTGGGTACGGATGTCGGGTACCGCGACGATCTCCCAGAAGGCGCCGCGGGTCATGGGGCCCAGCGCGTAGAGATTGCCGTTGGCGCTGCCATCGGCGGCGATGGTCTGGCCCTGATTGTCGACGTCGATGCCGAGATGGCCGGCGTCCGGGCGGATCATCCCGCGCGCGGCGAGCTTCTGGAGCAGCGGCTCCTCGGTACGCTCGAGATCGCCCAAGGGGCCGGTGCAGTTGACGATGCGCTGGGCGAGGAGCGTCTCGCCGACGTCCTGGCCGCGGCGGCGGAAGCGAGTTGCGATGCCGTTCGCCTGCTCTTCGAAACCCAGCGTCTTGCCGGCGATCACCTCGAGCTGGCCGCGATCGATCACGGCCATCAGCCGGGCATAGACTTCGGGCGCGAGGCGGTGCCGGTGGACGTCCCACCAGGGGCGGAGATGGCGCAGGAAGCGCGCGCGCTCGTCCAGGCTGGCATTGCCCCACATCGGCTGGGTGAAGGGACGAAGCTCGTCGACCGCGTTGCGCCAGCCGATCACCTTGCCGCGGCGGCGAACCGCGTGGAGCAGATCGGAAGCGGCAAGCGCCGGGCGCTCGGCGATCTTATGCCAGTCGCTGCCGGGCGCGTGCGGGCGCGGGAGCAGGCCGCGGCGCGACAGCGCGACGATCCGGCCGCGAAACCCGCGCGCATCGAGCAGCAGCACGACATCGACCATCGTCAGGCCGGTGCCGATGATCAGGACGGTGTCGTTGTCCGAGAGATTCTCCGGCACGCTGGGATCCCAGGGATCGCCCTTGTAGCGGGTCGGCGAGAGCAGATCGGGATCGAGGCCCGGCGGCGTATGCGGCGGCAGGTTGCCTACCGCGAGCACCGCGGCGTCGGCCTCGATCGTGCGGTCGCGCAGCCGGACGGTGACGCCTTCCTCCGATTCGAGATCGACGACCTCGCCGCGAACCAGGGTGAGGCGGTCGCCCGAAGTGCGCAGCGCATCCTCGAGCAGCTCGCGCAGATATTCGCCGAAGGTCACGCGCGGGATGAAGGCGGTGGCGGCATCGGGGACGCCGCGGGCCTCCAGCCAGCGGACGAAATGCGACGGATCGTCCGGGAACGCGCTCATGTTCGCAGCACGGACGTTGAGAACATGGCTGGGATGCGCTGCGCCATAGGCGAGGCCGGTGCCGGCCACGGGTGCGCGCTCGATGAGCGTGGCGCGGGGGCCGTCGTGGCGGAGCAGGTTGATCGCCTGCAGCGTGCCCGAAAACCCCGCGCCGATAATGGCGACGTGATCGATCAGATTTCGTACTCGATCTGCCACTCGGGTTCCTGGAACGCCGGGCGGGTCTGCGCGAAAGCGGGCTGGCGTGCCTTCATCTGCATGTAGAGCTTCTTGACGCGATCGCTGGCGGTTCGCGGGAAGACCGACGGGAAGATCGCGTGGATCACACAGGCGGTGCCTCCGACAATCATCGTGAAGCCGAAGCGCGCCGCAGTCGCGGCATGCTCGCCATAGGTCTCGCCGACGCTGCGCGGATGGGAGAGGAAGAAACGATCGATCATGACGGTTGACTACCGCGAGGAAGCGTCCGTGTGAACCCTTTCGGGCTTTGCAGTTTCGATCGGCTGTGGTTGGTTGGCGATAACAGTGAAGGGGAGAGGGAATGGGCGCAGAGACGACGGCGGACGCGCTGCCGAAGCATCACCGTGCGACGCAGAGCGAGAAGCTGGTGATTGCCGCCTCGTCGCTGGGTACGGTGTTCGAATGGTATGATTTTTACCTGTACGGACTGCTCGTCAGCAACATCACCGCGCATTTCCTGACCGGCCTCAACGACACGACCGGCTTCATCTTCGCGCTGGCGGTGTTCGCCGCGGGATTCGCGGTGCGGCCGTTCGGGGCGCTGTTCTTCGGGCGGATCGGCGACCTGGTCGGGCGCAAGAACACGTTCCTCGTCACCATGGGAATCATGGGCCTGTCGACCTTCTGCGTCGGCCTGCTTCCCGGATTCGACGCGATCGGAGTCGCGGCGCCGTTCATCCTGATCGCACTCCGCCTGCTGCAGGGGCTGGCGCTCGGCGGCGAATATGGCGGTGCCGCGACCTATGTCGCCGAGCATGCGCCGAACGGGAAGCGCGGGCTCTATACGAGCTGGATCCAGACCACCGCGACGCTGGGGCTGTTCGCGGCGCTGCTGGTGGTGATCGGTACGCGCGCCCTGATGGGCGAGGCGGCGTTCGCCGACTGGGGCTGGCGCGTGCCGTTCCTCGTCTCGATCGTGCTGCTCGCCGTCTCGATGTGGATCCGCCTCCAGCTTTCCGAGAGCCCGGTCTTCCAGAAGATGAAGGAAGAGGGAAAGACATCGAAGAAGCCGCTGACCGAGGCTTTCGCGAGCTGGGGCAACCTCAAGCTCGTGCTGATCGCGCTGTTCGGCGCGGTGATGGGGCAGGCGGTGGTCTGGTATGCCGGGCAGTTCTATGCGCTGTTCTTCCTCGAGAAGACGCTGAAGGTGGACGGCGTCACCACCAACATGATGATCGCGGTCGCGCTGGTGATCGGGACGCCGTTCTTCGTGTTCTTCGGCTGGCTGAGCGACAGGATCGGACGCAAGCCGATCATCCTGACGGGCTGCGCGCTGGCGGCGGTCACCTATTTCCCGCTGTTCGGCGCGCTGACCCAGGCGGCCAATCCGGCGCTGGCCGAGGCGCAAAGGAGTGCACCGGTGCGCCTGGTGGTGGACCGGGCGCATTGCTCGGTGCAGTTCGATCCGATCGGCCGGAACAAGTTCGACGAGCGGACCTGCGACGTCGCCAAGGCCTTTCTCGCGAAGGCTGGTGTGCCCTATTCGGCGGCCAACTGGCCCAAGGATCCCGAGGCCAATGCCGCGCCCTCGCGCACGCAGATGATGGTCGGCAACCGCATGGTGCTGGAGATGGACGACGGCACGCTGCTGGATCCTGCGACGCGCAAGGCGGTGGTCACCGGCTACCAGAAGACGATGCAGGCGGCGCTGACCCAGGCGGGCTATCCGGCCAAGGCCGATCCGGCACAGGTCAACAAGCCGCTGGTGATCGCGATCCTGACCGCGCTGATCCTGATGGTGACGATGGTCTATGGCCCGATCGCGGCGATGCTGGTCGAACTGTTCCCCAGCCGCATCCGCTACACCTCGATGAGCCTGCCCTATCATATCGGCAATGGCTGGTTCGGTGGCTTTCTGCCCGCGACCGCCTTCGCGATGGTCGCGGCGACCGGGGACATCTATTATGGGCTCTGGTACCCCGTGGTGGTGGCCGCGGCGACGGTGGTGCTCGGGCTGTTCCTGCTACCAGAGACCTTCCGGCGGAGCATCGACGATTAGGGCAGCTTGGCGATCGTGGCGGCCATTGCGGTGATGTCGACGTCGCTGCCTTCGGTCGCCACCGTTTCTGCCAGATGCGTCTTGAGCAGGTCGAGCAGCGGCATCGTCACGCCCAGCGTTTCGGCGGCTTCGCCGGCAAGACGCATGTCCTTGAGGCCGAGCGGGGCGGCAAAACCCGCCGGGCGATAGCGCTGCTCGGCGACGAGCGGGCCATAGATCTTGTGGATCGTGCCGTCGAAGATCGTGCCGGTCAGCACCTCGACCAGCGTCTCGCGGGCGATGCCGCCGCGCTCCGCCAGCGCGATCGCCTCGCCATAGGCCTCGACGGTCGAGAGGATCATGAAGTTGCCGGCGAGCTTGACGAGATTGGCGGCGGAGGGCGTGTCGCCGACGCGGAAGACGGTGCGGCCGATCGCGTCGAACAAAGGCTGGGCGGCATCGATGGCGCCCGCCTCGCCCGAGGCGACGATCCAGAGCTGGCCGGCTGCGGCGACGGCGGGGCGGCCGAACACCGGCGCGGCGACGTAGCGCTGGCCGCGCTCGGCATGGAGGGCGGCGATACGCTCCGACGCGGCGACCGAGATCGTGCTGTGCGAGATATGGAGTGCGCCTGCAGGCAGGCTGGCAAGCAGCCCGGCCTCGCCTTCGACGACGCCCAGCACCGCGGCGTCATCGGCGAGCATGGTGAAGACGGCATCGGCACCGGCGGCCGCATCGCGCGGCGTGGCGGCCAGTGTTGCACCCGCGGCGATCAGGGCGTCGGCCTTTTCAGGAGAGCGGTTCCAGACCTGGAGCTCATGGCCCGCCTTGAGCAGGTTCGAGGCGATGCCGGCGCCCATCTGGCCCAGCCCGAGAAATCCCAATTTCATGCCGCGTCTCCTTCCGCGCTCCCCTGAAGCCGTCGGAAGACGGACGCAAGCCCTTCAGCGCGGTGCGGCATCCGCGTCGACATAGCGCGTATCGGTGGGGCCATAGCCGGAGATGTAGACGATCGCCGGCGTCGCGCCGGTACGGGCGAAATGGGTGACGTTCGCGGGCTCGGTATAGAAGCTTCCGGGCGGCAGCGCCTTGCGCAGCGCGTCGGAGGCGTGATCGCCGAAGCCGAAATACCAGGTGCCCGAGACGACCACCGCGGTCCGCTCGTCGCGGTGGCTGTGCGCGGCAATGCGGGTGTTGGCGGGCACCTTCAGCGCGATCGTATAGGCGCCCGGCCTGGTGGGGTCGCCGTAGAGGATGGTCGTGCGGATCGCGGCGATGCCCGAGGTGCCCGCACCCGCGCTGATCGACGGCTTGACCGCGATCTCGGCGGGGGTGAGGCGAAGCAGCTCGGGCCCCCCGGCAGCCTGGACGGCCGCGGCGCCCAGCAGCGTGGCGACGCCCGCCACGGCGAGGCTGTGCTTCACTTCACCGACTCGAGGAACGTCCGGATGACCTGCGTCGTCTCGGTCGGATTTTCCTCCATGATCCAGTGACCCGAGCCATGGATGATCGCGCTCTGCACGTTCGGCGCGGCGGCGCGCATCACTTCGGCCATGGTGCCCCCGAACGACTTCTCTCCGCCGACGCCGAGGACCGGCATGGGCAGGCGCGCGCCGGTGGCGAGCCAGGCGCGGTTGTCGATCGCGTCCTGATCGAAGGCATGGAACTGCTCGAAGCCCGAATGCATCGCGCCGGGGAGCGCGTAGAGCTTGGCGTAGTGCTGGCGCGCGGCTTCGGTGAAATGCTTGGGATCGGCGGAGAATTCGTTCCAGAAGCGATCGAGATAGATGCGCTCGCGGCCTGCCACCAGGCGCTCCATATCGGGTCCGCCGAAGCGGAAATGCCAGAGCAGCGGGTTCTTGAGGATCTCCTCCCAGGGGCCGACGCCGGGAACGGGCGCGTCGATCAGAGCGAAGGCGCGGACCTGGTCCGGATGCTGGCTGGCGAAAGCGAAGCCGACCATGTTGCCGATATCGTGGGTGACGAGATCGATGCTGGTGACGTGGAGCGCGGCGAGCACGCCCGCCAGATCGCCGGCCTGGGTCTTCTTGTCGAAGCCGCCCGCGGGCTTGGAGGAGAGCCCCATGCCGCGCAGATCGGGGACGATGACATAATGGTCACGCGCGAGGTTCTCGGCTAGCGGCACCCACATGTCGCCGGTCTCGCCGTAACCGTGGAGCAGCACGACCGCTGGCCCCTTGCCGCCGGTGCGGACATGGATCGTCGCGCCGTTGGTAGCGATATCCTGGGTCTTGAACCCGGCGAATTCGAAATTCTCGGCGAACGCTGGCGTCGCCGCGATCAGCCAAGCAACGATAATGGTGACGAAGCGCATGCCTTAATCCCTTGGTTTGGGTTGCCCGTGGATACGCTACACTCCAGGTAAAGCGTATCACTCGATAGCGTGAATGGGCGACACAATTCGCACGGGAAAGATTTTTCCGCTTTGTTTCTCACTCGTTCATCTGGTGCGAGTTAGGGCGCCTTTTTTCGGCCGAGGGGATGCGGGCAGGGCGTGCGGACGAGAGTGTGCACTACCTGTACGACTGTCTCTAGAGCACATCGCGCCTTCGATTCGCGATGTTGGGATGACGCAATGATTCAAAGCACTCCGACTGCCCGCCGCTTCCGATTGCTGCCACGAGGCTGGAAGGGATGGGGTGTGGTCGTGATCGGCATTCTCGCCGGGGCGATCCTGATCCTCTACGCGCTTGCCGGATTCTTCGATCGCGATCCCGTGCATGTGTTCGGGATGGAGGACGGGCCGAAGCCGGTCGCGGCGGTCTATTTCTCGGGCGACATGGGACTGCGCTTCGGCATGGGTCCCTATATTGCCGACGCGCTGGCCAAGGCCGGCGTGCCGGTGCTCGGCATGAGCTCGTCCACCGCGTTCGCCAGGCACCGCAGCCAGGAGGAAGTCGACGCGATCTTCGCCAAGGCGGTGCGGGACACGCTGACGCGGACCGGCGCCAAGCGGCTGATCGTCCTTGGCCAGTCCTTCGGCGCGGACATGGTGCGGGTGGGACTGGTCTCTCTGCCGCCGGACCTGCGCGCGCGGATCGCCGCGGTGGTGCTCGTCGTGCCTGGCGAGACGGCCTATTTCCGCGCCGACCCTTCCAACATCGCCTATCACGGCACGCCGGACGCCGATGCTTCGGGCGCGCGCAAGCTCGACTGGGTGCCGATCACCTGCATTCGCGGCGCGCTGGAGCCGGACAGTCTCTGCCCTTTGATGCTGACACCGAATGTGCGACGGATCGTCCTGCCGGGCGGACATTTCCTCCAGAACGACCATGACCTGCTGGTGCGCACCGTCTTCGCTGCGCTAGGCACTCTGATACCCGCGCCGATGGAGCCGACGAAATGAGAGCATTCGCCCTTCCATTCCTGCTGATGATCGCGGCCACCGCTGTCCAGGCAGCACCGCCGGCGGCAGATACCCCGATCGGCACCTGGCAGAATCCGCGCCGTTCGATCGCCGTGCGCGTCGAGATGTGCGGCAGCCAGCTCTGCGGCAAGATCGTCTCGGCCACACCGGAAGCGCTGGCGGATGCCAAGGACGCCGGAGTGACCAATTTGATCGGCACCGAATTGCTGCGCGATTACAAGCCGACAAGCCCTGGTCATTGGTCGGGCACCGTCTATGTGCCCGACATGGGGCGCAGCTTCTCTTCTCACATCGTCCAGGCGACGCCGAATACGCTCCGTATTTCAGGCTGCCTGATCGCCGGATTCATATGCAAGTCACAGGACTGGACACGACTCTGAGCACCGCAGCCGCCCGTCCCGGCGGCCGCATCGCCGCCCTGGCCAAGCGCAATCGCCGCCTGCTGATCGCCGTGGCGATCCTGGCGGTCGCGCTGCTGGGGTTCGAGGCACTGCGGACGATCCTGGTCGAGGTCCACCTGAAGGACGTGCGCCACGCGCTGCATGCGATCGGGATGGACCGGATCGGCATCGCGCTGGGGCTGACCGCATGCAGCTATCTGGCGCTGACCTTGTACGACTGGTTCGCGGTGCGCACGATCGGCAAGCGGCTCAAGTGGCGGACCGCCGCGCTGGCTTCGTTCACCAGCTATACGCTCAGCCACAATCTGGGACTGTCGCTGTTCACCGGCGGATCGGCACGGCTGCGCGCCTATTCGGCGGCCGGCCTGGAATTCGCCGATGTCGCGCGGATCACGCTGATCGCCTCGGGGACCTTCTGGGCGGGAATCGTCGCGGTGACCGCAGTCGCGCTGCTGTTCGCGCATACGCCGATCGATATCGGCGTGTTCAAGTTCGGGCCGATGGTGCAGCACTGGATCGGCGGCCTGCTGATCGCCGGCATCCTGCTGGTCATGACGCTTCGGGCGCGCGGCCTGCGCGAGCTACGGATCGGCAGCGCATCGATGCCGCTGCCGGACAACCGGACGATGCTGGCGCAGATCGCCGTGGCGGCGTTCGATCTCGCCTGTGCCTCGGGCGCGCTGTTCGTGCTGGTGCCGCATGCCGACCCGGCATTGTTCGGCAGCTTCTTCCTTGCCTATGCCCTGGCGGTGATCGTCGCGATGGTCACGCACGTGCCGGGCGGCGTCGGCGTGTTCGAGGCGACCATCCTTGCGCTGGTGCCGATCGAGAACAGTGACCTGTTCGCGGCGCTGCTGCTCTACCGGGTAATCTATTATCTGCTGCCGCTTGGTGTGGCGGGCGGAATCATGGTCGGGCTGGAAGGGCATCGGCTGCGGCACCCGCTTGCGGCCGGCCTCTCCGCCGCGGAGAGCGTGGGGCGCGCGCTGGCCCCTTCGCTCGCGGCGCTTCTGGCATTCGGCGGCGGTATCGTGCTCCTCGTCTCCGGTGCGCTGCCCGCGGTCCACTGGCGCCTGCTCTCGCTCGAGGCGGCGCTGCCGCTGCCGTTCATCGAGACCTCGCACTTCGTCGCGAGCTTGGTCGGTACCGCGCTGCTGCTGACTGCGCCGGCGCTCCAGGCGCGGCTGCGCAGCGGCTTTCTCGCGGCGCGGGCGCTGCTGCTGGCGGGCGCATTGTTCTCGCTGCTCAAGGGTTTCGATTACGAAGAGGCGATCGTGCTGCTGACCGTAGCGGGGATGCTGCAATATAGCCGGCCGGCCTTTTACCGCACCAGCGGGATCGGCGCGGCGCCGTTCGCGCGCTGGTGGTGGGCGGCTGCGCTGATCGCGCTGGCGCTGAGCATCTGGGCCGGCTTCTTCGCCTATAAGCATGTGCCCTATGACGATGCGCTGTGGTGGGACTTCGCATGGCGGGGCAATGCGCCGCGGTTCCTGCGTGCATCGCTGGGTGCCACGATGCTGGTGGCCGGCTGGGCGTTCTGGCAGTTGATGTCGGCATCGCCCAATCCCAAGGGGCGCGACACGCTGCCGGACGAGGTGGCGACGCGGGCGATCGCGGAATCGGGGCGCGCCGACGCGATGCTCGCCTTCACCGGCGACAAGGACTTCCTGGTCTCGTCGGGCGGCGACGCCTTCCTGATGTACCGCGTGCAGGGACGGACCTGGATCGTGATGGGCGATCCGGTGGGTGCCGCTGCGGCCTGGCCCGAGCTGATCTGGGAACTGCGCCGCCGCTGCGATGCCGCGCGCGGGCGGATGTGCCTGTTCCAGGTCAGCATCGACATGCTGCCGCTCGTCGTCGAGCTGGGGTTGCAGCCGATGAAATATGGCGAGGAGGCGATGGTCGACCTGACCCGCGGCTATGACCTGGCCGGTGCGGCCTACAAGTCGCTGCGGCATTCGGTGAACAAGGCGCTGGCCTCCGGCATCAGCTTCGAGGTGATCCCGGCCGATCAGGTGCGCATGCATGTCGACGAGCTGGCGCGTGTGTCCGACGCGTGGCTGGCGCGCAAGCCGGGCGCGGAGAAGGGATTCAGCCTCGGCCGTTTTGATATTGATTATCTTTCGCGGTCCGATTGTGCGGTGTTGCGCCGCGACGGAGCGATCATCGCCTTCGCCAATATCTGGGCGACGCCGAATCGCGAGGAAATCTCGATCGATCTGATGCGGCATTTGCCCGATACGCCCAACGGCACGATGGACTTCCTGTTCGTTCGGCTGCTGCAATATGGTGCGGCCGAGGGCTTTGCCCGCTTCAACCTGGGGCTGGCGCCGCTCTCGGGGCTGATGGGCGGGCCGCTGGCGCCGATCTGGTCGCGGCTGGGCGCGGCGGTCTACGGCCATGGCGAGCGGCTCTACGGATTCTCCGGGCTGCGCGCGTTCAAGGCGAAGTTCGGGCCGGTCTGGGTGCCGCGCTATATCGGCACCTCGCCGGGGCTGTCGGCCCCGCGCGCGCTGATCGACCTGGCGGCGCTGGTGGGAGGGTGAGGAGCGGTTCCGGACGAAAGCTGTCACCCCGGACTTGTTCCGGGGTCTACCTGGCTTCGCAGGGCTGCGCAGGAACTTCCAGCTCCGCCACTTGCCTACCGGTGGGCTCCGGAACAGGTCCGGGGTGACGATTGTAGAACGGCGGCCCTTCGTCTCGAAGGTCGATCCGCTCCAAATTCTACCCGGCGGTGAAGATAGGGCAGCGCGAAACAATCGAACCTCGATTTTCCGACTTGTATATACAAATTGCGTGACTAGGATGCTGCATGAGCGAAAAGATCGCCGTGCAGCCCGGGGACCCCGGTGCCCACTGGACAAGATCTTGCGCAGGCGCAGGGGATCCACGGGCCAAAGGGAGACTAGAGCATATGCGCAAGTTGAAGACAGGGGTCGCCATTCTCGCCATCGCCTTGGGGGCCGGCATGGCCAGCGCCCAGGACGTGCCGACGCCGAAATCGGTGCTTGGCCATGACGTGGGCGAGGATCGGTATCTCGCGCGCTACGAGGAAGAGGTCGCCTATTTCCACAAGCTCGCAGCGACCAGCAACCGCATCAAGATGTTCACTGCGGGCAAGACGACACAGGGCAAGACCTTCGAATATGCGGTGATCTCCTCGCCGGAGAATGTCGCCAAATTCGAGCATTACAAGGAAGTCTCGCGTCGCCTCGGCGATCCGCGCGGTCTGAGCGATGCCGAGGCCAAGGCGCTGGCGGAGGACAGCAAGATCATCGTCCATATCGATGGCGGCATGCACGCGTCCGAGGTGGCGGATCACCAGCTGCCGATCGCGCTCGCCTACAAGCTGCTCTCCGCGAAGAACGATCCCGAGATCGACAAGATCCTGGACAATGTAATCCTGGTTCTCTGGCCGACGCTCAATCCGGACGGTCAGGACATGATCGTCGACTGGTACCGGAAGTATCTCGGCACGCCGTACGAGACGAGCCACATGCCCTGGCTGTACCAGGAATATGTCGGTCACGACAACAACCGCGACGGCTATATGCTCAACATGATCGAGACCCGCGCGGTGAACACGGCTGAGCAGGAATATTCGCCGATCATCTGGTATTCGCAGCACCAGACCGCACCGTTCCCCGCGCGCATCTGGATGCCGCCCTTCGCGGATCCGATCTCGTCGAACATCAGCCCGTACATGCGCATCTGGACCAACGCGATCGGCACCAACATGATGGCGCGCTTCCAGAAGGAGCAGAAGCCGGGCGCGATCGCGATGGCGCGGTTCGACAACTGGTATCCGGGCTTCCTCGACTACATCCACGTGTTCCGCAACACGATCTCCTTCTTCACCGAGACCGCGCACGACAGCGCCACGCCCAAGACGTACGACGTCAAGGACTTCCCGGACAACATGAAGGATCTGAAGGCGCAGATCTGGTATCCGGACCCCTGGAAGGGTGGCGAATGGCACCTGAAGGACTCGGTCGACTATATGGTCACGGCGTCGATGTCGGTGCTCGAGACCGCGCAGAAATATCGCGAGACCCTGCTCTACAACCGCTACCAGGCGGGCCGCGACGCGGTGAAGCTCTACTCGACCGAGGGGCCGTTCGCCTATGTTATCCCCTCGGGCCAGACCGACATGCCCGAGGCGGCGTCGCTGGCGCAGCTGATGATCAGCCACGGGCTGGACGTCCACCAGCTCAAGAGCCCGGCGACGATCGGCGGGACCAGCTATCCGGCGGGTTCGTTCGTGGTGCTGATGGCACAGCCCTTCGCGGGGCTCGCCAAGGAGCTGTTCGAGCCGCAGAAATATCCCGACGCGATCCTGGACGGCGACGGCAAGCCCGTCGACCTGCCCTATGATGTGACCGGCTGGACGCTGCCGATGCAGATGGGCGTGAAGGTCGATGCGGTGAAGACGCCGCTCGACGCTGGACTTGCAGATGCGCTGGTCAAGGTCGCCAAGGCCGAGGCGCCCACTGGCGGCGTGACCGGGCAGGGGAGCAGCTATGTGCTCAGTCGCAAGGTAAACGGCAGCTACAAGGTGCTGAACGCGGTGCTCGCCGCCGGGGGCAAGGCGAGCTTCTCGACCGGATCCGACAATTCGATCGTGGTTTCGGGTATCGATCGCTCGAAGCTGGAGAAGATCGTTGCGCCGCTGGGCGTGACCGCCACCGCGGTGAGCCAGGCGCCGATGGGGACGAAGATCGCCAAGGCGCGCGTCGGGCTCTACCGCCCCTGGGGCTCGAACATCGACGAAGGCTGGACGCGCTGGATCTTCGAGCAATACGGCTTCGGCGCGAAGAGCGTGTACAATGCCGATGTGAAGGCGGGGCTGGCCGGCAAGTACGATACGATCGTGCTGCCGGACATCAGCGGTGGCCGCCAGGTCGCCGCGGCGACGACGGCACCGGTGACGGGCGCGCCGCTGCGGCGCGGCTCGATCGGCTCGCTGATCAACGGCTTCAGCATCAAGGAAGTGCCCGAACCCTATGCCGGCGGTATCGGCGAGGACGGTGGCGCGGCGCTCAAGAAGTTCGTGGCGGACGGCGGCACCCTGGTCGCGATGAACAACGCGTCGGATGCGGTGATTGATCTGTTCGATCTGCCGGTGACGAACATCCTGAAGGGCGTGAAGAGCGACGAGTTCTTCTGCTCCGGCGCGTTGCTCCAGCTCGTGCTCGACCCTGCCACGGCGGCGACTGCGGGGATGCCCGCCGATCCGATCGTGATGTTCGAGCGCAGCCCGGCGTTCGCGCCCAAGGCCGGCTTCAACGGCAAGATCCTGGCGTCCTATGGCAACGGCAACCCGCTGCGCAGCGGCGTGCTGCTCCATCCGGAGAAGATCCAGGGCAAGGCCGCTGCGATCGAGCTGCCCTACGGCAAGGGCAAGATCTACCTCTATGGCTTCGAGCCGCAGTGGCGCGGCCAGTCGCACGGCAATTACAAGCTGCTGTTCAACCTGATGTACGCGCATTGAGGATCGTGCGGGGACGCCGTCATGGCGTCCCCGTCGTCCTTTCCCGCCTGCTACTCGCCGCGGGAGAGTTTCGAGACACCACCCCGCCAGCGTCGCCGGGCCCAGTTCGGGGCACGGGGCGGGCCTGGCATCGGGAGCAGGATAGCGGGGCGGCTCTCGGCGATCGGCTGCTCCAGCCCCTCCGCCTGCAGCGCCCATAGGCGCCGGAACGCTCCACCCTCGCGCAGCAACTGCATCGGCGGGCCGTCTTCCACCACGCGGCCTTCCTCGACCACGAGGATGCGATCGAAGGTGACGACGGTCGACAGGCGGTGCGCGACGGCGAGCACCGTGCGGTTCGCCATCAGCGCGTCCAGCCCCTGCTGCACCTCGAGCTCGGAGCCGGTGTCGAGCGCAGAGGTTGCCTCGTCGAGCAGGACAATTCTCGCGTCCTTCAGAAAGGCGCGCGCGATGCCGATGCGCTGGCGCTGGCCGCCCGACAAATTGGTACCGCGCTCGCCGACGATGCTGTCATAGCCCTGCGGCATCTGCTGGATGAACGCGTCGCAATGCGCCGCTTCGGCTGCGCGGCGGATCTCCGCGTCGGTCGCGTCGGGGCGGGCGAAGCGGATATTCTCCAGGATCGAACGGTGGAACAGCAGCACCTCCTGGGGCACCACCGCCACGGCTTCGTGGAGGCTGTCCTGCGTGACCTCGTCGATCGCCTGGCCGTCGACCAGGATGCGCCCCGATTGGGTATCGTAGAGCCGCTGGACGAGCTGGAGGATCGTCGACTTGCCCGCGCCGGACGGGCCGACGATGCCGACCTTCTGGCCGGCGGGCACGTCGATCGAGATCTCGTGCAGCACCGGGCGATGGGAATCGTAGCCGAAGGTGACCTCCTCCAGCCGTACCGAGCCCTCGCTGGGGCGGAGCCGCCGCGCGCCGGGCATGTCGGCGATCGCATGCGGCACGCCGATGATGTCGAGCGTCTCGCCGAGATAGCTGAACTGCTGGCTGGTATCGATCAGCGCCATCGCCAGGTCGCGCGAGCCGTTGAGCATGCGGAAGGTCATCGCGCTGATCACCACCACGTCGCCGGCGGTGATCGTGCCTGCGGACCAGCGGCCGATCGCCCAGAACAGGGTGCCCCCGACGAGGAAGATCAGCGCGATGTCGTGGAGTCCGCGGATACGCTCGACGAAGAACCAGCCGCGGCGCTGCGCGCTGGCTTCCTTCTCGAAATGGCCGCGCAGGCGTTCGCGTTCGCGTTCGTGCGCAGCGAAGGCCTTCACCGCCCAGATATTGCTGATGAGATCCACCAGTTCGCCGCCGCTGTTGCCGGCTTGGCGGGCGAAAGCCTTGTGATGGGCATCGCCGCGCATGCCCAACGACACGAGCACCACGCTGGTCCCCACGAATATGATCGCGAGCACGATCGCCATGGTCACGTCGATCGACAGGAAGATGACGAGCGCGCCGGCGAAGGCGATCAGCGGCGGCGTGATCTCCATCAGCAGCCGGTGGATCAGCGCGCTGAACGATCCCGCTAGCGCGCCGACGCGATGCCCGAGCGAACCGGCGCGCTCGTTCTGGAAGAAGGAAAGCTGGTGGCCGGTCAGATAGTCGAACATGTCGAGCCGGATGCGGACGCCGGTCGATACCGTCATGCGGCACAGCAGGGCCGCCGAGGCGCGCAGCAGCCCGCTCTCGATCGCGACGAGTCCGACGAAGGCGATGAGCGCGACATGGACTTGGCCGGGCGCATGGGCGGGCCCGGTCATCGCATCGATGAGCAGCTTCATGGCATATTGCACGCCGACCTGGCTCGATGCGCCGAGCACGACGACCAGGGTGAGAAGCGCGAAGCCGAGCGGTCGGCTGGCGACATAATGCGCGAGAAAACGGACAGGGTTGGCGAGAAACGGCAACAGTTACGACCCCTTGCGGCCCATCTCGTTTTGCAGCGCAACAAATCTGTTGACCCACAGAGCGGCGCGCGGATGAACCTCAGATGAAATTTCCGCACCGTCCGGGAAGCGACGGGACGAAGTCGATGCACAGGCCGACGAAATGCGCGGCGCGGTGACAGATGGTCGCGGATTACGGCTGGGGTATTTCCCGTAATTTTCGGCTTATCGGATGGCTATTGCCCAAATATGCGCGTCGGCCGGGCCGCGAATCTGTGCCGATTCGTCGCGAGCGAGATGCACGGCGTCCATCGGATCGAGCGCCAGATCGCCGCAGGTGATGCCGTTATCGACAGCGATTGCCAGCATCTCGCCGGTCAGGGTCTGGGGAAGTTTGAGCAAGTGCAGCACGTGATGGCACCGGTCGCGGCGGCTCATCACATTCAGGTCGGTGGACTGCGCCGAGATGCGCGCGACGACGGCGTCGGCACCGTCGAAGACGATGGGAGGCGATCCCTCGGACAGGGCCTGCTCCCAGTCCGGCGCCGTCAGGACGACGGGACCGCCGGACAACAGGACGAGCGTACGATCGATGCCGGGGAAGCTCGAGAACGGGCCATCGCTATCGATCCGGGCAACGCTGACCCGCCAATCGAAATCGTCCAGGCCAGCGCTTTCAGGAAATATCGCGACCTCGGTCGTCTCCCCGCCGCCGTTGCGCCAAGGCGTGGCCAGGCGCGTGGCGGCGGGGAACCGGCGCATCAGCCGAGGATGCCGGGCAGGTCGAGCCCCTTTTCGCGGGCGCAGTCGATCGCGATGTCATAGCCGGCATCGGCGTGGCGCATCACCCCGGTGGCGGGATCGTTCCACAGCACGCGGCCGATACGGCGCGCGGCGTCCTCGCTGCCGTCGCACACGATCACCATGCCCGAATGCTGCGAGAAGCCCATGCCGACGCCGCCGCCATGATGCAGCGACACCCAGGTCGCGCCGCTGGCGGTGTTGAGCAGGGCGTTGAGCAGCGGCCAGTCGGAAACGGCGTCCGAGCCGTCGCGCATGCTCTCGGTCTCGCGATTGGGCGAGGCAACCGAGCCGCTGTCGAGATGGTCGCGGCCGATGACGATCGGGGCCTTCAGCTCGCCCTTGGCCACCATCTCGTTGAAGGCGAGGCCGAGCTTGTCGCGATCGCCCAGGCCGACCCAGCAGATGCGCGCGGGCAGGCCCTGGAAGTGAATGCGCTCGCGCGCCATGTCGAGCCAGTTGTGGAGGTGCTTGTTGTCGGGCAGCAGCTCCTTCACCTTGGCATCGGTCTTGTAGATGTCCTCGGGGTCGCCCGAGAGCGCGGCCCAGCGGAACGGCCCGACGCCGCGGCAGAAGAGCGGGCGGATATAGGCGGG
This sequence comes from Sphingomonas sp., assembly GCA_040508955.1. Taxonomy (GTDB): domain Bacteria; phylum Pseudomonadota; class Alphaproteobacteria; order Sphingomonadales; family Sphingomonadaceae; genus Sphingomonas. Next base: position 23,542 of record JBEVLV010000039.1, on the reverse strand, counting down.
GACGAAGCCGGGGAAGTCGAACGCATCGGTGACGCCTTCCTCGAGCGCCATCTGGCGGATGTTGTTGCCGTAATCCACGACCGGAATGCCCATCTTGTGGAAATCGAGCATCGCGCGGACGTGCACCGCCATCGATGCACGCGCGGCCTTGTCGACAGCGTCGGGCTCACTGGCGCGCATCCGCTCCCATTGGTCGAGCGACCAGTCGAGCGGGAGATAGCCGTTGCGCGGATCGTGTGCCGAGGTCTGATCGGTGACGGCATCGGGACGGATGCCGCGACGGACCATTTCTGGATAGATTTCGGCGGCGTTGCCGAGCAGCCCGACCGAGATCGCCTTGCCGGCGGCATGCGCTTCCTCGACGATCGCGAGGGCTTCGTCGATCGTCGCCGCCTGGCGATCGACATAGCCGGTCTTGAGCCGCATTTCGATGCGCGAGGGCTGGCACTCGACCGCGATGCACGAGGCGCCCGCCATCGTCGCGGCGAGCGGCTGCGCGCCACCCATGCCGCCCAGGCCCGCGGTGAGGATCCAGCGGCCCTTCAGGCTGCCGCCGAAATGCTGGCGGCCCATCTCGACAAAGGTCTCGTAGGTGCCCTGAACGATGCCCTGCGAGCCGATATAGATCCAGCTGCCGGCGGTCATCTGGCCGTACATCATGAGCCCCTTGCGATCGAGCTCGTTGAAATGCTCCCAGTTCGCCCAGTGGGGGACGAGGTTCGAGTTGGCGAGCAGCACGCGCGGCGCATCGGCATGGGTGCGGAAGATGCCGACCGGCTTGCCCGACTGGACGAGCAGGGTCTGGTCGCTTTCGAGGCGCTTCAGGCTGGCGACGATCGCGTCATATGCCTCCCAGTTGCGCGCGGCGCGGCCGATGCCGCCATAGACGGTCAGTTCCTCGGGCTTCTCGGCAACCTCGGGATCGAGATTGTTCATCAGCATGCGCAGCGGCGCCTCGGTGAGCCAACTCTTTGCGCTGAGCTCGGTGCCTCGCGATGCTCGGATGACGCGGCTGTTGTCGAGGCGAGTGGTCATGCGGTCCTTCTCTTGTGCGGATGCCCAGTCGCGGGCGGCGGTTAGGATTTTCGTGAGATGCACGACGAGCGGCGCGGCGCGCTCACGGTCGAGCGGGGTCGGCCAGTTGAACTCGGTGGTGACCTCCGGCTCGTCGATATAGCCGCGACACGCGAGCTCCATCTGGATGGCGTGCACGCCCTTGCCCGGCTGGCCATAATGCCGGGTGGTGTAGCCGCCGCGGAAACGGCCGTTGACGACCAGGGAGAGGCTCGAGGCGGCGCATTCGCGCTCGACGGCCTGCTCCAATGCAGCGTCGCAGGTAGCGCCATTGTTGGTGCCGATGTTGAACTGCGGCAGCTCGCCGTCGAACAGACGAGGGACGGTGCTGCGGATCGAGTGGCAATCGTAGAGGACGACGCGACCGTGCTTCGCGCGCAGGCGATCCAGTTCGGTCTGGAGCGCGGCGTGATAGGGGGCGAACCAGCGCACGGTGCGATCGGCGATGTCGGCCGCGTCGGGTTCCTGGCCGCGCAGATAGAGCGGCTCGCCGTCGAAGGTCGTGGTCGGGCACAGCTCGGTGGTCGCCTGGCCCGGATAGAGCGAGGCGCCGCTCGGATCGCGGTTCACGTCGATCACGCTACGCGAGATTCGGGTGCGGACGATCGTCGCGTCGAGTTGCTCGGCAAAGTCGTAGAGCCGATCGATCCACCAGTCCGCGTCCTTGCGCGCGAGCCAGGGGGACACGAAGCGATCGGCAAGCTCGTGCGGGATGTCCGTGCCGGTATGCGGCATGCCGAGCACCAGCGGCGCATTGCCGCGACGGATGACCAGCCAGTCGTCAGCCATGGAGCACCGAGGGGATCGCCACGCCGTTCGCGGCGACGATCTCGCCGAGACGGCCGGAGCGGACGATGATGCCCGCCGCGGCGATGTCCGGGTGGAAATAGCGATCCTCGACCAGGCCGGGGACGGCGGTACGGATCTGGCGATGCACCGCCTGGGCGGCGGGGCTGCCGGTAAGCGGCGCGTGGAAATCATAGCCCTGCGCGCCGGCGAGCAGCTCGATCGCGATGACGCTGGCGGCATTCTCGGCCATCGCCATCAGCCGGCGCGCGCCGTGCGCGGCCATCGAGACATGGTCTTCCTGGTTCGCCGAGGTCGGGATCGAATCGACGCTGGCCGGATAAGCGCGCTGCTTGTTCTCGGAGACCAGCGCGGCGGCGGTGACCTGGGGGATCATGAAGCCCGAATTGAGGCCGGGGCGCGGCGTCAGGAACGCCGGCAGGCCGGACAGGGCGGGATCGACCAGCATGGCCAGGCGACGTTCGGACAGCGAACCGATCTCGCACAAGGCCATCGCGATCATGTCAGCGGCGAAGGCGACGGGCTCGGCGTGGAAATTGCCGCCTGACAGGACCTCGCCCTCGTCGGCCATGACGAGGGGATTGTCCGAGACGCTGTTGGCCTCGATCGCGAGGGTGGTCGCGGCCTGGCGGAGCAGGTCGAGCGCGGCGCCCATCACCTGGGGCTGGCAGCGCAGGCAATAGGGGTCCTGGACGCGCTTGTCGTCCTCGCGGTGCGAGGCACGGATCGCCGAATCCTGCATCATCGCGAGCAGCATCGCCGCGACCTCCGCCTGGCCGCGATGGCCGCGCAGGGCATGGATGCGCGGATCGAACGGGGTGTCGGAGCCCTTGGCCGCCTCGGTCGACAGCGCGCCGGTGGCGAGCGCCGCGGCGAAGCAATTCTCGGCCTCGAACAAGCCGGCAAGGGCATAGGCGGTCGAGAATTGGGTGCCGTTGAGCAGCGCCAGGCCTTCCTTGGCGCCCAGCGTCAGCGGGGCGAGGCCGGCTTCGGCCAGGGCTTCGGCAGCGGGGCGAGGGCCGGTGCCGGTATCGATCTCGCCGACGCCGATCATCGCGGCGGTCATATGGGCGAGGGGCGCAAGGTCGCCCGAGGCGCCGACCGAGCCCTGTGCCGGGACGACCGGAAGCAGGCCGCGCTCGAGCATCGCGCCGAGCAGGTCGAGCGTCTCGGGGCGCACGCCCGAAGCGCCGCGGCCCAGGCTGGCGAGCTTCAGCGCCATCATCAGGCGCAGCACGTTGCGGGGCATCGGATCGCCGACACCGGCGGCGTGGGAGATCACCAGGTTGCGCTGGAGCGTCTCCAGGTCCTCGGGCGCGATGCGGATGCTGGCGAGCAGGCCGAAGCCGGTGTTGACGCCGTACACCGCCTTATCCTCCGCGGCGATGCGCGCGACGACGTCGGCACTGCGCCGGACGGCGGCGCGGCAATCCGGGCTGAGCGTCGCGGGCGCGCCGCGATAGATGGCGTACCAATCCGCGAGAGGGACGGCGCCGGGTTCGAGAATGATCATGCCTGGCCTCCCCAGATGCGTGCGTGCAGGGGATTGAATCCCATGCGGTAGACAAGTTCCGCCGGCGCCTCGATGTCCCAGATCGCCAGGTCGCAGGCCTTGCCCGTCTCCAGCGTACCGATCTCGCCGAGCAGGCCGAGCGCGCGGGCGGCCTCCCGGGTCATCCCGGCGACGCATTCCTCGACGGTGAGGCGGAAGAGCGTCGCGGCCATGTTCATCGCCAGCAGCGGCGAGGTGAGCGGCGAGGTGCCGGGGTTGCAATCGGTGGCGATGGCGATGGGCACGCCGGCCTTGCGGAGCAGATCGACCGGCGGCTTGAGATGCTCGCGGGTGAAGTAGAAGGCGCCGGGGAGCAGCACCGCGACGGTGCCCGCCGTGGCCATCGCGGCGACTCCGGCCTCGTCGAGATGCTCGAGATGGTCGGCCGACAGCGCGCCGAACTCGGCGGCGAGCGCGGCGCCGTGGAGATTGGAGAGCTGCTCGGCGTGGAGCTTCACGTGCAGGCCATTCGCCTGGGCGGCTTCGAATACGCGGCGGACCTGGGCGGGCGAGAAGCCGATCCCTTCGCAAAAGGCGTCGACGGCATCGGCGAGGCCCTGGGCGGCGACGGCGGGGATCATCCGGCCGCAGACCAGATCGATATAGCCGTCGGGATCACTCTTGAACTCTACCGGGACCGCATGCGCGCCGAGGAAGGTGGTCGAGACCCGCACGTCCCGCAGCTCCGGCAGGGCGCGGGCTGCCAAGAGCATCTTGATCTCGTCGGCCTCGGACAGGCCATAGCCGGACTTGATCTCGACGGTGGTGACGCCCTCGGCCAGCATCGCGTCGAGACGGGGCAGGGCGGAGTCGATCAACTCGTCGCGGCTGGCGGCGCGGGTGGCGGCCATGGTCGAGACGATGCCGCCGCCGGCGCGGGCGATCTCCTCATAGCTGGCGCCCGCCAGCCGCAGCTCGAACTCGCGGGCGCGCTTGCCGGCATAGACGAGATGGGTGTGGCAATCGACCAGGCCCGGCGTGACCCAGCGGCCCTCCAGATCCCATTCGGCTTCGGCGTCGAAGATAGGCGCGGCGGCACGCGGGCCGGCGTACAGGATGCGGTCGCCGGAACTGGCGACGATGCCGTCCTCGATCACCCCGAGCCCGGGCAGATCGGCGCGCAGCGTCGCGAGTCTGGCGTTGCTCCAGAGACGTTCGACTTGCACGCGCTACCCCCAAGAACCTGATATCCCTGCTCTAGGATATCCGCAGAAAATGTCTATACATTAATTGTCCGATATCGGTCTAAACGGCGTTTGGGGTTGGAATTCGATGCAGCATTTCTGGTTCGAGACGGCGCTGTTGCGCGGAGCCTGGGCCGATCGCGTGCGGATGTCCGTGGAGGGCGGACGCATCGTCGAGATCGCGACGGGAACCGAGCCGGAGGCGGGCGACGAACGGCACGGCATCGCGCTTCCGGGCATCGCGAATCTGCATAGCCACGCCTTCCAGCGCGGCATGGCAGGGATGGCCGAGCATCGCGGATCGAGCACCGACAGCTTCTGGACCTGGCGCGATATCATGTATCGATTCGCCAATACGATCGGTCCCGATGAGATCGAAGCGATCGCGGCGCTCGCCTATATCGAGATGCTCGAGGCGGGCTTCGTCCAGGTCGGCGAGTTCCACTATGTCCATCACGACCGCAGCGGCATGCCGTTCGCCGATCCCGCCGAAATGGGCGGGCGGATCGCGGCGGCGGCGGCGGAGACGGGCATCGGCCTGACCCTGCTGCCGGTGCTCTATGCCGCTTCCGGCTTCGGCGGCACGGCGCCCAAGCCGGAGCAGCGGCGGTTCGTGCACGACGCCGATGGCTATGCCCGGCTGATCGAGGCGTCGCGGAGGGCGGTGGCGCCGGCGGGCGGGATCGTTGGTGTGGCGCCGCACAGCCTGCGCGCCGCGCCGCCCGAATTGCTGGCGGCGGCGGTCGCGATCGGCGGCGAGGGGCCGGTCCATATCCATATCGCCGAACAGACCGGCGAGGTGGAGGATTGCCTGCGTTCCACCGGACAGCGGCCGGTCGAGTGGCTGCTCGATCATGCGCCGGTCGATGCGCGCTGGTGTCTGGTGCACGCCACGCATGTGAATCCGGAGGAACTGGCGGGCATCGCCCGGAGCGGGGCGGTGGCGGGGCTCTGCCCGATCACCGAGGCGAACCTGGGTGACGGCATCTTCCCGGCACGGGCGTTCCTGGAGGCCGGCGGGCGGTTCGGCGTGGGATCGGATTCGAACGTGCTGATCGATCTGGCGCAGGAGCTGCGCAGCCTCGAATATTCGCAGCGACTGGCAGCGCGCGGGCGCAACCTGTTGTCGACGGACGATTGTCCTTCGACCGGGCGCCTGCTGTTCGATCGCGCCGGCAAGGGCGGGGCGCAGGCGCTGGGGATAAAAAGCGCGGGCTTGGCGCCCGGCGCGCGGGCGGACTTCGTGACGCTCGATGCGTCACATCCGACGCTTGCCGGACGATCGGACGACGCGATCCTCGACGCTTTCGTCTTCGCCGATAGCCGCGGGATGATCGACGGCGTGTGGCGCGGTGGACGGCAATGGGTGCGCGGCGGACGACATGTTGCGCGGGATGCGGTGACGCGGCGCTATGTCGCTGCGCTGCGGGCGCTGACCGAGAATGCTTGACCTGCGCTGTCGGCTGCCTTCCATTGCGCGCGATCATGGTTTCGGGGGCTAGATGATTTTGCGACTTCGCTTGGGCTTGGATGACGATCGGATCCGCCGATGATCAAGCCCAGACGCCCCGAGGCCGAGACCGGGCCGCTCTACCAGCGCATCCGCGTCGCGATCGAGAGCCAGATCATGTCGGGCGTGCTGCGCCCCGGCGACCGCATCCCGTTCGAGCACGAGCTGATGGAGCGCTATGGCTGTTCGCGGATGACCGTGAACAAGGCGCTGTCGGCGCTCGCCGCGGCCGGGCTGATCTCGCGCCAGCGGCGGCGCGGCTCGTTCGTCACGCGGCCGCGCATCCACATGGCGGCACTCGAGATCCCGGACATCCGCGAAGAGATCGAGAAGCGCGGCCATGTCTATCGGCTCGAGCTGATCGGACAGGCAGTGCTCGGCGCCGATACGCCGGGCGGGGCGGCGATGAAGATCCCGCACAACGGCAAGCTGCTGTCGCTCCACTGCCTGCATCTCGCCGACGGCAAGCCCTATGCGACCGAGGATCGCCTGATCAACCTGACGGCGGTGCCGACGGCGGCAGAGACCGATTTCTCGGAGACGCCGCCGGGCAGCTGGCTGCTCGCACACGTCCCCTGGACCGAAGCGGAGCACCGCATCACTGCCGCTGCCGCGGGCGACCAGGCGGCCTTGCTCAAGGTGCGGCAGGACAAGCCGTGCCTGGTGCTCGAGCGCTGGACGTGGCGCGAGAAGGAATCGATCACCTATGTCCGCATGGTCTTCCATGGCGACAATTTCGATCTGACCGCACGCTTCGTATCGCAAACGCGGACCGACGGAGATGTGTTCGGCGAATGATCGGGCGGACGGCTTTCGATGCAAGCCATGGCGCATTGCGAGAACATCGACCGTTTTCGATCCAATCGCGGGCCGCCGTTCCCGCTTGACTTCAGCCCCAAAGGAACGAATTTCGGGCGCATGGGGGGCGGCGATCTCCCCACGAGGCGCCAGCCAAAGTATCGCGTCCAACTCAAAAAGCGGACGCATTGTCATGCACTTTTCCCTGTATCTCGCCGCCGCCGTGGCGGCTTGGCCGGCCACCGCGTCGGCGCAGGATCGCGATCTTGACGTCTCCGGCACCGTCCGCATTCGCTACGAGGCGATCGGGGATCAGCCGCGCGTCGGCTTCAATCGCGCCGACGAACTGGTCAATCTCCGCACGACACTGCTCGCGAGATACACCAACGGGCCGGTAATCCTGGTAGCGGAAGTCTGGGATAGCCGAGTTTACGGCGGAGATGCGGGCACGCCTGTCACGACCGGGGAGGTGAATGCACTCGAGTTGGTGCAAGCTTACGCTTCGAGCGAATTCTCGCTGGGAGGCGGATCCAAGGCCGTGATCCGTGGTGGCCGCTTCACGTTGAACATCGGCTCTCGCCGCTTGGTCGCCGCCGACGACTACCGCAACACGACCAACGGCTATACCGGCCTCAACGCCGAGATCGTCACGCGGGACGGCGTCGCGGCGACGCTCATCTATGTCCTGCCGCAGCAGCGGCGCCCGGATGATCCCGAATCGCTCCGGCGGAACGCTGTTGCGCTGGACCGGGAAGGCTTCGATCTGGTGCTGTGGGGAGGCACGGTAGCGAAAGCGCGGACGATCGGCGGCCTCACGCTGGAGGGGAGCTTCTACCACCTGGGGGAACGGGACATGCCTGGTCGGCCAACCCGCGACCGTTCGCTGAACACCTATGGCGGGCGCCTTCTGCGCGATCCCGCCGCGGGAAAGGCCGATGTCGAGATCGAGGCATATTATCAGTCGGGGCGGATCAGCGCTTCCACCTTGGGAAATGCGGCAAGGATTCCCGTGTCCGCGTGGTTCGTCCATGGCGATGCGGGGTACACATTCCCCGCCGACTGGAAGCCGCGCCTCTCCATCGAATATGATCGTGCCAGCGGGGACCGTTCCGGCGGCAGGTATGGTCGCTTCGACACGCTCTTCGGGATGCGTCGCGCCGATTTGGCGCCATCCGGCCTCTACAATGCCGTCGGCCGCGCCAATATCTCGAGTGTCGGGATGCGCCTGGAGGTTGTTCCTTCGAAGCGGATCGATGGTTTCGTCAGCTATCACGCGCTTTGGCTGGCGCAGCGGCAGGACAGCTTCTCCACGACCGGCGTTCGCGATGCGACGGGTCGCGCGGGGAATTTCGCGGGGCACCAACTGGATGCAAGACTGCGCTGGTGGGTAAGGCCCGCCAGGTTGCGCTTCGAGGCCAACGGCGTCGCCTTGATGAAAAGGCAGTTTCTGGAGCTGGCGCCCAACGCTCCACCAGGAGGAACGACCTTATATGGATCGCTCAACCTGACTGCCAATTTCTAGGCCGGAAAGGCCTGTCAGGCGCCAATCTCGACTGCAGAAAATGGATGCCTCCCGCGGGATTCCGGTTCGGGAAGCATCCATCCTATCCTCCCCGCGACCCGAGGGAGGGGAAACGCCATCAGGGTGTGGGCACGTCCTTGCGCGCAATCGCCAGCGGATCGGCTTCGCCGGCGAAGGCCGCGCGCAGGAAGCCGAACATCCGGCGGCGCATGTCGATGCCGTGCCAGGGCTCCTGGCTGACCAGCGAGCGGAAGCTGCCGCCTGCCTCGGGATGGCCTTCGCGCGGATAGACGATCAGCGCGACCGGCGCGTTGTACTGCTTGAGCGCGCGCCACATCTCGAGCGACTGGCCGAGCGGATCGGTGACGTCGTCCGCGCCCTGCAGCAGCAGGAACGGCGTCTTGGCGTGCATCACGGTAGAGATCGGACTCTGGCGCCAGACATCGGCGAAATGATCCCAGGGCCGGCCATAATACCAGCGATCGTAGAAGGTGCCGCGCTCCGTGCCATACTCGCTGAACTGGTTGATGACGGGGGCGCCCGAGACGATCGCCTTGAAGCGATCGGTCTTGCCGACCGCGAAGCCGGCCATCTCGCCGCCATAGCTGTAACCGATCAGCGCCATCTTCGACTCATCGATCGGATAGTCTTTGATCAGCATGTCGACGCCCGCCATGATGTCGCGGAAGTCGGCGCCGCCGAGATCGTTCTTGTTGGCGCCGAGGAACTTGGCGCCATAACCGGTCGAGCCGCGGATATTGGGCTGCATCACCGCCCAGCCTTCGGCGACGAGCATCTGGATCGCGGCGGAATAATCGTCCTGGAAGCGGCCGGCGGGGCCGCCATGGATGCTGAGGACCAGCGGTACCTTGGTGCCCGGCGCGACCTTGGGCATGTAGAGCATGCCCTCGATCGTCAGCCCTTCGTTCTGCCAGGTGACGAGCTTCGACGGTACCTTGGCCCAGGTCGACGGCATCAGCGCGGGTGCTTCGAGCGCGACCGGCTTGGCGCCGAACTTGGGCGTCAGATAGACGGTGCTCGGATCGAGCGGGCCGCTGCCGCTGAACGCCCAGGCGGACAGCTTGCCATTGGTGACGAGCGAGCCGGCGACGGGCAGGCCGAAATCATGCCAGGTGACCGCGCCGGTCGTGGTCGACATCGTCGCCAGGCGCGTGCGCATATGCGTCGAGATCGTCATGGCCAGATCGCCGGTCGGCAGCACCGTGTAATTCTCGGGGATGTCGCCGTCGAAGCCGGGGGTCAGGTTCTTCGCCTGGCCGGTGACGACATCCTTGACGTACAGGTCGTTGCAGCGCGGCGGGGCATCCTCGAGGCACTGGTTGGTGAAGACCAGCCGCTTGCGGCCGGGCAGAAACGCAACGCCGCCGGCGGTCTTGGGCAGATCGAGCCTGGTCGCGGCGAGGGTATCCGGGTTCACCTGCCAGAAGCTGCTGTCCGGACCGGTCAGATCCGATCGGGGGTCGGTCGTCACGATCATGTCGGCGCTATCATAGGACCAACTGACCGAGGCGAACTTGCCGTCGAGCTTGACCGGGCGGGTCTCGCCGGTCGCGAAATCGACCATGTAGAGGAAGGTGTGTGATTCCGGCTCCTCGTGATTGTAGCCGTCGTCCTTGCGCGCCTTGCGGGCGGTGATCGCGGGATCCTCCGGATCCTCGCCCCACAGCGCGAGAAACTTGCCGTCGGGCGAAAAGGCGTAGCCGCCGGGCGCGACGAGATTGTCCTTCTTGAGCGCGCCGCCCCAGGCGCCGGCGACCTCGCCCTTCTGGCTCTTGGTGATCTGGAGCCGCTCGGGCTCGCCACCGGTCAGCGGCAGGCGGAACAGCGAACGCGCGCCGTCGCGCGAGGCGAGGAACAGGATCGATTTGCCGTCAGGCGAGAATTGCGCGCTGGTCTCGCCGCCGCGATCGCCCGTGCGGGTGAAGGTGAGCTGGCGCGGCTTGGCGCCGGGGCCGAGCAGCCAGAGGTGCGGCAGGCCGCCCTCGGCCGTGGTGTCGGTGATGCCGGCAAGCACCGACTTGCCGTCGGGCGAGACCGCCAGGCCGCGCATCGCGCGCACCTTGGTGCGGATCTCGTCGTTCATCGGAAAGGCGGCCAGCACGGCCGGGGAGGGGTTGTTGGCGGAATGCGTCGCAGCGGGTGCGGTTTGCGCAGCGGCCGGCGTCGCGATCGCCGCGCCGGCGAGCAACAGGCCGGTCCATGCGTGCCTGGCGGCGAATCGGCTGGTGGCAGTCTTCTGGTTCAGGATCATGGTTGCGCTCCCCTCGTGCCCGGAGCGTCCCGCCCCGCGACCATCATAGTCCTATGTGGATCGTTAAATGTCTATACAAAAAATGGTGCGTCGCCGCATGACGGACCGGTGACGGGTAAGATTGTTGCTCAATTGCTGCATTTCTCAATCTTTTCCAGCGTGTTGCCCATTGCGGAGTGAAATATCTTGCTGCATCGCGCAAATTGAATGTTGCAACGCGGTGAAATGCGCATTACCAATTGTCTATACAAATAACCGCCCACGGGCCGCAAAAGGCGCCGGGGAGAACCCGCAGGCAAGGGAGTCGTCAAAACAAACAAGGGGTTAGGCTATGAAGACCCGTTTCATCTCTGCGAGCGTTCTCACTCTGGCGCTGCTGCTGCCGTCCATAAGCTGGGCGCAGACGGCGTCGACCGAACCTGAGTCCCAGGCACCGCAAGCGGACGGATCGCTTGTCACCGCGACGCCGAGTGCCGACGAAGCCCAGAACGGCGGCGAAATCGTCATCACCGGATCGCGCATCAAGCGCGCCGAATTCGATTCGCTCGAGCCGGTCACGGTGCTCTCCAACGAATATCTCAACGCGCGCGGCCTGACGAACGTCGCCGACGCCCTCAACGAGCAGCCGGGCTTCGGCGTCCCGCAAAATGCCGAGGGCGGGCAGAGCAGCTACGGCGTCAGCCAGAATTTCGTGAACAAGTTCGGCCTGGGCACCGCGCGCACGCTGACCCTGGTCAATGGCCGCCGCTTCGTCTCGACCAACGCGCCGACCGTGCTCGGCAATCCGGCCGGCCTCCAGGTCGATCTCAACGTCATCAACCCGCTGATGATCGAACGGATCGAGAATGTCGCGATCGGTGGGGCGCCGATCTATGGCTCGGATGCGATCGCCGGCACGATCAACGTGATCCTCAAGAAGGATTACGAGGGCGTCGAGCTTTCGGGCCTGAGCGGCATCAGCAACCAGGGCGACAATTTCCGCGCCAACCTGTCGGGCATCGCCGGCTTCAAGTTCGGCTCCGAAGGCCGCGGCCATATTCTCATCGGCGCCTCCTATGATCGCAGCGACGGCCTGCGCGCCGTCGATCGCGAGCGTGCCCGCCAAGCGCTGACCTTCCAGACCAACCCGACTGCTGGGTCGGCGCAGACGCGCATTCCCGGCCGCACCTCGACGACCGACGGCCGCATCAACACGCTCGTTCCCTATAATGGCGGTTCGACCGACGGCATCCCGAACACGGTGCTGATCGGCAACACGCGGATCTTCACGGAATCCACCGCGGGCCTGATCCTTCCCTACATTCCCGCGAACGGCGCGACGCCGGCGAATTTCCAGACCTACAACCCCACCGACGGCAGCACCGCCGGCTTTGGCCCGGGCGGCTTCAACCGCATCCAGTTCGACGGCAACGGCAACATCGTGCCGTTCAATCCCGGCATGCCGTTCGGCAACACCTATGGCAGCGGCGGCGACGGCTTCGACCTGACGACCACGCGGCCGCTCACCAACGATCTCGAGCGCTACACCGCCAATCTGAACGCCGATTACGACATCACCACGGGCGTGAAGGCGTTCTTCGAGGGCAGCTATTATCACGGCATCGGCCGCGAGGTGATCGACCAGCCGGTGTACAACTCGCCGCTGTTCCCCGGTGGCGTGAACAGTGCGCTGCTGTTCAACATCAACGATCCACGCCTCACCGCCCAGGCGAAGAGTGTGCTCGCGGGCTATGGCGTCAACAATTTCTACCTGTCGCGCGACTTCGTCGACATCACCAATGGCGCGGCATCGTCTGAGACCGACGTCTATCGCGGCGTCGCGGGGCTGACCGGCGACTTCCATCTTTTCGGCAAGAGCTTCACCTATGAGGCGTCGGCGAACTATGGCCGGACCGAGGGCTTCTTCCACCAGATCCTGCTCGATCAGCAGAAGTTCGTGAACGCGATCAACAACTGCAATCCGAATCCGGTGCTCAACGCGGCGCCGGGCGGCATCGCGCCGATCGCGGACTCGGCATGTGTCGCGCTCGATCCGTTCGGTCCCGGGCGGCTCGATCCGGCTGCGGTCAACTACGTCAATTATCGCTCGACGGCCCGGTCGGTGCTCGAGCAGGAAGTGTACAATATCAACTTCGGCTCGTCGGACCTGGTCACGCTCTGGTCGGGTCCGGTCGGCTTCAACGTCGGCTTCGAGCATCGCCGCGAATATGGCCAGTTCACGCCCGATCCGTTCCAGGTAGCGGGCCGGGGTCGCGCCGCGGCGATCGCCGGGAACGAGGGCAGCTTTCACACCAACGAAGTCTTTGGCGAGTTGCTCGTGCCGCTGATCTCGCCGGACAATCATGTCCCGCTGGTCGAGAGCCTGACGGCCGAGGGCCGCGCGCGCTACGTCAACAACTCGGTCAATGGCGGCTTCTGGACCTATACCGTGGGCGGCCGCTATCGCCCGATCAAGGATATCGAGTTCCGCGGCAACTTTACCCGCTCGCTGCGCGCGCCGTCTATCGTCGAGCTGTTCACGCCGCAGACCAATGCCGGCTCCTTCTTCCCCGATCCGTGCGACGTGGCGAACATCGGCAGCGGATCGAACCCGACGATCCGTCAGCGCAACTGCGACGCCTTCTACAAGGCGTACAACATCGATCCGGCCACCTTCAGCTCGCTGGCGCGCACCTCGGCGGTGCCGGGGCGGACCGGCGGCAATCCGAACCTGCAGAACGAGGTCGCGGACAGCTATACCTTCGGCGTCGTGCTGCGGCCGAGCTTCATTCCGCGCTTCACCGCGGCGATCGACTGGAACCGGATCAAGGTGACCGGCAACATCGCCTCGCTCACCGCCGCGAACATCGCCGAGGGCTGCTACGACAACCCCTCGTTCGACTTGGCCAATCCGGATGCCGGCAACAGCTTCTGTTCGCAGTTCACCCGCGTCCACAGCAGCGATCCGAACGTCAACGGCCAGATCGCCAGCGATCCGGCGAACCCAGGCATCCGCACCGGCTTCGTCAACGGCAGCTTCATGGAGTTCAAGGGGCTGACGGCGCAGGTCGATTACATGCTGCCGCTAGACGGCATCGGCGTGGGCGGCCGGTTGAACTTCAGCGGCTCGCTCTTCTATCTCGATACGCTGCGCTCGTCGAACAATGGCGTGACGGTCGATCCGATGGCCGGCGAGATCGGCACGCCGAAATATAGCGGCCAGGCGAACGTCGCCTTCAGCAGCGATGGCGGCTTCGGAATGACCTTCCAGGCCAACTATACCGGCAAGGCGAAGTACGACATCCTGTTCAACGCCGACAGCCGCGATATATTGGAGTTGCCCAGCCAGTGGCTGTTCAACTTGGGCCTGTCGCAGCGGATCATGGACAAGGCGGTGATGCGCCTGACGGTGACGAACCTGTTCGATACGGCGCCGCCATTCCCCTACGACCAGACCTCCGCATACGACCTGCTCGGCCGGCGCTACGCGGTGTCGCTCAACTACAAGTTCTGATCGGATCGCCCCGGCGGGCAATGTTCGCCGGAGCGACTGCCATTTCAGTCCATATTAGACTGAATCCGATTCGGAATAATATGCCTGGCCGGTTACGGACTAACATAGTTTAGTCCCCCCTGAGGGGGCCGGTTGAATCTGGGGATTCCACGATAAGTATAACCCCGTATCGCGGTCTGTATTACGGGTCGTACTTGAAAATATGTCGAGGAATCCTTCTTTTCGGAGTCCGGACTCTCGAACAATTTCCTATTATCTCTAGATTGGCGTCCGTTAACTTGCGGGCGACCCTATCCAGGGAAATGGACATGCACTGGTTCGAAGCAAACGCGCCTATTCGGCTGAAACTTCTCATCGCGTTTGGGACGATGGTCGCGCTGACCGCCATCTCGCCCCTCATCCTGTTCCTCGCCGGCGCCGGCGCGGCCCTGACCGCAGGTATCGTCGCGGCGCTCGCCGCGGCAGTGCTGGCGGTGTGGTTCCGCGAGGCGATCGCGCGGCCCTATGTTACCACCGTGGTGCGCATGGAAGCGCTTGCCGCGGGCGACCTGACCAGCCCGATACGCTTTACTGACTATCGCGACTGTGTGGGCCGCATGACCAAGGCGATGTTCGCCTTCCGCGATTCCGCCCAAGCGCAGATCGCGATGAACGCGGAAGCGGAGAAGCATGCGGGGATCGTCCGCGGCATGACCGCCAATCTGCGCCAGCTCGCCAATGGCGACCTGACCGCCGACATTGTCGAGGAGTACCCGGCCACCTATGCCGAGCTCCGCGCCAATTTCAACGCGGCGCTGGCGGCGCTGCGCGAGCTGATCGGCACGGTGCGCGAGAGCAGCAACGCGATCCGCACCGGATCGGGCGAGATCGCCCATGCCTCGGAGAATCTGGCACGCCGGACCGAGGCCAATGCCGCGAGCCTGGAGCAGACCTCTGCCGCGATCACGCAGATGGACCAGCGTCTGAAGACCGCCGCGCTCGCTGCCTCGAGCACCGTCGAGCGGGCGGACGGCGCCCTCGCGACGGTCACCCAGGGGCGTGGGATCGCAGACGAGGCGGTCCAGGCCATGGGCCGGGTTAGCGAGAGTGCCAAGGGCATCGACAGCGTGATCGAGGGGCTCGACAAGATCGCCTTCCAGACGCGCGTTCTCGCGATGAACGCGGCAGTCGAAGCCGGCCGCGCCGGCGAGGCGGGCCGCGGCTTCGCGGTCGTCGCCGATCTGGTCTCCGCGCTGGCGATGCGTGCGGAGGAGGAAGCCGGCCGCGCCCGCGACCAGCTTACCGCCACCCAGACCGACATCGTCGCTGCGGTGGACATGGTCCAGCGCGTCGACGGGGCACTTGTCGGCATCTCCGAAAGCGTCGGCGAGGTGCACACCCTGCTCGGCACCATGGCGGAGGACAACCGCGCCCAGTCGATGGCGATCGGCGAGATCAGCACCGCGATCGGCACGATGGACCAGTCGACCCAGCAGAACGCCGCGATGGTCGAGGAAACGTCCGCGGCGACGCGCAATCTGCGCGCCGAGATCGAGGGGCTTGCCGAGCAGGCCGGTCGCTTCCGGGTGGACGCGGGTGCCGTTGTCAGGCGCGCACCGCCGCAGGCAGTGGCGAGCGTCTCGCTGCACTGATCCGCGGCGGGTGCTGGGGGGCTTCTAGTAGAGCCCCCCCAGCGCACGCACCGTATCGGTCGCCACGCCGAGCTGGCGCGAGCGGAGATCGAGCAGGGCGCGTTCGGCGTCGAGTGCGGCGGTCTGCGCGATCGTGACCTCCAGATAATCGGCCGCGCCGTCGCGGTAGCGGGTGAGCGCGAGATCGCGGGTCCGCTCGGCGGCGGCGACCGCATCGCGCTGGTTGCGCTCCTGATCGATCAGGTGGCGGCCGGCAGCGAGATCATCCTCGACCTCGCGGAAGGCGGTGAGCACCGTCTGGCGATAATTCGCCGCAGCCTCGTCATACTGCGCGCGTGAAATCCGGACATTGGCGCGGCGCGCGCCGCCATCGAAGATCGCAAGCGCCGCGGAGAGCGGGCCCAGCGCCCAGAAGCTGTTGGCGGTGCTCAGCAGGCTGCCGCTCGCAGCTTCGAACCCGCCGGAACCGCCCAGGGTAACGTTCGGGAAGAGCGCGGCCTTCGTGACGCCGATCTGCGCGTTGGCGGCCGCCACGCGACGCTCGGCAGCGGCAATATCCGGCCGGCGCTGGAGCAGGATGGAGGGCAGGGCGGCGGGGATCGCCGGCGGGGCGAGCTGGGTGTCGACCACGGCAAGCGAGAAGGTCGAGGGGCTCTCTCCGATCAATACCGCGATGGCATGCTCGTCCGCGGCGCGCGCAGCGGCGACGGCATCGAGCTCGGCCTTGGCGCCGGAGAGCTGGCTCTGGGCGCGACTAACGTCGATGCCCGACGCGATGCCGCCCGAATGGCGCGTGTCGGTCAGGTCGAAGGCGCGCTGATAGGCCTCGACGGTCTGACGCAGCAGCACCGTCCGCGCATCGAGTCCGCGCATGTCGAAATAGGCTGCGGCGAGCCGCGCCTGGAGCCCGAGGCGGACGCCGGCCAGATCGGATTCGCTGGCCTGGGCATTGGCCTCGCTGGCCTTCACCGAGTTTCGCACGCGGCCGAACAGGTCCAGCTCGTAGTTGAGCGACGCGCCGATCTGGCTGTTGGTGTAGGTCGCGGCACTGCCAGGCGAAAGTGGCCGGCCGGCGGAGACGCGGTCGCGCTGGGTGTTCGCGCCGACATCGACTTCGGGCAGCAGATCGGCGCGCGTGCGGCGGACGAGCGCGGTGGCCTGCTCATAGCGCGCCGCGGCGGCAGCGAGACTGGGGCTGCCCGCCTCGATCCGTTCCTCCAGGCCGCTCAGGGTGGAATCGTTGAAGATCTCCCACCATTTGCCGGCGGCGGGCACGTCGGCGCCTGCCGTCTGCCAGGGGCCGCCTTCCTTGTAGGCGGGGGCGGTGACGACTTCCGGCCGGTGATAGTCCGGCGCCATCGAGCAGCCCGTGAGCGCCAGCGCGGTCGAGGCGATCAGGCCAAGCTTATTTGCCCGCATTGGGGAGCACCTTCACCGGGTCGCCGGTCTGGAGCGAGTCGGGCGGATTGTCGATCACGCGATCATTGGCCGAAAGGCCGGCTGTGACCTCGACCACCTTGCCCTGGTCTCGACCCAGCGTGACGGTGCGCAACAGCGCCTTGCCGTCGGGTCCGACCACCGCGACCTGGGTGCCGCTGGAGCCGATGATCAATGCGCTCGGTGGCAGGGTGACGGTGGTGCTCACGCCGTGGAGCGGGAAGCTCGCCTGGGCATAGGAACCGGGCTTGAGCGCGCGATCGGCGTTCGAGGCCTGGAGCTCGACCAGCACCGTGCCTGAGGCCGGATCGACCGCGCCGGCGGTGCGCGTCAGCGTCGCGTTGAAGGTGCGGCCGGCATATTCGGGAAGCACGAGGCTCACGTCCATACCCGGGTGGATCTGGCCCGAATAGGCCTGGGGCACCTTCACATAGGCGCGGATGCGGCTGACATCGGAGACGGTGAACAGCGGAGTCGAGCTGGCATTGCCGGCGACGACCAGCGCGCCGACATCGGTCGAGCGGCTGGTGACGACGCCGTCGAAGGGGGCGACGAGGCGGGTGAAGCCGGTCAGCGCCTGGAGCCGGGCGACATTGGCCTGGGCGGCGTGCGTCACCGCAGACTTGGCGGCGAGATCGCCTTGCTTCTCGTCCGATTCCTGCTTCGAGACCGCGTCCTTGGCGAGCATCGTGCTCCAGCGCGTGGCAGTGGTGGAGGCGAGCTGCTGGTTGGCGCGGGCGGTCTGCAGGTCGGCGCGGGCAGCAGCGAGCTGCTGGTCGACATCGGGCGCGTCGAGGATCGCGAGGACCTGGCCGCGGCGTACCGGATCGCCGAGATCGACGAGCCAGCGGCGGACATAGCCGGTAGTGCGGGCATAGATCGGTGCGCTGTTGAGCGCCTGGAGATTGGCGGGCAGGCGCAGCGCGTCACCGGCGGCGATCGCGGACGGGCGGATCACGAGGACGTTCGGTATGGCCAGTTCGGCGGTCGAGGTGGCGAGGCGTTGTTCGGTACCGGCGCGCGAGGCGATTCCGGCTGCGACGACGCCGAGCGCGACGACTACGGCGATGCCGCCGCCGATTTTGAGCCGGCTGTTGCCGTTCTCAGACATGTGCTTCCTCCAATGGGATGGGCCGGTCCGCACCGGCCGTGCCGGCCTTGCGCTTGTGGACGAGGCTGAAGATGACGGGGACGAACATCAGCGTGGCGAAGGTGGCGACGATCAGGCCGCCGATCACGGCGCGGCCCAGCGGCGCGTTCTGCTCGCCGCCTTCGCCGAAGCCCATCGCCATAGGCAGCATGCCGATGATCATCGCGAGCGCGGTCATCAGCACCGGGCGGAAGCGGACCAGTCCGGCTTCCAGCGCTGCCGCGGTGGCGTCGCCGAGCTCGGCGAGCCGCTCGCGGGCAAAGCTGACCACCAGGATCGAGTTGGCGGTCGCCACGCCCATGCACATGATCGCGCCGGTGAGCGCCGGCACCGACAGAGTCGTACCGGTGGTGAACAGCATCCAGATGATGCCCGCGATCGCGCCCGGCAGCGCGGTGATGATCACGAACGGATCGAGCCAGCTCTGGAAGTTCACGACGATCAGCAGGTAGATCAGCACGATCGCGCCGATGAGGCCGAAGGCGAGGCCGGAGAATGCGCTGTTCATCGTCGCATATTGGCCGCGCATCGTGACGGTTACGCCCTTGGGCGCCGCGCCCTTGAGCTGCTTGAGCACCTTGTTGATGTCGGCCGACACCGCGCCGAGGTCGCGACCATTGGGGGTCGCGAAGATGTCGATCACCGGCGCGATGTTGTAATGCGAGACGACCGCCGAGGCATTGCTGCGCGAGATCGTGCCGATGCCGCCGAGCACCTGGTCCGCGCCCTTGCCGGTGCCGGTCACGGGGATGTTGGACAGGTCGCTGATCGATCCGACGCGGTATTCAGGCGTCTGCGCGACCACCGCGTAGGACACGCCATTGTCGGGATTGAGATAGAAGACCGGCGCGGTCTGCGAGGTGCCGGCGAGCGAGCTGGCGACGCTGGTGGTCACGTCGCGCTCCGTCAGCCCGAGCTGGCCGATGCGGCTGCGATCGATGTTCACGTTAAGCTGCGGATAGCGCGAGGATTGCTGGATGCGCGCATCGGCGACGCCGGGGATCTCGGTGATCCGGCGCAGGATCTTCTTGGCATAGTCCGCATTGGCGTCGGCATCGCGGCCCGCGACCTGGATGTCGATCGGCGCGGGGGCGCCGAAGTTCAGGATCTGGCTGGTGATGTCGGCCGGAAGGAAGGCGAACTGGGTGCCGGGGAAGCTCTTGGGAAGCTGTTCGCGCAGCTTCTGGACATAGCCTGCGGTTGGCGCGTGATCCTTGGAAAGCTGGATCAGGATGTCGCCGTCCTGCGGGCCGATCGTGCCGGAGTTGTTGTAGGTCGTGTTGATCGCGCTGACCGGCAGGCCGATATTGTCGACCACCGAGACCAGCTCGTTCGGCGGGATCATTTCGCGGATGCGGCGCGCGATCCGATCGAACTGTGCCGAGGTGTCCTCGAGACGCGAGCCGACCGGCGCACGGACGTGGATCGCCATCGCGCCCGCGTCGACGCTGGGGAAAAAATTCTGGCCGAGCAGCGGCACCAGCAGGAACGATAGCCCGACGACCGCGAGGAAGCCGAGGATGAACGGCCGCGGCACGTGCAGCGCCTTCTCCAGCAGGCCGATATAGCCCGCGCGGATCTGCTCGAAGCGATGCTCGAAGCCGCGCTGGAACCGGACCAGGGGATTGCGCGAGCCCGGCTGACCGGCCTCGTGCAGATGGCCCGGTGCGTGCGGCTTCAGCAGATACATCGCCATGGTCGGCACCAGGGTGCGCGACAGGATGAACGAGGCGATCATCGCGAACACCACCGCGAGCGCGAGCGGCACGAACAGGAAGCCCGCCACGCCGGGAAGGAAGAACATCGGCACGAACACGATGCAGATGCACAGCAGCGAGACGAAGGCCGGCGTCACGATCTGCTGCGCGCCATCGAGGATCGCCTGGTTCACCGGCTTGCCCTGCTCAAGGTGCCAGTTGATGTTCTCGATCGTCACCGTCGCGTCGTCGACCAGGATGCCGACCGCGAGGCTCAATCCGCCGAGCGTCATGATATTGAGCGTGTTGCCCGTGGCGGAAAGTGCGACGATCGCCGCCAGGATAGCCAGCGGGATCGAGATCGCGATGATCACGGTCGAGCGCCACGATCCGAGGAACAGCAGGATCATCAGCGAAGTGAGCGCCGCGGCGATCGCGCCTTCCTTGACCACGCCCTCGACCGCCGCCTTCACGAACAGCGACTGGTCGCCGATGGGCGCTATGTTGAGCGCGGCGGGCACATTGTCCTTGATCCTGGGCAGTGCGTCCTTGACGCCCTGGACGATCGCCAGCGTCGAAGTCGCGCCGTTCTTCAGGACCGTCATCAGCACCGAGCGCGACCCGTCGACATGGACGACGTTGGTCTGCGGCGCGGTGCCGTCACGGACGTGCGCGACGTCGCGCATATAGATGGTCGCGCCGTTGACGGTCTTCACCGGCAGCGCGTTGAGCTCCTCGATCGAGCCGGGCGCGTTGTTGAGCTTGATACTGTACTGATAGCCGCCGATCTTGGCGAAGCCGGCCGGGTTGATCTGGTTCTGCGCGGCGATGGCGTTGCCGACGTCCTGCGCCGACAGCCCCTTGGACTGGAGCGCCTGGGGATCGAGATCGATCTGGATCTGGCGCTGCTTGCCGCCCGACGGATAGGGAACCGCCGCGCCGGGCACCGTGACGAGACTGGTGCGGACCGTATTCTGGGCAATGTCGAACAGCTGTCCTTCCGACATGCCGCGGCCCGACAATGCGAGCTGGACGATCGGCACGGTCGACGCGTTGTAGTTGAGGATCAGCGGCGGGGTGATGCCCGGCGGCAGCTGCTTGAGCACGCTCTGCGAAACCGACGTCACCTGTGCGGTGGCGGTGCGGATGTCGGCGCCGGGCTGGAAATAGATCTTCACCACGCCGATGCCGGGCATCGACTGGCTCTCGATATGATCGATATCGTTGACCGTCGTGGTCAGCACGCGCTCGAACGGCGTGATGATCCGGCCCGACATTTCGTCGGGCGACAGGCCGCTATACTGCCACGCCGTAGCAATCACCGGGACGCGGATGTCGGGGAAGATGTCCACCGGCGTCCGGATCGCGGCAAGCACGCCGAGGATCAGGATCAGGATGGCCATGACGATGAAGGTAAGCGGCCGCGCAAGCGCGGTCCGGACGATTCCGATCAAGGGCGGCGGCTCCGGTCGAGGCGGTCAATTGCGGAATTGGGGGAGAGGGGCATCGACGACAACTCCATACGAAGGTTTGTAGCGACACTCCCCAGTTCGCTACCGCAGCAAAATCTCCCTTGCTCGCGCTCAATCATCCGCGTCCAATATTGTTTTCGGCATGATCGATATGTAATACGTCTCAATCATGGAACTTCGCCACCTTCGCTATTTCATCGGTGTTGCTGAGGAATTGCACTTCGCGCGTGCAGCGACCCGGCTGGGCATCTCGCAGCCGCCGCTCAGCCAGCAGATCGGGCAGCTCGAGACCGAGCTGGGCGTGAAGCTGTTCGACCGGACCAGCCGCAGCGTGAAGCTGACCAGCGCGGGCACAGCCTTTCTTCCGGAGGCGCGCGCGACGCTCGACCAGGCCGAGCGCGCGATCAACGTCGCGCATCGGGCGGCACGCGGCGCGCTGGGCGAGCTGAACGTCGGGTTCAACGCATCGGCGCCGTTCGTGCCGCTGATCGCGCGCTCGATCTATGCGTTCCGCCAGGCATGGCCCGATGTGAAGCTCAACCTGACCGAGGTGCCTGGGCGGGCGCAGGCCGAGGCATTGGTCGATCATGCGCTGGATGCGTGCTTCGTGCGGGGCATCCGGCGGCCGGAAATCGGCGACGATATCGAGGTGACGCCGATCCTGCGCGAGCGGCTGTTCGTGGCGCTGCGGCCTGACCATGCGCTCGCCCGTCGCAACGAGCTGAACCTTCGCGATCTCGCCGGCGAACCGCTGCTGATCTATCGGCGCGAGCATTGCGCGACCTTTACCGAGGAGCTGGTGGCGATGCTGCGCGGCGCCGGCGTAGAGCCCCAGGTGGCGCACGAGGTTCGCGAGGTGTCGTCGCTCTTCGGGCTGGCTGCGGCGGGGATTGGCCTGTGCGTGGTCGCCGAGTCGATGTGCGCGCTGCAATCGGCGAAGCTGGTCTATCGGCCGCTTTCCGATCCGGAATCGGTCACGGCGATATGGCTGATCCACCTGCGCGAAGGCATCAGCCTGACGTGTCGCAATTTCCTGGAGATCATCGCCAGGGAAGCGGCAGCGGACGCCTAGCCCAGCCGGTCACGCCGCCCATTTGGCGACGTTCGCCTCGCCGCCGATCAGCGCGAGGCCATGGGCGATCGAGGTGAGCTCGCCGCCGGTGGCGATGCGGTCTTCGCCGAAGTGCGCGGCGAACATGGCGCGGATCGCCGGGATCAGCGACGATCCGCCGGTGAGGAAAACGCGGTCGATCGCGCCGGCCTCCACGCCGGCCTTGGCGAGCGCCGTGTCGATCGTCTGCGCGATCCGCGCCAGGTCCTCCGCGATCCAGCTCTCGAACTCGGCGCGGGTGACGTCGGCCTCGATTTCCAGCCCGGCGCCGCTGAAGCGGAAACCGGCATGGTCCTCGCTCGACAGCGCGCGCTTGAGCTGCCCGACCGCATCGTAGAGCGGGTAGCCCAGCTCGTTCTCGATCAGCGCGATCATCCGGCCGATCGCGTCGGGCTCGATCGCGCTGCGCTGGAGCCGTCCCAGCTCGTCCAACGTCTTGCGATTGCGCATCAGCGCCAGGCGCGACCAGTCGGCGAAATCGGCGAAATAGCTGCGCGGGATCTCGAGGATCTTGTCGAACGAGCGATACATCCCGCCCTTGCCGAGCATCGGCAGGATCAGCCGGTCGACGATGCGATAGTCGAAGCGGTCGCCGGCGATGCCGATGCCCGCCGATCCCAACGGGACACAGCGCCGCGCAGCGCCCGGCTCGGCCACGCGGACGATCGAGAAGTCGCTGGTACCGCCGCCGAAATCCGCGACCAGGATCGTCGCCGGTTCGGTGAGGCGCGAGGCGTAGCTGTAGGCGGCGCCCAGCGGCTCATAGACATAGTGGATCTGCGCCCCGAAACCCTCGAACAGCTTGTCGTAGCGCTGACGGGCCAGCGCCGGA
>JBEVLV010000038.1:0-6810 GCA_040508955.1 Sphingomonas sp. | reverse complement strand
CTTGTTCCGGGGCCCACCTGGTGTCTGCCCGACACGGTGGAGCCTCAGGCCCTGCGTTTGCGGACCGGTGGCCCCGGAACAAGTCCGGGGTGACCGAGTGGGATGCTGCTCGGCGAACCTTGGCCCCAAATTTCCACAATTGCGCGCCCAAGCGAATCGCACGCACGACGAACGGAGTCAGCGCTCGATTCACCTTTCCGGCGATCCCGGCTACATTGCTGTCCGATCGAGGGATTTTCCCTCCCGGCGCGCCGCCAGCGGCTGCGGCCAAGTGGTTTGCGCGCCACAAGAATATCTCCGCCCCGCCGTTAACTCTCTTTCATGGTAAAGCGGCTTTTCATCATCATATTCCCGCTTCATAGTCATGTTCGAAGGCCAGTTCGGGCCGGTCGCGAGCAAGGGATCCATAGGCGGTGACAGCACTTTCCCGTTTCCCCAGATTCTTCGTCACCAGCCCCTCGCCATGCCCCTATCTGCCCGGGCGGCAGGAGCGGAAGATCTTCACCGAATTGTCGGGCCAGCATGCCGGCGAGCTGAACGACGCGCTGGGCCGCATCGGCTTTCGCCGCAGCCAGTCGGTCGCGTACCGGCCGAGCTGCGCGGGCTGCACCGCCTGCGTCTCGGTCCGCGTCGTCGGCAACGAGTTCAAGCCCAACGCGACCCAGCGCAAGCTGCTCAAGCGCCATTCGGACCTCGAGGTCACGGCGTGCAAGCCCTGGGCGACCGAGGAGCAATATGCGCTGCTCCACCGCTATCTCTCGGCGCGCCATCCGGGCGGGGGCATGGCGGCGATGGACGAGAGCGACTATGCCGATATGGTCGAGCAGTCGCCGGTCAGCTCGTACGTGATCGAATATCGCGAGCCTTCGGTGAACGGCGAGCGCGGCCGTCTGGTCGGCGCATGCATCACCGACCAGCAGGCCGACGGCCTCTCGATGATCTACAGCTTCTTCCTGGCCGACGAGGATGGCCGGCCGGGGCTGGGCAACTTCATCATCATGGACCACATCCTGCGCGCGCGGAACGCGGGCCTGCCCTATGTCTATCTCGGCTATTGGGTGAAGGGCAGCGAGCGCATGGCGTACAAGACGCGCTATCGCCCGATCGAGGTGCTCGGGCCGAACGGCTGGGCGCTGCTCTCCGACGAGGAGCAGGAACTGGCGATGCCGAACTCGGTCAAGATCCGCGAGCTGGCCTGATCAAGGCCAGTCTTCGTCACCCCGGAAGCTGTCCGGGGTGACGAGACGGGTTCACTTGGCGCAGATGTCGCCCGTGCCCGCATCCAGATCGAGGCAGCGGCCATCGATTTCCACCGGCACCGGCACGTGGATCAGCGCGGCGAGCGTCGGCGCGATATCGACCGTCTCGACCGAGAGCGGCTGTTCGAAGCTGGTCATGCCCTTCCGCCAGAACACGATCGGCACGCGACGGTCATAGTCCCAGAAGCTGCCATGCGTCGCGACATTGCCCGTCGGCACCGGAATCGCCGTGATGCGCGGCTTGAGCACCACCACGAGATCGCCCGAGCGCGCCGGATCGTAGGACGCCCGCGCGCGCTCGATCAGCGCCCAGCTTTCGGGCGGGGTGTGGACGATCGGCGTCGCCTCGATCTGCGCCCGCGTGAACACCGCCTGGACCTGCGGATTGGCCGAATAGCGCTTGATCGCCTCGGCCTGGACCTGCGCGCGCTGCGCCTTGGTCAGCTTGGGATCGATCCAGACGTCGCCGCCGACGCTGCCCGCCAGCACCGGCCCGGTCAGGCCGAGCGCGGCGCCGATTTCCTTGCCCATCGCCCCGGCCGCCAGCACCTTGTCGGCGCGCGCGGCCATCGGCATGCCGTGCTCGCGCTCGCGCTCCGGCAGGTCGTTGCCGCCATGATCGGCGGTGAGCACCACGGCATAGTCGACGCCGGTCTTGTCGAGCACCGCGAACAGCCGGCCCAGCGTCTGGTCGAGGGCGAACATCTGGAGGCACATCTCGCTGCCTTCGGTGCCATAGGTATGGCCGACATAATCGGTGGCCGAGGCGCCGAGGATCAGCAGGTCGGTATGGTCGCCCTGGCCCAGCTTCATGTCGGTGGCGACCTTGGCGCCGAGCGCGAGGATGGCGTCGTCGAATTCGGGCGAGGCGCGGAAGGCCCCGACATTGCCGGCGGCGCGCGCGAAGCGGCCGTCGCCGACGCTCTTGCCGGTCGACAGCGGGATCGCGCGGCTGCGCGCCTGGCAGAAGGCGGGAAGCTCCATCGGCTCCTGCGCCTCGGCGATGCGGGCCGCGGTCGCGGCATTGACCTTGGTCACCGCGTCGGGCGCGGCGCGGCCGGCATAGGAGACGAACGCCTTGCCGTTCCACCACCAGATCTCGTCGGTCTTGTGCCCGGCCATCATCACCGCGGCGCGATCCTTGCCCGCGACCGACACGACGCGCGACTGGGGATCGGCGAGCTTCATCCACTCGCCCAGCGTCGAGACCTTCAGATGCTTGTCGGAGACCGTGTAGTTGTTCGAATCGCTGCCCGGGACGCTCTCGTCCTCGGCGCAATAGACGGTCTTGTCGGCGCGTGCCGTGCTGAAATCGGTCCAGTCGTTGGCGATGATGCCGGTCCGCGAGGGATGGTCGCCGGTCAGGATCGTCGAATGGCCGGGGCAGGTCTCGGTCGCGGCATGGCTCTGGTAGCCGGCCGGGAACACCGCGCCCGACAGCAGCCGGGCGAAGCCCTGGGTGTAACGCGTGCGATATTCGGCGAAGAGGTCGGCGGAGAACTGGTCGACCGAGATCACCACCACGAGCTTGGGCGCCGGGCGCGGCGTGGCCGGTACACTCTCCTGCGCGAGCGCCGGCATGGCGGCGACAAGGGCGATTGCGGCAGCGAAAGTGGATGCGAATTTCATTGAAGCCGGCTCCGGCGCGAGGAAAGAATCCGCTCAGCTATTGTCCATTGGCGAAAGCTGGGCAAGGACGCGCCATGGCTTGGCTTCGTTTCGCTTTGATGTCGTTCCTGCTCCTCGCTGGAATCGTTCCCGCCGCCGCGCAGCCGATCGGCCCCGGCCCGCATGTCCGCACCGAGCTGGTCGCCGAGACCGATCATCCCGCGGCGGGGAGCGATGTCACGCTCGCCTTCGTCTCGACGCCCGACAAGGGCTGGCACGCCTATTGGGAGAATCCGGGCGATGCGGGCCTGCCGGCCAAGGCGAGCTGGACGCTGCCGCAGGGCGTTACCGCCGGCCCCTTGCGCTACCCCGTCCCCCAGCGCCTCTCCATCGCCGGGCTGATGAACTATGTGTACGAGGGCACCTTCGTCCGGCTCGTCACGCTGAAGATCCCTGCGGGCGCCAGCGGCACGCTGCCGATCAAGGTCAATCTCGATTATCTTGTCTGCACCGATTCGCTGTGCGTGCCCGAAAAGGCCGATCTCGCGACGACGCTGACGATCGGCGACGGCACCGCCACCCGCCGCGCCGATTTCGACAAATGGCGCCAGGCGCTGCCCAAGCCGATCGGCGCCGACGCGACCTATCAGGTCGACAAGGACCATGTCCGCATCGCCGTGCCCTATCCCGCCCAGGCGGCGGCCGGCGACGGCTATTTCTATCCGCTCACCACCGACGCGATCGACTATGCCGCGCCGCAGAAGCTGACCCGCGACGGCGACCGGATCGTGATCGAGACCGCCGCCAAGGGCTCGCCCAAGGCCCTGGACGGGGTGCTGGCGATCGGCGGCCATGGCCTGCTCGTCCATGCCGTGCCGGGCACCGTCACCGCGTCGGCCGGAACGCCCGCCGCGGCGGGCGGGTCGGTATGGCTCGCGACGGCGATCGCCTTTCTCGGCGCGGTGCTGGGCGGGCTGATCCTCAACATCATGCCCTGCGTCTTCCCGATCCTGAGCCTCAAGGCGCTGAGCCTCGCCAAGGCCAATACCGAGCAGGGCAACCCGCGCGGCGAGGCACTTGCCTATACCGCAGGCGTGATCGCCGTCTGCCTCGCGCTCGGCGGCATCCTGCTCGCGCTCCGCGCAGGCGGGGCGAGCGCGGGCTGGGCGTTCCAGCTCCAGGATCCGCGCGTGATCCTGATCCTGCTGCTGCTGGTCACCGGCATCTCGTTCAACCTGGCCGGACTGTTCGAGCTGAACGCCCCCGGCTTCGTCAATCGCGCCGCGGCCAAGGGCACCGGCGGGGCCTTCGCCACCGGCGCGCTGGCCGCCTTCGTCGCGACGCCGTGCAGCGGCCCGTTCATGGCATCGGCGCTGGGCGCGGCGCTGATCCTGCCGGTGCCCGCCGCGCTGGCGATCTTCGCGGGGCTGGGGCTCGGCATCGCCCTGCCGTTCCTGCTGCTCGGCTTCATCCCCGCGCTGCGCCGCCGCCTGCCCAAGCCCGGTGCGTGGATGGCGACGCTGCGCCGCATCCTGTCGGTGCCGATGTTCCTCACCGCGCTTGCGCTCGCCTGGGTGCTGGGCAAGCAGGCGGGCAGCGACGGCATGGCGATCGGGCTCGCCGGCGCGCTGCTGCTCTCGTTCGGGCTGTGGTGGGCGGGCCGCCGACAACTGCGCGGCCTGTCGCACGCCTGGCTTCCGGCGCTGCCGCTGATCGTGCTCGCGGTCGCCACCGCCGGCTTCGTCCATCCGGTCGCGCCCGGCGCCCCGACGCAGGGCGTCGCGGGTACCGAGCCGTTCAGCGAAGCGCGCCTCGCCGAGCTCACCAAACAGGGCCGCCCGGTCTTCGCCTATTTCACCGCCGACTGGTGCCTCACCTGCAAGGTCAATGAGAAGGGCGTGATCGAGACCGAGGCGGTGGCCAAGGCGCTCGCGGACAACAAGGTCGCGGTGCTGGTCGGCGACTGGACCAATGGCGATCCCGCGCTCGGCCGCTTCATCGAGGCGCACAACCGCGCCGGCGTGCCGCTCTATCTCTGGTACAAGCCGGGCGAGCCGGCTCCGCGCGTGCTGCCCCAGATCCTGACGCAACAGGGCCTGATCGATCTCGCGCAGGGGCGGTAGGGCCGTCGAATACTCCCCTCCCTGGAAGGGAGGGGTCGGGGGTGGGTCAGAGGCCTGACGACACATATCCGCCATCGACCACCCGTCCGTATACCCAAGCCTCAACCCACTCCCAGCCCCTCCCTTCCAGGGAGGGGAGTTATGCTTTGACTGATCTAACGCAACGACACCCGCCCCCCCTTGTGCAACGCAACAAAGCATTGCAGCATGGAACCAGCCGGGGTCTCCGGCACTTGGGAGCGTTGATGGCGACAGGCGGGGCGTTCGACGAAATCTGGGGGCATGGCGGGCCCGAAGACCCGCGTCCCGAATTTGCCGCGCTGTCCGACTGGGTGGCCGATACCCCTTCCGCCGAGCTCCATCGCCGCCAGCAATCCGCCGAAGCCGCCTTCCGTCAGCTCGGCATCACCTTCGCGGTCTATGGCGACAGCGACGCGGCCGAGCGGATCATCCCGTTCGACATCGTCCCGCGCATCTTCCTCCAGCGCGAATGGCAGCGGCTGAGCGAGGGGCTGGTCCAGCGGGTCGAGGCGATCAACGCCTTCCTCGAGGACATCTACGGCAAGCGGCGCATCCTGGCCGAGGGGATCATCCCGCCCGAGCTGATCTACAACAACGAGCAGTTCCGTCCCGAAGTCGACCAGATCCGCCCGCCGCACGGCGTATGGGCGCATATCTGCGGTATCGACCTGGTGCGCACCGGCCCCGACGAATTCTACGTGCTCGAAGACAATGCCCGCACGCCCTCCGGCGTCTCCTACATGCTTGAGAATCGCGAGGCGATGATCCGCCTGTGCCCCGAGCTGTTCCGCGATTTCCATGTCTCGCCGGTGGATAGCTATCCCGACATGCTGCTGGCGACGATGCGGTCGGTGGCGCCGGGCAGCAAGTCCAAGCCGGTCTGCGTCGTGCTGACGCCGGGGCATTTCAACTCGGCCTATTACGAGCACAGCTTCCTGGCGGATTCGATGGGGATCGAGCTGGTCGAGGCGGCGGACCTGGTGGTCGACGACGATGTGGTCTGGATGCAGACGATCGGCGGGCGCGTGCGCGTCGACGTGATCTATCGCCGCATCGACGACGACTATCTCGATCCGCTCACCTTCCGCCCCGATTCGATGCTCGGCGTGCCCGGGCTGATCGCCGCCTATCGCGCCGGCAACGTCGCGATCCTCAACGCGCCGGGCAACGGCATCGCCGACGACAAGGCGATCTACAGCTACATGCCCGAGATCGTGCGCTTCTATTCGGGCGGCGAGGCCAAGCTGCCCAATGTCGAGACCTTCCGCTGCCGCGAGCCCCAGGCGCTCAAATATGTCCTCGATCACCTGCCCGAGCTGGTGGTCAAGCTGGTCGACGGGTCGGGCGGCTACGGCATGCTCGTCGGCCCGACCGCGACGAAGCAGCAGATCGAGGATTTCCGCGCGGCGCTGATCGCCGAGCCGCAGCGGTACATCGCCCAGCCGACCCTGGCGCTCTCGACCGTGCCGACGCTGACCGACGCGGGGCTGGCGCCGCGCCATGTCGACTTCCGTCCGTTCGTGCTGACCGGCAGCGACGGCGTCCGCGTCGTGCCCGGCGGGCTGACGCGGGTGGCGCTGCGCGAGGGCTCGCTGGTGGTGAACTCCAGCCAGGGCGGCGGCACCAAGGACACATGGGTGCTCGACGAATGAGGGCTCCTGGTTCCTCCCTTCGCCTTTCCGCAATCAAGAGCCGCGTGACGCCTTGCTGAGCCGCACCGCCGACAATCTGTTCTGGCTCTCCCGCTACGTCGAACGCGCGGAGTCGCTTGCGCGAATCCTTGAGACCACGCAGCGGCT
>JBEVLV010000037.1:0-5462 GCA_040508955.1 Sphingomonas sp. | reverse complement strand
TTCCTGATCGCCAATGCGAACACGACCTTCAAGGAAGCGTTCGAGATGGCCGACGAGGTGCTGCAGCAGGGCGTTCGCGGCATCACCGACCTGATGGTCATGCCGGGCCTCATCAACCTCGACTTCGCCGACGTCCGTTCGGTGATGCAGGAGATGGGCAAGGCGATGATGGGCACCGGCGAGGCGGACGGCGACGACCGCGCGCTGATCGCGGCGCAGAAGGCGATCGCCAACCCGCTGCTCGACGGCGTCTCGATGAACGGCGCCAAGGGCGTGATCGTTTCGATCACCGGCGGCGAGGACATGCGCCTGCTCGAGGTCGATGAGGCTGCGAACCATATCCGCGAGCTGGTCGATCCCGATGCGAACATCATCTGGGGCTCGGCGTTCAATCCCGAGCTCGAGGGCAAGATCCGCGTCTCGGTCGTCGCGACCGGCATCGATGCCAATGCCGTGCCGCGCGCTGCGCCGGCGCTGGACCAGACCCGCGTCTTCTCCTTCTCCACGCCGCGTCGCACCACCGCAGCCGAGCCGGCAGCGGCACCCGAACCCGGCTTTTCCGAACCCGAGGCCGAACCCGTCGCGGAAGAAGCTGCGCCGGTACCCCAGGCCTATGAGCCCGAGGCCGAGCCGGTCGCCGAAGTTCAGGAGGAGGTCGCCGATTCGGACGAGCTGCTCCTTGGTTCGGATACTGCCTTGCCTGAGCCCGCAATGCTCGCCGGCGAGCCGGAACAGCCGACCGCCCCCGAGCCGTCCGCCAGCCCGCGTCGTCGCTGGCTGACCGGCGCGAGCGAAGAGCCGGAAGCCGAGCCCGAGGCCAAGCCTGCCCGCGGCAAGATCGGCGGTACGCTGTTCGAGCGCATGGCCTCCGCATCGCGCGGCTCCAAGGCTGCCGAGGAAGAGGACAAGGATCCGCTCGACATTCCGCGCTTCCTGCGCAGCCAGAACAACCAGTAATCTTGCATTCGTCGCCGGCCCGGCTCGCTTCGGCGGGCGGCCGGCGACTTGTCATTGGCGGTTCAGCAGCGCCGCGGCCTATAGTCGAAACACGCATGAACCGGATTCGAATTCTTCGCACGGGTATCGCAGTCTTGGCCGTTATGGCTGCGGCTGGGGGAAGCCCGGCCTTCGCCCAGACCGAGATCGTCGCCGCGCCCAATCCGGACGCCGACGCGCTCCAGACCCAGATCCGCGTGCTGGCCGAGAGCCCGCGCGACGTCGATGCGCTGCTTGCCGCCGGCCAGCTCAGCACGCGGCTGGGGGACACGGCTGCCGCACTGGCCTTCTTTCAGCGTGCGGAGGCGGTCGAGCCCGGCAATCCTCGCATCCTGAGCGGCCGTGCCTCCGCTTTGGTCCGCCTCGAACGCCCTGGCGAGGCGCTGCGCCTGTTCCAGGAAGCCGAGACCAAGGGCGTGAACCCGCGCGAATATGCCGCGGATCGCGGCTTCGCCTATGATCTGCTCGGCTCGCCCGATCTGGCGCAGCGCGATTACAAGCTGGCGCTGTCGCAGCGACGCGACGACGATACGATCCGCCGCTATGCGCTTTCGCTGGGCATTACTGGCGACACCGACGAGGCGATGAAGCAGCTCGATACGCTGCTGCGCGGTGGCGATCGTGCATCCTGGCGTGCGCGCGCGTTTATCCTCGCGATGAACGGCGACACCGCCGGGGCCGAGCGGATCGCGGCGAGCATGATGCCCGGCAGCATGGGCGCGTCGCTCATGCCGTTCTTCCGCCGTCTCCCCAACCTGTCGCCCGCCGATCGCGCCTTTGCCGTCCATTTCGGCGAGATGTCGCCCACCCAGGCGCGGCTCGCCGATGCGCGCATGGCGCCGACGCTGCCGCGCTACGTGCCCGCGACGCGTCCGGTACAGATCGCGCAGGCTCAGCCCGTAGCGGCGGCGCCGCCGGCGGCGGCCGAGCCGAAGGGTAGGGACCGTCGCGCGCGCCGCGACCGAGACGAGACCGTCAAGCCCGTCACGCCGACGCCCGCTCCGGCCCCGGTTCAGACCGTTGCTGCGGCGCCGCTCCCGTCTCCGCCGGCCTATGTCGAGCGGCAGGTGCCGCTGGTCCAGCCGGTTCCATCGGCGCCCGAACCGGCGCCCGTCGCGGCCCCGGTCCCGCTTGCGAGCCGGGAGGTGCGTACTGTCGGTCGATTCGAGCCCGCGCCGCGAGCCGCGACAGCGGAGCCGGTGACCCGCGCTTCCACCATCGTTTCGCTGCCCGCGCCCCGGCCGGAACCGACCCCCATTGCCGAGGCGCCACGCCCTGCGCCGGTTCCGGTCGAAACCCCACCTGCGCGCCGCGTCGGTGCCGAGGATTCCGCGCTCGCCTCCATTGTCGCCGGCATCACCATTCCGGCCGAAGAGCTGGAAGCCGCCAACCGGCCAGCCGAGCCTTTCGCCGCGCCAGTGCCCGTGCCTGCGCCCGTGAAGCTTGCGCCCAAGCCCGTTGCCAAGCCCGAGCCCGTGAAGCCGGAGGCCGAGAAGACGGACGTCAAGGCGAAGCCCGGGGCCGCGAAAGGCAAGGCGGACGCTGTCAAGGCCGATCCGAAGGCCAAGAAACCGGATCCGAAAAAGCCCGATCCCAAGAAGCCCGATCCCGCCAAGGCAGAACCGAAACGCATCTGGGTCCAGGTTGCCGGCGGTGCCAATGTGGATTCGCTGCCCAAGGCGTGGAAGGCAGTGGTGGGCAAGGCGCCAGGCTCCTTCAAGGGCAAGTCGGGCTGGTGGACGCCGCTGCGCGCCACCAATCGCCTACTGACCGGACCGTTCAAGACCGCGGCCGAGGCCCAGGCCTTCGTCAATTCGCTCGGCAAGACCGGCGTGTCGGGCTTCGTCTTCACCAGCGATGCCGGCCAGAAAGTCACCAGGCTGGGGGCGGAGTGAGACCGCTCGCGCCCTGGGCGTGCACGCCGGAACACAGCCGCGGTCGTCTCCACAAGGAGTCGGGCGGGACGGCGCGGGGGCCGCGCGACGCCTTCCAGCGCGACCGGGATCGGATCATCCATTCGATCAGCTTCCGGCGACTCCGGCACAAGACCCAGGTCTTCATGGCACCGGACGGCGACCATTTCCGCGTCCGGCTCACCCACAGCCTCGAAGTCGCGCAGATCGGCCGCACCGTCGCGCGGGTGCTCGGACTCAACGAGGATCTGACCGAAGCGCTGTGCCTGGCGCACGACATCGGACATCCGCCGTTCGGTCATGCCGGCGAGGAGGCGCTGGAGACTGCGTTGCGCGGGCAGGGCGGTTTCGATCATAACGGCCACACGCTCCGCGCGCTGACCCTGCTCGAGCGGCCCTATCCGGCCTGGGATGGCCTCAACCTGACCTGGGACACGCTGGAGGGGCTCGCCAAGCATAATGGCCCGATCACCCATCCCGAATGGGCACTGGCGGAGGCGGATGCCGCGTTCCCGCTGGAGCTGGAGAGTTGGCCGTCGCTCGAGGCCCAGGTCGCCGCGATTGCCGACGACATCGCCTATGACAATCACGATATCGACGATGGTCTGCGCGCCGGCTTGCTGACGCTCGACCAGCTCATGGAAGTGCCGATGATCGCCGAGGGGTGGCGCGCGGTGGAGGCGAAGTTCCCGGGCGTCGAGCCCAGACGGCTGATCGGCGAGCTGACCCGCTCGCAGATCGGCGCGATGGTCAACGATCTGGTTGCGGAGACGCGCGCGCGGATCGCCGAGAGCAACGTCCAGTCGGTCGACGAGGTACGTGCCGCGGGACGTTGCCTGGCGGGCTTCTCCGACGAGATGCGCGACGCCGAACGCGGGCTCAAGCGCTTCATGTACGCCAATCTCTACCACCACCCGAGCCAGCTCATGGCCGCGGACGCCGCGCAGCAAGTGGTGGCGGGGTTGTTCGAGGCCTATGCGGCCGAGTCCTCGCTTTTGCCGTCCGAATGGCGCGATGCACTCCCCGGGGATGAGCCGGGACGCAGCCGCCACATCGCCGATTTCATCGCCGGCATGACCGATCGCTATGCCATTGCGCGCTATCGCGAGGTGGTCGGCGGTATCGACCTGCCCGAGGGTTTCTGAGGCCCCCGGGCAGCCCCCGGTTCAGAAGGCGGCGCTCACCGAGAACAGCACCTTGCCACCCGCGATCGATGATCCGTCCTTGGTGCTCGAGAAGTTCGGCAGCAGATAGGCGCTGTCCGCCTCGGTGATGTCGGTGTCGACATAGGCGACGCCTAGCGTCACCGGCCCTGTGACGAAGTCCGCGCCGATCAGCCAGTCGAGATACTTGCCCGTCGGCGCGACGCTGGTGCCGTTGGGGCCCAGGCCGGGATTGCCGTTCGAATAGCCGAGATGCGCCTTCACCGTCAGCGGCGTGCCCGGAACACCCGAACTCAGATCGGTCCAGACATAGAGATTATCCTCCTTGTCGCCTCCGCGGCTTTCCGGCGTCGCGCTCCAGTTGCCCAAAGCTTCCTGGGCGGGCGCGTAGGCGACGCCGACGAGCGCGGAGACCGGTCCCAGCGTCGTGCTGAGCTTTGCGTAAGGTTCGGCGAAGTCGGTTTTGTCCGCGCCGCCCGGATACATGTACCAGGTCACGCCGACGTCGAGATTCACCGCGCTCGAAAGCGGCGTCTTGAAGCCTGCGACCAGGTCGAGCTCCATATTGGCGCCGCCGAACGTGCCCCAGCCGGACAGGTTCGACCCCCAGACACTGGCATAGATGCCGCTGGTGTGGCTGACGGTCAGGCCGCCCTGGACCGCCATCTCCTCGTCGCTCTGCGAGACGCCGCGGAAGCGATAGTCGGATACCAGCGCCACGCTGCCCGATACGGTCAGCGGCTTGGGTGGATCGGTTTCCTGGGCATATGCCGGGATGGCCGGGATGAGCAGCAGCAGGGCTGCGGCAAGCTTGGATTGCATTAGAACACTCCCCCTCTTGGGTTCTGGAATGTCCCCACCTGCGTCCGGTTGGCGAAGCCTCTTTCGATCGGTGGGCGCCGTCCTTCCGGAGCGATGATGATGCGCTGCACAAAATGGCTCGTTCGTCACCGGACTGTAAGGAAGTATTGCTCGTACGGTTTGCTGGCGGCCGGCAATCTTTCCTTACCTTGGGGCAAAGGCCGGGCAAGCGGGGTTGGCTAGGTGCGGCGGATTGTCCGACGCAATCCTAGGAACCCGAAACGTGAAATTCGCCCTTGCCCTTATTCCGTTTGCCTTCTTGGCGTCGCCCGCGGCAGCGCAATCGCTGGAAGAGACGCATGAGCGCGTCTGGATGCCCTCGGGCAAGGCGACGATGCTGGTCTGGCGCATGCGCGATCGCGCCGAGGGTACCGCAGCGAACCATCATCACCAGGCGGGCAAAGGCCAGATGCCTGTCGCAGTGCGCGCCGTCGCCAAGGGTCGGGAAGGTTCGGTGCGCCGTGCGGAAAACGGAGCGGCTGGCGGCAACTGAGGCCGCCCACAGATCGCAAAACAAAAAGAAAGCCCC
>JBEVLV010000036.1:0-20575 GCA_040508955.1 Sphingomonas sp. | reverse complement strand
GCAATTCGCGGTGTCGATCGCGACGACATCGCCGCGCACGACGTTGCCGGCCTCGTCGGCCTCGCTGATCGCGTGCAGCGCGTCCCAGCTGCCGACATCGCTCCAGCCCATGCTGACCGGCACCACCGCCACCCGCGGCGCCTTCTCCATCACCGCATAATCGATCGAGTCCGACGGGCTCGCCGCGAACGCCTCCGGATCCGGCCAGATCCGCGTCCCCGCGCGGCGTCCCTTGGCCATCGCGTCCTGCGCCGCGGCAAGCATCTCGGGCGCATAGGCGGCCAGCGCGCCCAGATAGATATCGGCGCGGAACAGGAAGATGCCGCCGTTCCAGGCATGGTCGCCCGAGGCCAGCATCGCTTCGGCCTTGTCGCGCGGCGGCTTCTCGACGAACGTCTCGACGCGGTGGACGCCGCCGCCGATCGCCTCGCCGACCTTGATCCAGCCATAGCCGGTCTCCGGCGCGTCGGGGGCGATCCCGAAGGTCACCAGCCAGCCTTCGCGCACCAAAGGCAGCGCCGCGTGGATCGCGGCGTGAAACGCCTCGACATCGGCGATGACATGGTCCGAGGGCATCACCAGCAGCGGATCGGCGCCGCCGCCCGCGGCGATCGCCGCCAGCGCGATCGCTGGCGCGGTGTTGCGCCCCATCGGCTCGAGGATCAGCGCCTGCGCGACGGATTCGACCGCGGCGAGTTGCTTGTCGACCAGATCCGCATGGAAGGCATTGGCGACGACGATCGGCTTTGCGAAGCGTGCGCCCGCGGTGCGGCGCGCGGTAAGCTGCAACATCGTCTCGTCCGCGGTCAGCGCCAGCAACTGCTTGGGCAATTCGGGCCGTGAGAGAGGCCAGAGACGTGTTCCCGATCCTCCCGATAGAATGACGGGGATGATCGGTTTCGAATCGTGCATGCGAATGGAGCTCCTATTGCCTGCTCATGTAGGTGCTTACCCCCGCAGTTGAAACGGCGCGAACTCGGAACGGTTTCGCCACCATTTCGGCTTTTTGCGTATTCGGAGCACGCGGGGCGCGGTCGTGTCGGATTCGTTTACACTTCGGCTTTATGGCTGGGCACGCAATGATCCGCTTGTTCAAGCATTACGTGCCGAATGCCGTGCTGTTGCTCGGCATGCTCGACATCATCCTGCTGGTCGTGGCGGGTGAGGCCGGCTGGCTGATGCGCGCGCACCAGATCGACATGCTGCCCGCGCCGATCGGCACCCGTTGGCCGCAGCTGGCCACCTTCGCCCTCACGCTGGATATCGCGATGATCGCGGTCGGGGTCTACGGCGCCGATGCCTTGCAATCGCTCCGCTTCGCCACCGCGCGGCTGATCGTCGCGATCGCCCTCGGCGTGCTTGGGTTGAGCGTCGTCTATTTCCTCGTCCCACAGATCAGCTTCTGGCTCTCGAACCTGCTGTTCGCGGCACCGCTGGCGATCGTGATGCTCGTCTTCCTGCGCATCCTGCTCGGCAAGGCGCTGGGCAGCCAGGCGTTCAAGCGCCGCATCGTCGTGCTCGGCGCCGGCGCGCGTGCCGCCCGGCTCAAGATGCTCTCCAAGACGCCCGGCGCGGGCTTCGCCGTGGTCGGCTATGTCGCGATGAGCGAAGTGAACCGCGTCATCCCCGAAGCGATCAACCGCGACGCGATCTACAATCTCGCCGACCATGTCGTGCTGCTCAATGCCAGTGAAGTCGTGCTCGCGCTGGAGGAGCGCCGCAACGCGCTGCCGCTCAAGGACCTGCTGCGGATCAAGACCACCGGCGTCCATGTCAACGAGATCTCGACCTTCCTCGAGCGCGAGACCGGCCGCGTCGATCTCGACAGCGTCAATCCGAGCTGGCTGATCTTCTCCGACGGCTTCTCGTCCGGCCGGATGCTGTCGAGCGTGTTCAAGCGGCTGTTCGATATCGTCGCGAGCTCGATCCTGCTCGTCCTGATGCTGCCGGTGATCCTGATCACGGGCATCGCGATCCGGCTGGAGAGCAAGGGCCCTGCCCTGTATCGCCAGCGCCGCGTCGGCCTGTACGGTCAGGGCTTCGACGTCATCAAGCTGCGCTCGATGCGCCAGGATGCCGAGGTCGCCGGCAAGGCGGTCTGGGCCGAGAAGGACGATCCGCGCATCACCCGCGTCGGCCGCATCATCCGCAAGTGCCGCGTCGACGAGCTGCCGCAATGCTGGAGCGTGCTGAAGGGCGAGATGAGCTTTGTCGGCCCGCGCCCCGAGCGCCCTCAGTTCGTCGAGGATCTCGAGCAGAAGCTGCCCTATTATGCCGAGCGCCACATGGTGAAGCCCGGCATCACCGGCTGGGCGCAGATCAACTATCCCTATGGCGCCTCGATCGAGGATTCGCGGCAGAAGCTCGAATACGACCTGTTCTACGCCAAGAACTACTCGCCCTTCCTCGATCTGCTGATCCTCCTCCAGACGCTGAGGGTGGTGCTCTTTCCCGAAGGCGCGCGCTGATGCTCGGCACGCTGATCCTGTGGATGCACGCGCTGGCAGCGCTGCTGTTCGGCGCGCTCACCCTGCTGGCGCTGCGCCCGCGAGACACCGCCGCGCCGCGCCGCTCGCTGGCGGCGGCGCTGGCCATGACCGCACTCTGGGCGCTGGCGGTATCGGGCATCGGCGGCGACGAGATGGTGACGCGGGCGGCGGAGACGCTGCGCAATCTCGCCTGGCTGGGCTTCATGATCATGCTTCACCGGCGCGACGGCAATGCCCGTCCGCCGATCGCCCTCGGCACCGTCTATGGCGTGGTCGCGCTGGTCGGGCTGGGTGCGCTCCTGCTCCATGTGATCGCCGTCACCACCGCCCCGGACCTTGCCCCCCCGATCGAGAATGCGGCGCTGTTGCTGCGCATGCTCGTCGCGGTGACCGCGCTCGTCCTCGTCCAGGCGCTCTATTCGGCGGTGGCGCCGGCCACCGGTAACGGTCTGCGCTGGATGGTCGCCGCGCTGGCGGGATTGTGGTTCGCCGATTTCGCGACTTTCAGCACCGCCTATCTGACCGGCGGCATGGCCCCGGACCTGGCCGTGCTGCGCGGCGCGGCGATGGTGCTGGTCGCGCTCGCGATGGGCGTCGGGCTCCAGCGCAAGGGCGAATGGAGCGTCCAGGTCTCGCGCACCGTCGCCTATCAGTCGCTCTCGCTCGTCGCGATCGGCGCGTATTTCGCGCTGCTCGCGCTCGCCACCAGCGCGATCGCCACCGTCGGCGGCGCCAATGCCCGGGTGCTCCAGACCGCCTTCGTCTTCGGCTCGACCGCGGCGATCCTGACGCTGGTCTCGAACAGCTGGCTGCGCGCCTTCGTGAAGGTGAAGCTGGCCAAGCACCTGTTCCGCCACCGCTACGATTATCGCGCCGAGTGGATGCGCTTCACCGACACGCTGGGCGCACCCGACGGCGCCGCGCCGCTCGACGAGCGCATCGTCAAGGCGGTCGCCGACCTCACCGACTCCCCCGCCGGCCTGCTGCTCGTACCCGACGGCACCGGGCTGGAGCCGGGCGCGGCGTGGAACTGGGACCGCGGCACGCTCCCCGTCGCCGGCGATGCCGCGCTTGCCCGCCATCTCGAAGAAACGGGGCGGATCCTCGAGCTCGATCTGTTGCGCCGGACCGATGCGGATGGCGAGGATGCGGCCGCGGTGCCGCAATGGATGCTCGACCTCGGCCAGGCCTGGGTGCTGGTGCCGCTCCCGCACATGGGCAGCCTGGTCGGCGCGATCCTGCTCGCCCGCCCACCGGTGCCGCGCGCGCTCGACTGGGAGGATTTCGACCTGCTCAAGGTCGCCGGGCGCCAGGCCGCCAGCTATCTCGCCGAGGAGCGTGCCCAGGCCGCACTTGCCGACGCGCAGCGCTTCGACGAGTTCAATCGCCGATTCGCCTTCATCCTCCACGACATCAAGAATCTGGTCAGCCAGCTCACCCTCACCGCGCGCAATGCCGAGCGCCATGCCGACAAGCCCGAGTTCCGCGCCGACATGGTCGCGACGCTCCGGGATTCGTCCGAGCGGATGAACGCGCTGCTCGCGCGCCTGTCGCAGCATAATCGCGCGCGCCCCGAAACCGCGCATGCCGTCGAGATCGTGCCGCTGGTCGAGCGCATCGCCGCCGCCCGACGCACCCAGCATCCCGTCGCCGTCTCGGGCATCCGCGCGGCCGTCGCACTCGCCGATCCGGCGGGGCTGGAGCAGCTGCTCGGCCATCTCGTCCAGAACGCGATCGATGCCAGCCCCGCAGCCGACCCCGTCACGCTCGGCATCGCCGCCGATGGCGCGCAGGTGGTGATCGACGTGGTCGATCGGGGCTGCGGCATGTCCCCCGGCTTTGTCCGCGACAAGTTGTTCAAGCCCTTCGTGTCGTCCAAGCCCGGCGGCTTCGGCATCGGCGCGTTCGAGGCGCAGCAGCTTGCCGCCGCGATGCAGGCGCGTATCGAGGTTACGTCGCGCGAGGGCCAGGGCACGCGCTTCCGCGTGATCCTGAAGGCCGCGCACGCCGCCGACTTGCCCCAGAGC
Source organism: Sphingomonas sp. (assembly GCA_040508955.1). Taxonomy (GTDB): domain Bacteria; phylum Pseudomonadota; class Alphaproteobacteria; order Sphingomonadales; family Sphingomonadaceae; genus Sphingomonas. Next base: position 16,059 of record JBEVLV010000036.1, on the reverse strand, counting down.
AGCGCATCCACAGGCAAAGCCGCATGACCGACATGATGAAACCCAAGCTCCTGATCGTAGAGGACGATGCCGGGCTCCAGCGCCAGCTGCGCTGGGCCTATGACGGCTATGAGATCCTCACCGCCACCAATCGCGAGGAAGCGATTGCCGCGATCCGTGCCGACGAGCCGCCGGTGGTCACGCTCGACCTGGGCCTGCCGCCCGATCCCGACGGCACCAGCGAAGGTTTCGCCACGCTCCAGACAATTCTCCAGCTGCGGCCCGATACCAAGGTGATCGTCGCCTCCGGACATGGCGCGCGCGAATCGATGCGCATAGCGATCGCCGGCGGCGCCTGGGACTTCTACCAGAAGCCGATCGACATCGACGCGCTCGGCCTGATCGTCGCCCGTGCCTTCCATGTCCACACGCTGGAGGCCGAGAATCGCCGCCTGGCCGATCGCGCCGAGGCCGGCGCGGTGCTCGGCGGCATGATCACCGGCGCGCCCGAGATGCTCAAGGTCACCCGCACGATCGAGCGCGTCGCCGGCGCCGACGTCTCGGTGATGCTGCTCGGCGCCAGCGGCACCGGCAAGGAGCTGCTCGCCCGCGGCCTGCACGACGCGAGCCGGCGCAAGGGCGCGTTCGTCGCGATCAACTGCGCCGCGATCCCCGAGACCCTGCTCGAATCCGAGCTGTTCGGCCATGAAAAGGGCGCCTTCACCGGTGCGGTGAAGACCGTCGAAGGCAAGATCGAGCAGGCGCACAAGGGTACGCTCTTCCTCGACGAGGTCGGCGACATCCCGCTGCCGCTCCAGGTCAAGCTGCTGCGCTTCCTCCAGGAGCGGGTGATCGAGCGCGTCGGCGGCCGTCAGGCGATCCCCGTCGACACGCGCATCGTGTGTGCGACCCATCAGGACATCGATCTGATGGTCGCGGAGAACCGCTTCCGCGAGGATCTCTATTATCGCCTGGCCGAGATCGTCGTGCGCATCCCCTCGCTCGCCGAGCGGCCGGGCGATGCCGGGCTGCTCGCCCGCCATTTCCTCAAGAAATACGCCGCCGCGATGCACACCGGCGCGCGCAACTTCGCGCCCGACGCGCTCGCCGCGATCGACGCCTGGGGCTGGCCGGGCAATGTCCGCGAGCTCGAGAACCGGGTGAAGCGCGCCGCGATCATGGCCGACGGCAAGAGCGTCACCGCCGCCGATCTCGATCTCGAATCGCTGTCGGACCCGGTGCCGATCAACCTCAAGGCTGCGCGCGAGGTCGCCGATCGCACCGCGATCCGCCACGCGCTCGCCCGCGCCGAAGGCAATATCTCGGGCACCGCGCGGCTGCTCGGGATCAGCCGCCCCACCCTCTACGATCTGATGAAGAGCTATGACCTCCAGCCATAAGATCAAGCGCCGCAAGCCGGGCATGCCGCCGATCCTGCGCCGCCTGCTCGTCGTGATGGGCGGGCTCGGTGCGTTCGCCGTGGCCATAGCCGCCTTCGTCATGTTCTCGCCGGGCCGTGTCGATGCGGCCGGCGAAGGCGGCAGCCCGGTCGAGCGCAGCGCAAGCCTGCTCAAGCAAAGCAACCCGACCGCCGCCAAGGCCGCCGCGCTCGATGCGGTGCGCGCCAACCCCAATAACGGCCAGGCACATCTCGCGCTCGCCCAGGCGATGCTCGCGCTCGATGACGGCGTCGGTGCCGAGGGCGAAATCCAGCGCGCAGTCGATATGGGTTTCGACGCAAAGCTCGTCCCCCAATATCGCGCGCACGCGCTTCTGCTCCAGGGCGACCCGGACCGCGCCATCGCCGAAGCCGACAAGGCGATCCCGCAATATCGCGCCTATGCGCTGCGCATCCGTGCCCGCGCGCTCTCACAGCAGGGCAATTTCGACGACGCCCAGGCCGCGCTCGACGAGGCGATGCGGATCACCCCGCGCGACGCCGCGCTATGGACCGATCTCGGCCGCTTCCGCTACGCGACCGGCGATCTGCGTGGCGCCGTCCAGGCCGCCGATCAGGCGGTGAAGCTCGATCCCGACAATGCCCGCGCGCTGCTGCTGCGCGGCGAACTGGTCCGCAGCCAATATGGCCTGGTCGCGTCGCTTCCCTGGTTCGAGGCGGCGCTCAAGCCAGACGGTTATTTCCACGATGCGCTGATCGAATATGCCGCCACGCTGGGCGATGCCGGCCGCACCCAGGACGCGCTCGCCGCCACGCGCCGCGCGCTCGAGGCCCGTCCCGGCAGCCCCAAGGCCTTCTATCTCCAGGCGGTGATCGCCGCCCGCGCCGGCGACGACGATCTCGCCCGCAGCCTGCTGGAAAAGACCGGCGGCGCGCTCGACGACATGCCGGGCATGCTCCTGCTCGGCAGCACGCTCGACATCGAGGCGGGCGATTACGAGCAGGCGATCGACAAGCTCAACGAACTCGTCGCCGTCCAGCCGATGAACCTCACCGCGCGCAAACTCCTCGCCAGCGCGCTGCTCCGCACCGATTCGGCCCGCAACGCGATCGATATCCTGCGTCCCGTCGTCGCGCGCGGCGATGCCGACAGCTATTCCCTGACCCTCGCGGCGCGCGGCTATGAGCGGATTGGTGACCGCGCCGCCGCCGCGAAGCTGCTGGATCGCGCCGCTTATCCGGTCACCGCCGAATCGGGCGCGTTCAGCGCCGACGACAGCGTCGCCGTGCTCGACGCACCCGCCGCCGACCAGCCGGGCAACCCCGACACCACCGTGCCGCTGATCCGCGCGATGATCGCCCAGGGCAACAAGGCCGGCGCGCTCGCCAAGGCCCAGGCCCTGGTCCGCGACAATCCCGGCGCGCCCGGCGCGCAGCTGCTGCTCGGCGACATGCTGATGCTGGGCGACCGTTTCGCCGACGCCGCCGCCGCCTATCGCCTCGCCGCCGATCTCCGCTTCGACGAGCCGACCATGCTCCGCCTGGTCGAAGCGCTCGATCGCGGCGGCCATCGCCAGGATGCGGCCAATGTGCTGGCGCTGTTCCTCTCGCAGAACCCGGTCGATGTCGCGGCGCTGCGGCTGTCGGGCGACTGGCAGCTGGCCGCGGGCGACTACGAAGCGGCGATCGCCACGTTCGAGAATCTCCGCGCCCGCATCGGCGACGGCGACGCCGCGCTCAACGCGGATCTGGCGATGGCCTATTCGGGTGCAGGCGAAGACAAGATCGCACTCGATTTCGGCGAGGCCGCCTATGGCCTCGCTCCCGCCAACCCGGCCGTCGCCGATGCCTATGGCTGGGCGCTCTATCAAAGCGGCGACGCCGACGGTGCCGTCGAGCTGCTGCAGAAAGCGGTGGCGCTGGCCCCGCACCATGCGGGGCTGCGCTGGCATTTGGCGCAGATCTATGCCGATCTCGGCCGCAAGCCCGATGCCAAGGCCCAGGCCCAGGCCGCGCTCGCCGATCCCCGCTTCACCGATCGCGACGCGGCGCAGGCGATGCTGACGTCCTGACGACGCCGGCCCGCCGTCGCCAAGCTCAAGCAGCCAGCGGCAGTGCGGCGGGTGCCAGGTCCTGCGCGATCGACGAGACTGGCTGCGCACTGGTTGCCGAGGCTTCGGCGGCAAGCTTGCGATACGAAAAATACAGGACGACTAGAGAGAACATCGGAAACCTCATCAATTGTTGCATCGCAACATAGTAGAGCCATCTGGACACCTGACACCGTTGTCGCAACTGCAATCTAGGGTAATGGCGGTTGCAGAATCCGGACATGCTCGCGCCAACCCCAGCTTATGCGCGCGCTCCCATCTGTGCGCACCCGCGGCAATCGTCTAACGAACGCCGCGATGACCGATACCTTCCTCTCCCGCATCGCCGACGCGCTGGACCGCCTGGCGCCGCCGCCCGCGCCACCCGCCGACCTGCGCGCGCACCCGGCCTATGTCTGGCGCGGCCATGGTCTGGCCGCCGCGCGCGAATTCGCACCACTGCCGCTGGCGATGCTGCGCGGGGTCGATGCCCAGCGCGACGCGCTGGTCGCCAATCTCGACCGTCTGGCCGCCGGCCATGCCGCGCAGGACGTGCTGCTGTGGGGCGCGCGCGGCACCGGCAAGTCGGCGCTGGTCAAGGGTGCGGTCGCGGACGTCCAGGCGCGCGGCGGCGATCTCGCCTTGGTCGAGGCGGTCACCCTCCACCTCGAATCGCTGCCCGAGCTGTTCGCCACGCTCGCCACGGCGAAGCGCGCTTTCGTGGTCTTCCTCGACGATCTCGGCTTCGACGCCGCGGGCGATGCGCGCGCGCTGCGTTCCATGCTTCAGGGAGGAGCGGAGGCGCGCCCGGCCAACACGCGCCTGATCGTCACCTCGAACCGCCGCCACCTGGTCCCCAGGGACATCGCGGAGCAGGCCAGCGCGATCAACCCGCGCGACGCGGTGGACGACAGCCTGGCGCTCGCTGATCGCTTCGGGTTGAGCCTCGGCTTCCACGTCGTTGACCAGGACACCTATCTCGACATCGTCCGCGGCTATGCGGAGGCGCACGGACTCGCCTTCGACCCGGCCGAGGCGGTCGGCTGGGCGACCCGGCGCGGCAGCCGATCGGGCCGCGTCGCCTGGCAATATGTCGTCGACCTTGCCGGGCGTTCCGGAAAGTCGCTGTAAATCTCACTGATCGAGATCAAACGGTGACAGCGGATGCTTGACTCCGCTTCGCTTGTGAAGCCCAGTGGCTTCGCATGCGGCGAATAGGGGAACTCGACCTACCGGAACGACTCGCGCCCACCGTACCGCGCTGGGTGACGTCGATCGGCGTCGGATTACTTGCCACCGCTTGCGCGGCACTTATCCGATTTCTGTTCGATACGCTGGTTCCCGGTGCCGCAGTCTTTCCACTCGTCTTTCCCGCCGCAATGGCGGCCACGCTTTTCGCGGGCTGGCTCGCCGGGGCCACCGCAGGCACCATATCGATCCTTTTCGGATGGTATTATCTCTACCCGATCAAGAACTCGTTCCAATTCGCGACCCCCGCGGCAGCGATCTCGGTGGGCAATGTCATCATCGCCTGCGTGATCACCGTCGCGCTCGCCGAATTCTTCCGTCGTTCGGTCCAGCGTGTCACCCGCGAGCGCGACCGCGAGATCGCCGAACGCGACCTGTTTCTCGAGGAGTTCGAGCATCGGGTGAAGAACAATTTCACCCTGGTCGCGTCGCTGCTCGACATGCAGCGCCGCCGCACCTCGGGCGAGACCGCGGAGGCGCTTGGCGCCGCACTGTCGCGGATCGAGAGCATCGCGCGCGCGCATCGCCACCTCTATCGCGGCGCCAGCGCGCCGGGCACGGTCGACATGGCCGCCTATCTCCACGAGCTGTGCGCCGCACTCTCAGAAGCGTTGTTCCTGCGCGGCGCGATCACCCTCGATTGCGATTCGGATCACGGCGCCCTCCCGCGCGACCGGGCCGTCTCGATCGGGCTGGTCGTCAACGAGCTCGTCACCAACGCCGTCAAGCACGCCTTTACCGGGCGCGACACCGGCGCGATCCATGTCCGCTTCCGCCGCGGCGACACCGGTTGGCTGCTCACCGTCCAGGATGACGGCGGCGGCCTTCCTCCCGTCCCCAGGACGAAGCGCAGCGATGGCGGTCTCGGCCAGCGCCTGATCGACGGCTTCGTTCGCCAGGCGCACGGTACGGTGACAACCGAAAGCGGCCCGAACGGGACCAGGGTAACGGTCGAGCTGGCGGCCTAGCCCGCCAAGCCCTCCACCATCTCCGCCAGTTCCAGCCAGCGCAGCTCGGCCGCATCCTTCTCGTCGCGCAGCTTTGCGACGCCATCGGTCAGCTTGGCGAACTTGTCCGGATCGCGCGTGTACAGCGCCGGATCGGCCATCGCTTCCTCATCGCGCGCGATCTGCTTGTCGATTTCCTCGATCCGCTTGGGCAGCAGGTCGTAGTCGCGCTGGTCCTTGTAGCTGAGCTTGGTCGCCGCCTTGGGCTTCGGCGCTTCGGCGACCGGGATCGCCGGCTTGGCGACCTTGCGTCCCACGGTGCGCTGGGTCCGTTGCGCCACCCAATCGGCGTAGCCGCCGGCAACGACATCGACCGTTCCGGACCCGTCCAGCCCCAAGGTCACCGTCACCGTGCGGTCCAGGAAGTCGCGGTCGTGGCTGACGATCAGCACGGTACCGTCATAGTCCGAGATGACCTCCTGGAGCAGGTCGAGCGTCTCGAGGTCGAGATCGTTGGTCGGCTCGTCGAGCACCAGCAGGTTCGAAGGCCGCGCGAACTCGCGCGCCAGCAACAGCCGCGAGCGCTCGCCGCCCGAAAGCGTGCCGATCTTGGCATCGGCCAGCCCGGGCTCGAACAGGAACTCCTTGAGATAGCCGTGGATGTGCTTGCGCACTCCCAGCACCTCGATCCATTCGCCGCCCTGAGTGAGCACGTCGCGCACCGTCTTGGCCGGATCCATCAGGCTGCGCTGCTGGTCGATGAACACCATGTCCAGCGTCTTGGCGAGGCGCACGCTGCCCTCGTCGGGCGCGAGCTCGCCGGTCAGCAGCTTGAGCAGGGTGGTCTTGCCCGCGCCGTTCGCGCCGACGATGCCGATGCGGTCGCCCTTGGTGACGCGCAGCGTCAGATCCTTGACGATCGTGCGCTCGCCGAAGCGCTTGGTGACGCCCTTTACGTCGATCACGACCTTGGTCTGGGCCCCGTCCGATCCGATCGCGAGCTTGGCCGCGCCCGCCGGACCGATCATCGCCGCGCGTTCGGCACGCATCTCCTTGAGCTTGGTCAGCCGGCCCTGGTTGCGCCGCCGCCGCCCGGTGACGCCGCGCAGCAGCCAATGCTCCTCGATCTTGAGCTTGGCATCGAGCTTCTGGGCGTTGCGCTCCTCGTCGGCATAGACCTGCTCGGTCCAGGCCTCGAAGCCGCCGAAGCCGATCTCGGCGCGCCGGATCATGCCGCGGTCGAGCCACAGCGTCTGCCGGGTCAGCCGGGTGAGGAAGGTGCGGTCGTGGCTGATCGCGATGAACGCGCCATTGTAGCGGCTCAGCCATTTCTCGAGCCAGTCGATCGCGGCGATGTCGAGATGGTTGGTCGGCTCGTCCATCAGCAGCACGTCGGGATTCTGCGCGAGTGCGCGGGCGATCGCGGCGCGGCGACGCTCTCCTCCCGATGCCGTTGCCGCCTCGCGGCTGAGGTCGACGCCGAGCTGGTCGGCGATCGCCTCGACCTCGTACAGCTCGGGCGCATCGTCACCCGAAAGCGCGAAATCGAGCAGCGTGGCGAAGCCCCCCACCTGCGGATCCTGCTCCAGGATCACGACGTGCGTGCCCGGCTGGATGACCCGGCGGCCTTCATCGGCCTCGATCCGGCCCGCGATCAGCCGCAACAGGGTCGACTTGCCCGCGCCGTTGCGGCCGATCAGCGCCAGCCGGTCGCGTTCCCCGACATAGAGGTCGAGTCCGCGGAACAACCAACCGGAGCCCTGGACCAGACCAAGACCTTCGAACGCAAGAACGGGAGCAGCCATGCGGGGCACCTAGGGGCCTGATCGACGCCCCGCAAGTTGCGGGCTGCTGACAACGATGTTCAGGGGCTATTCAATGCCCGGACCCTATGCCATGCGGATGCCAATGCTGGTGAAACCCGTTCTATGCGCGTGTCTGGCAGCGATGTCGCTTGCCGGCGTCGCGTCCGCGCAGCCGTTGCGCGCCGGCCTGGAGTGGGATCAGGACCGCGGCCAGGGTGCCGCAAGCCAACGCCGGCAACTCGGCCAGAACCTGCCCGTGCGCGAAATCGAGCGACGGGTCATTCCCCGCATGCCCGGCGCGCAATATCTCGGTTTCGACTATGATCCGTCCACGGACGTTTACACGCTCAAATTCCTGCGCAATGGATCGGTGATCTGGGTGGATGTGGACGGTCGCAGCGGACGGATCATGCGGCGAACCGGCAACTAGCGCCTTCGAAGCGCGGACGAGGATAGACAATAATGCGACTTCTGATCGTCGAAGACGAACCCAATCTCGGCCAGCAGCTCAAAAACGCGCTGGAGGGCGCCGGCTACGCCGTCGACCTCGCCACCGACGGCGAAGAGGGCCTCTATCTCGGCTCGAACGAGCAATATGACGCGATCATCCTCGATCTCGGCCTGCCCGAGATCGACGGGCTGACCGTGCTCGATCGCTGGCGCAAGGAGGGCAAGACGACCCCCGTGCTGGTGCTGACCGCACGCGACAGCTGGTCGGACAAGGTCGCCGGGCTCGATGCCGGTGCCGACGATTATGTTGCAAAGCCCTTCCAGACCGAGGAGCTGATCGCCCGCCTGCGCGCACTGATCCGCCGCGCCTCGGGTAACGCTTCCGCCGAACTGATCGCGGGCGACATCCGCCTCGACACCCGCTCGGGCAAGGTCACCAAGGACGGCGAGCCGGTGAAGCTCACCGCCCAGGAATACAAGCTGCTCAGCTATCTGCTCCACCACAAGGGCAAGGTCGTCAGCCGCACCGAGCTGATCGAGCATATCTACGACCAGGATTTCGATCGCGATTCGAACACGATCGAAGTGTTCGTGACGCGCATCCGCAAGAAGCTGGGCGCCGACGTCATCACCACGATCCGGGGGCTCGGCTACAGCCTGGAAGAGCCCGCCGACGCCTGAGGCGCACTTGACTGACGCCGGTCCCTCTCCCGCGTCCGATCCGACGGACGAAGCCGTCGCGCCGGAGCCCGAGTTCCGGCCGCGGCCCTATGTGCGCGTCACCGGCTCGGTCAGCCGCCGCATGCTGTTGGTGGCGACGGCGTGGATCCTGCTGCTGCTGGTCGGCGGCGGCTACGCCCTCGATCGCGTGCTCACCACCGCGATCACGCGCAACTTCGACGACCAGCTCGACTATCTTGTAACCTCGATGATCGTCTCGGCGGAACTTGGTCCGGGCGGCGAGGTCGTGCTCAACCGCGAACTGGCCGACCAGCGCTTTCTCGAGCCCAATTCGGGCGCCTATTGGCAGATCAGCGGCAAGGGCTTCGATCCCTTTCCCTCGCGCTCGCTCTGGGATCGCCGCCTGCGCGTGAACCAGGTCCATAACGACCGCGATCTCCACATCTATGACAGCGACGAATTCGTCGACAATGGCGTGAAGCCCGCCAATCGCGATCCCAACGATCCCGGCAGCCAGCGGCTGCGCATCGCCGAGCGCGACCTGAAGCTTCCAGGATCGCCGGTCCGCTGGCGCTTCCAGGTGGCGCAGAGCCGCGAGACGCTCGACGCCCAGATCGCCGCGGTACGCCGCACGCTGGTGCGCAGCTTCGTGCTGCTCGGTCTGGGCCTGATCGTGATGGTGGGCCTGCAGACCTGGTACGGACTGCTGCCGCTGCGGAAAGTTCGTTCCGAGATCGCCCGGCTGCGCGGCGGCCAATCGCGTCGCATCGAAGGCTCGATGCCCGCCGAGGTCGCCCCGATGGTCGAGGAGCTCAACGCGCTGGTCGAGCATAATGACCGCCAGGCCGAGGAGGCGCGGCGCCACGCGGGCAACCTGGCGCATGCGCTCAAGACTCCGCTCAGCGTCATCATGAACGCCGCCGCGGCGGGTCAGGACGATCTCGCACCCACCGTGATCCGCGAAGCGCGGACGATGCGTCGCCAGATCGACCACCACCTCGCCCGCGCCCGCGCCGTCGGTCGCCGCGGCAGTGCGCACAGCCGCGCCGAGGTTTGGCCGTCGATCGAGGCCGTCGAGCGCGCCGTCGCCCGTCTCTATCCCAATATCCGCATCGATGTGGACGGCGCCAAGGACATGGTCGCGCATATCGAGCGCCAGGATCTGGACGAGATCCTCGGCAACCTGGTCGAGAATGCCGCAAAATACGGGGGGGGCAGCGTGTTCATCACCGCCAGTGCCCAGGCCGGCTTTGTCGAGATCCTGGTCGAGGACGACGGCCGCGGCATCCCCGAAGCCGATCGGATCCGCATCTTCGACCGCGGTGTCCGCCTCGATTCGGGCAAGCCGGGTACCGGCCTGGGCATGGCGATCGTCCGCGACGTGGTCGAGATCTATGGCGGGACGGTGAGCCTGGAGGAGAGCGAGGACCTGGGCGGGTTGCTGGTGCGACTACGATTGCCCGCCGCGGCGTGAGTGCCAGTAACAAACTGAAATCCGCGCGAGACGAAGCGGCTCCATCAGGGCAACATCAGGGGTTCCGATGCGCGCGAGCATCTCGTGACACAATAAATAATCCTTAATTTACAATAACTTAACCCTGTTCCTGTATGATGAACCCGAGGGGTCCAACGTGCAAGGAAAAGGGTCATGAGCAGCATAAATCCACTGACATCGAACATGATGCAATCGCCGCGCGCGCGGATGGATTCGCGCATTTCGGCTGCGGCTTCAGCCGGCAGCATCAGCGCCACCGATCAGACCGCGCTCAGCAGCGCGCTCGACACGATCGACTCCGGCCTTTCGGCCGATCGCAGCGGCGGGGCCAAGCCGGCGGGCGACATGGGGTCGAGGATCGACGGGCTGATCCAGAAGCAGGTCGATAGCGGCTCACTGACCGCCGCCCAGGCAAGCGAGCTGCAGAGCTTCTTCGCCCAGGGCGCGACCGCCTCGGGCCAGAGCGGCGATGCTCAGGGTACAAGCGATGCGACCGCGAGCGGCCCGATCCAGGCCGCTGGCGGTCCCGGCGGTCCGCACGGCGCGCACCACGCGCACGGCCACCACAGCCGTCCGCCGTCGGACGACGACACCGATACGGACAGCGACACGGCGACCGGCGGCACCACTTCGACCGGCAGCACCGGCAAGCAGAGCGACGCGCTGACGGCGTTCCTCGAGCAGCTGCGCGACAGCGTCAGCACCACCACGACCTATGGTGCGACCGCCAGCACCAACAGCAGCTCCGCCACGGGACTGGTGCTCGACACCAACGCGTGACCGGACGGCGGCGCCGGTCGGGGGGCCGGCGCCGTCCTTTGCTCAGATGCGCGCCAACCCGCGCATCGCCTCGGCCGCGATCGCCAGACTCTTCTTGCGCGCCGCATGGTCGAACATCGCGCTGGTCAGCATCAGTTCGTCCGCGCCCGTCCGCTCGAGGAAAGCGGCGATCTGCGCGCGCACCTTGTCCGGCCCGCCGATCGCCGAGGCCGACAGCACCTGGCCCAGGATCGCCTCGCCCTGCGCGCCCAGGCTCTCGCGATAGCCGCGCACCGGCGGCGGCAGCTGAATGCCCCGCCCGGTGCGGATCGCGACGAACGCCTGCTGCTGCGAGGTGGCGAGATACTCGGCCTCCTCGTCACTGTCCGCGGCGAACACGTTGTAGCCGAGCATCAGATGCGGCTTGTCCAGCACCTCGGACGGCTTGAAGTTGCGGCGATAGACCTGGATCGCCTCGTCGAGCAGCCCTGGCGCGAAATGCGAAGCAAAAGCATAGGGCAGGCCCAAAGCCGCTGCGAGCTGCGCGCCGAACAGGCTCGATCCCAGGATCCACAGCTTCACGTCCGCCCCCGCGCCCGGCGTCGCGCGGATGCCGGTCTTGCCGTCGTCGGCGAAATAGCTCTGCAGCTCAAGCACGTCCTGCGGGAAGGCATTAGCGTCGCTGTCCAGCGTCCGCCGAATCGCATGCGCGACGCGCTGGTCCGATCCGGGCGCGCGGCCCAACCCCAGGTCGACCCTGCCCGGGAACAGCGCGTCGAGCGTGCCGAACTGCTCGGCGATCTGGAGCGGCGCGTGGTTCGGCAGCATGATCCCGCCCGCGCCGACGCGAATGGTGCTGGTCGCGGCGCCGACATGCGCGATCACCACTGCGGTGGCGGCGCTGGCGATGCCCTCCATCCCGTGATGCTCGGCCACCCAGTAGCGGGAATAGCCCAGGCTCTCGGCGTGCCGGGCGAGATCGGCGGCGTTGGCGAGCGATTGGGAGACGGTCCCGCCCTGGATGACGGGAACGAGGTCGAGCAGCGAATAAGCGGTCATGGCGTGCAAGTGGGAAGCCGAGGCGCGCGCCGCCAGAGTTTGGCCGCGAAACGCAATCTTTCCCGCATCCGAGAAAGATTGCGTTTCGCCTAGAATCCCAGCGTCAGCCGCACTGCACCACCCTTGTCCGCCGGCAGCGCGGCGAAGTTCGCCGGCTGGCTGCGCAGGAACAGGTTGCCGCTGATGTCACCGCCGAGCAGCGGCCAGCGATAGCTCAGTTCGTAATCGATCTCGCGCCCCTCGGGCGCCAGGTTGATGTGCGAGACAGCCCAGCTGTCGACGCTCTCGGAATAATAATCCCAGCCCTGTGGCAGCCGCACGTCGATCCCGCCGCTCGCCACGCGCAGCGGCTGCGCTACGCGGATGCCGAAATTGTCTCCTCGCGCAAAGATGCCCGTCTTGCCGATATCGCCCGAAAAGCCGTTGGTGCGGATCAGGCCCGAGCCCTGGACGCCGGCGCGCAGCCGCGCATCGGTCCAGCCCTGGCGCATCGATCCGCCCAGATTCCAGCCGTCGCCCAGATCATAACGCAGCCCCAGGTCGACGAACAGGCTGTCTGCCCGCGCCGCGCCCAGCGCGCCGGAAAAGCGCGCGCCCAGCACCGTATCGTTCTCCGCCAGCCGGGTCAGCGACAGACCGGTGCGCAGCCCCCCGAAGCGCCGGTCGAACGCCAGCGTGGTGCGGCCATAGCCGAAACGCTCCGGCCGCCATTGCAGGGCGGCGAACTGGGTGTCGCGCCGCGTCAGCACGTCGCCGAACTCGGACGCCACCGTCACGCCCCACGGTCCGAGCGCATGGCGCACCGCCACCGATCCGCCGACATCGACGTCGAAGCCCGAATTGGTCGAGGGATCGCGCGCCACCAGGAATGCCGGATCGTCGCGCCCGGCCAGCCGCGCGGTCAGCGCGTTGCCGGTCTCCGATGCGCCAATCGCGAACTGCGCCTTGCTGCCCAGCCGACCGCTCACCGTCGCGGCGAGCATCCGCGCGATGCCCGCATCCTGGCTGGTGATGCCGAGCCGCTCGATCTGCACCGAGTCGGTGCCGGGCACCAGGCTCACCGCCACCTGCATGTCGTGCACGCCGACCGAGAAGCTGCGATCGCGCGAGGCCATCAGGCTCGGCAGCCGCCGGGCGTTGCCCTGGTGATTGATCGTTCGGGCGAGATCCATCGCAAAGGCGCGGTCGAACGCATCGAGCACCACCGCGCCCAGCGCGCCCTGGCGGGCATCGCCCATCGGCGTGGAGAGCGCGGCGTTGACCTGTTGCGACGCGACCCCGCCCGATCCCGCCAGCGACATCGTCCCCACCGGCTCGAACGCACGGGTGAGGTCGAGCACGCCGTGTCCATAGATCGGATCGACGCCCGGATCGCCGACGTCGCGTGCGGTGGCGAACAGCAACTGCACGATTTGTGCCCCGGTCATCTTGGGAAAGGCCTGGGCGAGCAGCGCGATCGCGCCGGCGATCTGCGGCGCGGAGAAGGAGGTGCCGGACCAGAGGAACGGCGTGTTGGTGGCGTCAGGCGCGCGCACGCTCTCGCCCACCGCGGTCAGATAGGCGCCAGCGCTCGTCCCGGCACGATTGGAGAAGTCCGAGATCACGTCGTTCGCGCCGACCGAACCGGCGATGACGATCAGCCCGCGCGCAACCGCCGCATTGTTGGCCGGCGACGTGAAATCGTCGGGATTGGGCGCGTTGGGGCCGTCATTGCCCGCCGAGATGACGATCACGATCCCCGCCGCCGTGGCGCGATCGATCGCCCGGATCAGCGTGGTGCCGGGCGCCGATCCGCCGAGCGAGAGATTGATGACGCGCGCGCCGCCGTTGCGCGCCGCGTCGATCCCCGCGGCGATCGCGCTGTCGTCGAAACGGCATGGGCTCTCGCCGTCTGCACCGGGCGTGCCCGCGCAGCTTCCCGGCCGGTCGGCGCGCGCCACGATCAGCTGCGCGTCGAAGGCCACGCCGTGCGTGCCCGCATCGTTGCGCCGCCCCGCCAGCGTGAAGGCCACCGCAGTTCCGTGCCCGCCGACATCGTCGATCGTGCCGTCGTTGGCGACGTCCATCGACGCGCTGCTGATCCGGCACGATCCCGTACCGATCCCGCCCGAACAGTCCCCGAACTCCTGGCTTTGCAGGTCGATGCCGCTGTCGACGATGCCGACCTTGATGCCCGAACCGGTGTCGCCGCGATTATAGGCGACGATCGCGTTCATCGAGACCGCGCCCACCGTCGCGCGATATTCGGAGGTGTCGTAGTTTACGCTCGGCGTGGGGGTCGGCGTCGGCGTCGGGGCCGGCGTGGGAGGAGGCGTCGGTGTCGGCGTGGGCACCGGTGCCGGCGCAGGCGCCGGGTTGATCCCCCCACCGCCGCCTCCGCCGCTGCACGCGCCAAGCGCCACCAGACCCGCCAGAGCCGCGGACCGCATCAATCGTACGCCGAGTACCGAACGCATAATACCCAATTCCCCTTGAGAAGCCCGGCGTAGCGTCGATTGGTTTACGTTGCTTTACTGTATGTTATCCATGTTCCGAAGACGCCGCCTTGCGGGGTTCGTGGCCACTCCCTAGAGCCCGCAGCCATGCTCGCGCAGCTCTCCCATATCCGCAACTGGATATTCGACCTCGACAACACCCTGTATCCGGTGAGCGCGAACCTGTTTCCGCTGATCGACGCACGGATCGGCCAATATGTCGCCGACCTGCTGCAGGTCGACGCCGCGGAGGCCCATCGCATCCAGAAGGGCTATTTCCACGCCCACGGCACCACGCTCTGGGGGCTGATCGCGGAGCATGGCGTCGATCCGCACCATTATCTCGACTATGTCCACGATATCGACATGAGCCTGCTCGAGCGGAACGAGGCATTGGTCGAAGCGCTGGCCCGCCTGCCGGGCCGCAAGCTCGTCTTCACCAATGGCGACGCGCCCTATGCGGCCAAGGTGCTCGACCGGCTCGGCCTGGGCGAGAGCTTCGAGGCGATCCACGACATCCACGCCACCGCCTATCGCCCCAAGCCCGATCCGATCGTCTATCGCGGCCTGTGCGAGGCTTATGATCTCGACCCCACCCGGTCGCTGTTCGTCGAGGACATGGCCCGCAACCTGAAGCCGGCCAAGGCGATCGGCATGGCCACGGTCTGGATCGACGCCGGCTCCGAACAGGGGCCGGGCGAGGATCGCAGTTTCATCGATTACACCATCACCGATCTCGGCCATTGGCTGCACGAAATATTGGAGGACTGAGTTGACCGACCTCGCAACCACGATCGACGCCGCCTGGGAGGACCGGGCGAACCTGGGCTTCTCGACCGAGGGCGCCGTGCGCGAAGCGGTTGCCGAAGCGCTCAACCTGCTCGATCGCGGCGAAGCCCGCGTCGCCGAGCCGGTCGAGGGCGGCGGCTGGCAGGTCAACCAGTGGCTCAAGAAAGCCGTGCTGCTGAGCTTCCGCCTCAACGACAATGTCGTGGTGCAGGGACCCGGCGGCGCCAACTGGTTCGACAAGGTGCCGTCCAAGTTCGCCAATTGGGGCGAGGACGCGTTCCGCTCGGCCGGCTTCCGCGCGGTGCCCGGCTCGGTCGTCCGCCATGGCGCGCATGTCGCAAAGGGCGCGGTGCTGATGCCGAGCTTCGTCAATATCGGCGCCCATGTCGGCGAGGGCACGATGGTCGACACCTGGGCGACGGTCGGCAGCTGCGCGCAGATCGGCAGGAATGTGCATCTTTCGGGCGGCGTCGGCATCGGCGGCGTGCTCGAGCCGCTTCAGGCCGATCCCGTCATCATCGGCGACGGCGCGTTCATCGGCGCCCGCGCCGAAGTGGCCGAGGGCGTCCGCGTCGGCGAAGGCGCGGTGCTGTCGATGGGCGTCTATCTCGGCGCATCGACCAAGATCGTCGATCGCGCCACCGGCCAGGTCTATCGCGGCGAAGTGCCGCCCTATGCCGTCGTCGTTCCCGGCACGCTGCCCGGCGAGGCAGGCAAGCCGAACCTCTATTGCGCGGTAATCGTCAAGACGGTCGATGCCCAGACCCGCTCCAAGACCGGTATCAACGAGCTGCTGCGCGACTGATTCACCCCCAGTCACCCCGGACTTGTTCCGGGGTCCACCGGGAGGCAAGCATTGGACAAGAGGCGCGTGCGGCATCGCG
>JBEVLV010000035.1:0-10222 GCA_040508955.1 Sphingomonas sp. | reverse complement strand
GATCGGCTCTTTCTCATCGTCCTAGCCACTCGAAACGCGCGACGCTCCGTCGCGCAAGAAACCGCGTATCGTGTCAACTTCGTCAACCGACGGTGTCAACCAAGCCCTTCGCCCCGCACGCGTGGAACCTGTGACTTTTGTGACTTTAGGGTAACCGGCTACCGCTCCGTCCCGCGCCGGCACGCGCTTTTCCATGTGACGGGACGCCGCCGCCGCGCTAGACCGCCGCCCATGTATCGGCCCGCACTTTCCGTCGTCATCCCCTGCTACAACGAGGAAGCCTGCCTCGAGATGCTGCATGCCCGCGTCTCGGCGGCGGCAAGCGCCGCGGTGGGCGACGATTATGAGATCGTTCTGATCAACGATGGCTCGCGCGATGCGAGCTGGCAGGTGATGCAGCGGCTATCGGCCGGCGATCCGCGCCTCGTGGCGATCAACCTGTCGCGCAACCATGGCCACCAGCTCGCGCTGACCGCGGGCTTGGACCTGTGCGCCGGCGAGCAGATCCTGATCATCGACGCCGATCTCCAGGACCCGCCGGAGCTGCTGGCCGATATGCGCGCGACGATGGTCGCCGAGGAAGCCGATGTCGTCTATGCGGTCCGCCGCAAGCGCGACGGCGAGAGCATTTTCAAGAAGGCGACCGCCGCGATCTTCTACCGTGCGCTCGACCGGATCACCGACACGCCGATCCCGCTCGATACCGGCGACTTCCGCCTGATGAGCCGGCGCGCGCTCGACGCGTTCCTCTCGCTGCCCGAGCAGGCGCGCTTCATTCGCGGCATGGTAGCGTGGATCGGCTTCCGCCAGGTGCCGTTCGTCTATGACCGGCACGAGCGCCATGCCGGCACCAGCAAATATCCGCTCGCCAAGATGATCCGCTTCGCGCTCGACGCGATCACCGGCTTCTCCACCGCACCGCTGCGCTTCGCCAGCCATATGGGGCTGGTGCTCACCGGCGCCTCGGTGCTGCTGATGCTCTACATCCTGGTCGGCTGGCTGATGGGCAATGCCGTGCAGGGCTGGACCTCGACCATGCTCGTCGTCGTCTTCCTCGGCGCGGTGCAGATGTTCGTGCTCGGCCTGATCGGCGAATATCTCGGCCGGCTCTATGTCGAATCGAAGCGGCGCCCGCTCTATATCGTCGCCGACGTGGCCGGCCCGGTGCAGGGCCATGCCTCGCTCGGCTATCGCTTCGAGGATTCGGGCGCGGTCAGCGTCTCGCCCCAGGCAGCGCGGAGCGAAGCCGCCGAATAGTTACTTCGGCGACGGCGACGCCAGCACGATGATCGACAGGCCGGGCGGCATCGGCACCCGGCCGAGCAAATGGCGCTCCAGCCCGAATATGCCTTCGAACACGGCGTTGAGTGGCTTGGGCGGCGGCGAATCGTCGCTGTCGTCCTTGCCCATCAGCTTGCCGGCGAAGCGCGCCGCGATCGCGACGGGGAACAGCAGCGAGTTGAACCAGCGCAGCTTGCGCGCCTTGAGCCCTGCCTTTTCGAGCGCCGCGCTGAGCGTGGCCTTCGAATAGCGGCGCTTGTGGTGGTTCACCACGTCATGCGCGCTCCACATCCACTGGTGCGCGGGCACGGTGATCAGGATCTTGCCGCCCGGCTTGAGCGCGGTGGCGATCGCTTTCAGCGCGGCGACATCGTCCTCGACATGCTCGACCACGTCGAGCACCGCGACCAGATCGTAGCTGCCGGGCTCGACCCCCTCCAGCTCGGGCAGCGGCGAAGAACCGACCTTCTTGCCCAGCCGCTCGCTCGCCTTGGCCGCGGCGGTCTCGTCGATCTCGATCGCGTCGATCTCGCCGAACTGGGCGAGCATAGGCAAATTGTGGCCGGTGCCGCAGCCGATCTCGAGGATGCGCGCGCCCTGGGGCAGGTCGCCGAAGCGGGTCAGATAGTCGGCCAGGATCTCGCGGCGGGCGCGGTACCACCAGTGGGTGGTGTCGTGCGCGGCCATGCGCTCGTAGACGATGCGATCCATATCAGCTGAACACCAGACGGCGATTGAGCCCGAACGTGACGAGCGGCGTCACGAACACGGCGGGAACGAGCGGCCACCAGGTCGGGCCATGGACGAGCGGCCCGGTAAGCAGCCAGGTGAATGCCGCGTTGAGCACCATGCCGACCGACTGCACCGCGAAGAACTTGCCCTGGGTCTTGATGCTGCCGGTATCGGCGCTGTGGCCCTTGAAGCTCCAGGCGCTGTGGACGAAATAGCCGAAGATCACCGCGCAGACGAACCCGACCAGCGAAGCCGCAACCGGGTGGATCACATAGGTGGCGAGCGGCCAATAGGCGGCGGCGTAGACGATGGTGGAAAGCCCGCCCGCGATCCCGAAACGGATCAACTGGCCAAGCATCCCCTGCCCCCACATCGCCTCAAATCGCTGAAATATCGCCGTCACGGTGCCTTGCCCTTGCGCAAGGCGCCGCCCTAATGCGGAGCGCGCAGCGAGGAAAGCGATTTTGAAGCTCAAGGCCCCGGGCGGGTTCCGCCTCCAAGACGAACTCGAGCAACGCTGGCTCGGCTGGACCCTCCTGTTCTGGGCGTGCGTCGTCGTCTGGTTCCTGGTGCAGCGCCAGGGCAACATCTATTGGCTCGCACTCAGCGACACCGACGACAATATGCGGCTGATGCAGGTGCGTGCCCTGCTCGCCGGACAGGGCTGGTACGACCTCAGGCAATACCGCCTCGATCCGGCGCTGGGCGGCTTCGACATCCATTGGTCGCGCATCGTCGACCTGCCGATCGTCGCGCTGATCCTGATCCTCAAGCCCTTCCTGGGCGCCGCGGCGGCCGAGAAATGGGCGTGCGGGATCGCGCCGCTCCTGCCGCTGTCGCTCGCGATGATCGGCATCACGCTCACCATTCGCCGGCTCGTCTCGCCCCGGGCCTGGCCGATCGCGCTGATCATATTGATGGGCTGCGCCTCGACCCTGTCGATGTTCGCGCCGGAGCGAATCGACCATCACGGCTGGCAGCTCGCCGCACTCGCGATGACGGTGGCGGGCCTCGCCGATCCGGCGCGGGCGCGCGGCGGCGCCGTTGTCGGCCTGTCGACCGCCTTCTCGCTGACGATCGGGCTTGAGATGCTGCCCTATTGCGCGATGGCGGGCGCGATCATCGGCCTGCGCTGGGTGTGGGAAGCCGCCGATGTCCGCCGGATGCAGGTCTATGGCCTGACGCTGGCTGGCGGGTCGGCGCTCGGCTTCGCGCTGTTCGCCTCGAACGCCAACCAGGTATTGCGCTGCGATGCGCTGACGCCGGTCTGGCTGACGGTGATGATCGCGGCGGGAGCCCTGCTGTTCGCGCTCGCCCTGTGGAACCCGCAGCAGCGCTGGCTGCGGCTCGTGCTTGCCGCGGCGGCAGGGGCCATCGTCGTCGCCGGCTTCGCACTGCTGTTCCCGCAATGCCTCGGCCGCCCCGAGCAGGTTTCGGACGAACTTTACACGACCTGGCTCAGCAACGTCCGCGAGGCGCGGCCTATCTATCGCCATCCGTTCAAGACCGGCTTTCCGATCGCGACGCTGCCGATCCTCGGCATCATCGGTGGCGCGATCGCCGCCTGGCGCGCGCGACGCAGCAGCGACACGTTCGTCGGCTGGGTCGCGGTGACGCTGTTCACGGCCTTCGCCGGCGCGATGCTGTTGTGGCAGATTCGCGCCGGGCCGGCCGCCCAGCTCCTCGGCGTGCCGGGCGCCACCGCGCTCGCCTGGTTGATCGTCCCCTGGTTCCTGTCGCGCGGATCGCCGATCGTGCGGGTGCTCGGATCGGTGGCGGCCTTCCTGATCGTGTCCGGCTTCTTTAGCGGACTGGTGCTGCGGATGATGCCCGCCGAAAAGCCCGGCAACGGGATCAACCTGGTGGGCAAGGCCAATGCCGCCTGCGAGCGCGTGTCGCAGCTCCGCACGCTCAACCGAGTGCCGCATGCGATCATGTTCACCCATGTCGACCTGGGCCCGCGGCTGATCACCATCACGCACCATGACGGCATCGCCGGCCCCTATCACCGCAACGGCCAGGCGATCTTGGACGTGCACCACGCCTTTACCGGACCGGCAAGCGGCTTCCGGCCGATCGCGGCACGGCACAAGGCAACCTATCTGCTGATCTGCCCGAACATGGCGGAGACCACCGTCTATCGCTCGCGCAGCCCGAACGGCTTCTACGGCCAACTCCACCGGGGCCAGGTGCCGAACTGGCTGGAACCTGTGACCTTGCCGAAGAACTCGGCGTTCCGGCTGTGGAAGATCCGCTACGACCTGCCCGACGTTCCCGAGCCGCAGCCGCTCAATGCCCGGAAAGCGCCGCCCCAGCCACCAAGGAAGCCCTGATCCCGTCGATCACGAACTGAACGGCGAGCGCTCCGAGCAACACGCCGAGCAGGCGCGAGACCACCGCCTCGATCTTGGCGCCGACGAAGCGCATGATCGGACCGGCGGCGAGCAGGGCGATCAGGGTCAGCACCAGGATCGCCAGCATCGCGGCAAGCACCGTGCCCGATTGCTCGATGCCGGTGCTCTGCGACATCAGCAGCATCACCGAGGCGATCGATCCGGGTCCGGCGATCATCGGCATCGCCATCGGGAAGATCGAGATATCGGGCACTTCGGAAGCCTTGACCTTCTCCGCCCGATCCTCGCGCCGCTCGGTGCGCTTCTCGAACACCATCTCCAGCGCGATCAGGAACAGCATGATGCCGCCGGCGATGCGGAAGGCGTTGAGGCTGATGCCCAGCGCCCGCAACAACGCCTCGCCGAACAGCGCGAAGCCAATCAGGATGATCGCGGCGACCGCCACCGCGCGCACCGCCATCACCCGGCGATGCGCCGCGCTGGTGCCCGAGGTCAGCCCGGCGAAGATCGGCGCGCAGCCGGGCGGATCGATCACCACGAAGAAGGTGATGAAGGACGAAATGAACAGCTCGATCATTTGGGGGCTGCAACCTCGTTCCGAATGACTTGGTCGAAGTCGCGGCCATTCCACAATCTGGCGGTGAATGTCCGTGCACCGTCAGCCCCTACCCTCCAGTCCCATACCAGCGTTCCGTCGGGTGACGTCTCCGCATAGCATTGCAGCCTGTCACCGGGACATGGTTCGAACTCGATTTTGGGAGGCTTGCCATGACACGAGGCGCGACGAACCTTCGGCCGAGCCGGCAATGCGCGCGGCGTGCTGAGCCGGTCGCCGCCGTCCATTGCCCATTTATAGCGGCCGTCCGCCTGCCGTACCCAGACGGTCGTGAAATAGCCCGACGACTTCGGCTGCACCCAAGGGCCGGTGTTCACCGCTTGGCTGCCATCGCAAGAGACGTAGCTTTCCGCGGGCCACCATTGCACCGCAATCGGCGGGTTCTTCGTCGGCAGCGCCAGCTCCACTTTCTCGGGCTGCGGCGTGAAGACAACCGCGCCCGGCGCCGCGAACTCGCGGAACGCCGTCCACTGCCCCGTAGCCTGCGCCGCAGCGTTGAACGCGCGCTCGGCATCCACCGCGGTCTGCGGCGTCGCGGCCTGGAGGACGAGCGCCAGCAGCATCAGATCGCGCCCTTCTCCAGCGGCACGCCGGCATTGCGATGCGCGGCGACGAGCGTGTTCCTGAGCAGGACCGCGATCGTCATCGGTCCCACCCCGCCCGGCACCGGCGTGATCGCACCCGCAACCATCGCGGCACTGCCGAAGTCGACGTCGCCGACCAGCCCGTCCTCGGTCCGGTTGATGCCAACGTCGATCACGCAAGCGCCCGGCTTGATCCAGTCGCCCTGGACGAAGTTTGCCCGGCCGACCGCGGCGACGACGATATCGGCGTGCTTCAGATAATGCGGCAGGTTGCGCGTCTTCGAATGCACGATCGTCACGGTCGCGTTCGCACGGGTCAGCAGCGCGGCCATCGGCTTGCCGACGATGTTCGAGCGCCCGATCACCACCGCGTCGAGCCCCGACAGGTCGCCGAGGCGATCCTCGAGCAGCATCAGGCAGCCGAGCGGCGTGCAGGGTACGAAACCCTCGCCGCCGGTCGCAAGGCGCCCGGCATTGACCGGGTGGAAGCCGTCGACATCCTTGTCGGGGCTGATCCGGACGAGCACCGCCTGCTCGTCGATATGCCTGGGCAGCGGCAGCTGGACGAGAATGCCGTCGACCGCAGGATCGGCGTTCAGCCGGTCGACCAACGCGATCAGCTCTTCCTGGCGCGTCTCGGCGGGCAGTTTGTGCTCGAAGCTCTCCATACCGGCTTCGCGGGTCATCTTGCCCTTGCTGCGGACATAGACCGAGGAAGCGGGGTCCTCGCCGACAAGCACGACCGCCAGTCCGGGCGCACGCCCCGCCTTTTCCCGGAAACCGGGCACGAATTCCGCAACCCGCGCGCGCAGCCCCGCCGCGAACGCCTTGCCGTCGATGATCTCAGCCGTCATGCGCCCTGCCATAGAGGCTGGCGGCGATCTCTGCCAGCACCTGCGGATCGCCGGCGATCGAAAGCCGCTTGAGCCGCGCCGTATCGCCCGCGATCAGCGCGACCGCACGCTTCGGGACGCTGAATGCCTTGGCCACCAGCGGCACCAGCGCAGCATTGGCGGCCCCTTCCACCGGCGGTGCCGCCAGCCGGGCCGAGAAATGTTCGGCGGTGCCGGCCGCAAAAGCGTCACGCGATGCGCGCGGCGTCACCCGCACCGCGATTTCGATGCCGGCGGCAACGGCGCGCCAGGCGGGCACGCCCGCCTCAATAGCCCGCGGTGGCGACCTGCACGATCAGCGTCGGCACGACGATGTTGTTGAGGATATAGAGGATCAGCAGGACGATCAGCGGTGAGATATCCAGCGCCCCGAAATCGGGGAGCACCCGCCGGATCGGACGGTAGAAGGGCTCGGTCACCCTACCCAGCCCCTGCCAGAGCGATCGGACGAACTCGTTGTGCGTGTTGATCACATTGAACGCGATCAGCCAGGAAAGGATCGCCTGCACGACGATGACCATCGTGGCGACCCAGAGCAGGAACTGGACGATCTGCAGGATCATGATGAGGATGCTGGTCAATCTACTCTCCGCGAGGTGTGTTGCGCCCGGAATACAGGAAAGCGCGGGGTCCTGCCAAGCTCAGGCGTGAACCAGCGTACCTGCACCCTGCCGGGTGAAGATTTCGAGCAGCATCGCGTGCGGAATCCGCCCGTCGAGGATGACCGCGGCGTCGACGCCGGCATTCACCGCGGCGACGCAGGTTTCGACCTTGGGAATCATCCCGCCCGAGATCGTGCCGTCACCCTTGAGCGCGGCGATACCCGCCGGATCGAGATCGGTCATCAGCTCGCCCGACTTGTCCATCACGCCCGGCACGTCAGTCAGCAGGAAGAAGCGCGACGCACCACAGGCGCCCGCGATCGCGCCCGCCATCGTATCGGCATTGATGTTGTAGGTCTGGCCGTCAGCGCCCATCGCGATCGGCGCGACCACGGGGATGAAGCCCTGCGCTGCGAGCGACTTGAGGATAGCGGGGTCGACCGCGACGGGCTCACCGACGAATCCCAGGTCGACATGGCGCTCGATGCCCTGAAGCGGATCAGGCTCGGTGCGGCGAACCTTTTCGGCGGTGACCAGCGCGGCGTCCTTGCCCGAAATGCCGACGGCGCGGCCGCCCGCCTGGCTGATCCAGCCGACGATCTCCTTGTTGATCGAGCCGGCCAGAACCATCTCGGCGATCCGCGCGGTCTCGGCATCGGTAACACGCAAACCCCCGACGAACTGTGATTCGACCCCGAGCCGCTTCAGCATCGCACCGATCTGCGGCCCCCCGCCATGGACGACGATCGGGTTGATCCCGACCGCCTTGAGCAGCACCACGTCCTCGGCGAAATCGCGCTGGAGCTCGGGATCGCCCATGGCGTGGCCGCCATATTTCACGACGAAGGTCTTGCCGGCGTAGCGCTGCAGATAGGGCAGCGCCTCGGTGAGCGTTTCGGCCTTGGCGAGCATCGCCGGATCGGGAGCGTGGTCGGTCATGCGCGGCCCTTTAGAGCCGCTCAGCCCCTACGTCCATCGAGGGCGCGGCCCAGCCCCACGAACATGTAGATCAGCGGCGGCACCAGCACGACCGACAGCACCACCTTGGTCAGCATCTGGCCGATCAGCAGCTCGCCGATCGGGAAGACACCGTAGAAGGCGACGGTCACGAAGATCAGCGTATCGGTGATCTGGCTGAGCACGCTGGCAATCGCCGAGCGCAGCCAGAGCAGCCCGCCGCCGCTGCGCTTCAGCGCGCTGAAGATGGTGACGTTGAGGATCTGCGAGATGCCGTACGCCAGGATTCCGCCCAGCCAGATGCGCGGCGTACCCGCCATCATCAATTCGAAGGCGCCGAGTCGTTCGGGCGCCATGCTGGGCGAGGCCGGCAAGCTGAGCACGAGCAGCGAGAGCAGCACCGAGGTCACCAACGGCACGAAGCCGAACACCACCAGACGCTTGGCCGTATCGGGGCCGTGCAGTTCGGCGACCGCGCTCGACACCGAGACGAGCAGCAGGAAGGCGAAGATCCCAGCCTCCACCGCCAGCGGGCCGACGCCGACAGGTGTGCCGATCTGCGAGATCGGGCCAAGCGAGACCTGCTTGTTGCCGAGCACGCCGGCGATGCAGACCATGCCGCCGTAGAAGATCGAGAGGAAGAAGAGCGAGCGCGCGATCGCGGGTCGGAGATTGTCCATCGCGGGAACGCTAGCGGCAAAGTGCGGGCGGTGGAAGATGGGGCGCAGGCTCTGGCAACCCGCGGCGCAGCGTGTATGCTCGTCCGGTTTTGCCGGCCTATCGAGCGCCGGCGCTTGGGGCACGACCAAACCGGATGACTCATTTCCCGATCGGCATTTTCGGCGTGCTCGCGATCCTCGCGATCGCATTCCTGCTCTCGTCCAACAAGCGCGGCATCCGGTTGCGCGTCGTCGGCGCCGCCTTCGCGCTCCAGGCCGGAATCGCGGTGCTCGTGTTGCGCACCAGCTTCGGGCAGACCGCGCTGCATACCCTGTCCAACGGCGTCTCCGCGCTGCTCGGCTATGCCGGCGCCGGCACGAGCTTCCTGTTCGGCCCGCTCGCCAAGCCCGAACTGGGCGGACAGAGCTTCGCGATCGCGGCGCTGCCGGTGATCATCTTCTTCGCCGCCCTGGTCTCGATCCTGTATCACCTCGGCGTGATGCAGTTCGTCGTGCGATGGATCGGCGGCGGGATCGAGAAGGTCGTCGGCACCAGCAAGGTCGAATCGCTGTGCGCCGCTGCCAATATCTTTGTCGGGCAGAGCGAATCGCCGCTGGTGATCCGCCCCTATCTGGCGCGCCTCAATCCCTCGCAGCTCTTTGCGGTGATGACGGTCGGCATGTCGGGCGTCGCCGGCACGATCCTGGCGGCCTATGCCAGCCTGCTCGGGCCGGCATCGCTTCCCTATCTGCTCGCGGCCTCGTTCATGGCCGCACCCGGCGGCCTGCTGATGGCGAAGATCATCATGCCTGACACGCCCGCACCCAAGGACGGCGAGCTCGCGCTGAACGACGATCCCGAAGAGGAGATCATCAAGGTCGCCGAGCACGATCTGGAGGAGGAGCGCGCCGCCAACCTGATCATGGCCGCATCAATGGGCGCGTCGACCGGCGTCAAGATCGCCGTGGCGGTCGGCGCGATGGTGCTGGCGTTCGTGGCGCTGGTCGCGCTCGCCAACGGGCTGCTCGGCGGGATCGGCGGCTGGTTCGGCTATCCGCAGCTCAGCTTCCAGGCGATCATCGGCACGATCTTCGCGCCGGTTATGTACCTGCTCGGCATCCCCTGGAAGGAAGCGCTGGAAGCGGGAGGCCTGTTCGGCACCAAGGTGGTGCTCAACGAGTTCGTCGCGTTCATCGACCTGGGCAACATGACCGACATGGCACCACGGACCCGGGCGATCGTCACCTTCTCGCTGTGCGGCTTTGCCAATTTCAGTTCGATCGCAATCCAGATGGCCGCGACCGGCAGCCTGGCGCCCAACCAGCGGCCGATGATCGCGAAGCTCGGCATCCGCGCGTTGATCGCCGGCAGCCTCGCGAACCTGATGTCGGCGGCGCTGGCGGGATTGCTGCTGCCATAGGCCGTGGCGCAGGTAGCCGGTTACCCTAAAGTCACAAAAGTCGCAGGTTCCACGCGTGCGCGCAGAAGCCTCGACTGCCTCCGTCGGTTGACGAAGTTGACACGACATGCGGCTTTTCGCGCG
>JBEVLV010000034.1:0-30900 GCA_040508955.1 Sphingomonas sp. | reverse complement strand
TCGACATAGGAAACGCCGAAGGTCAGCGCCTTGTAGGTGTAGGTCGCACCCAGGCTCCAGTCGGTATATTCCTTGCCGATCGACAGCCAGCTCGGACCGAAGGTGTGGCCGAGATGCGCGGTCAGGCCCAGCGGCACGCCCGGAATGGCGCCCGACAGATCGCCGGCGATATAGACGTTGTCGTTCTTCGGGCCGACCTGGTCGAGCGCGAGCGCCTTCTGCTTCGGGGCATAGTTGATCGTGCCCTTGGCGGTCACCGGACCGAGCGCGTACGAGATCGAGGCATAGGGCTCGATGAAATCCGAAGCGCTGGGATCGCCCGCGGCGCGGGTGCCCGGATAGACATAGTAGAGCGCGCCGACGTCGAAGGTTGCGCCGCCGACGGTCTTCTTGAAGCCGGCGATCAGGTCGAGCTCCTGGTGGGCCGAGCCGTGCGCGGTGACATAATCGTCGATCGAGGAGCCCCAGGCGGAGATGTAGAAGCCCGAAGCGTGGCTGACGGTGATGCCGCCCTGGACCGCGAAGTTGCCGTCGGTCTGCGAGATGCCGCGGAACTTGTAGTCGCTGACCACGGTCGCGGTGCCGTTGATGGTGATCGCCGGCGCGGGCGCGGTCTGGTCTTGCGCCAGGGCAGGCGCAGTGGTGGCGAGCATGAGCGCGCCGAAGCTGATCATCGAGAAGCGCATGGAATCCCTTTCAATAAATTCCCAAAGGGTCCCCACCTGCCGTCTTCTGACGCTGCATCGTTTTGCGGCTCGATGGCCAGGGCAGCTTTCAGTCGACGCGCCATTCATGCCGAATTACGCTGCGGCGCACAATGACAATTGCTGTTTCATGACAGGATCGTAAGAAACTGTTGCTGGGCCGCAACAGGCGCGCGGGAGCGGACGCGGGCGATGGCGTCCGTCTCAGCCAGCCCTGGTTGATTCAGCGGATCGCGACGATCGCGTCGACTTCGACCGCGGCACCCAGCGGCAGCACCGGTACGCCGACCGCGCTGCGGGCGTGGCGGCCATCCTCGCCGAACAGCGCGACCATCAGCTCCGATGCACCGTTGGCGACCTTGGGCTGGTCGGTGAAATCGGCCGCCGAATTGACGAACACGCCGAGCTTCACGATCCGCACCACGCGCGACAGGTCACCGCCCAGCGCCTTCTTGATCTGCGCGACGAGCATGAGCGCGCAGCGCTGCGCGGCCTCGGTGCCGAACTCCAGGTCGCGGCCGTCGCCCAGCCGGCCGGTCATCAGCGCACCGTCCTTGAACGGCAGCTGCCCGGAGATGTGGAGCAGCCCGGCAGCCTCGACGGCGGGGACATAGGCCGCAACCGGGGCGGCGGCTTCGGGAAGGGAGAGGCCGAGCTCTTCCAGCTTGCGATCGATGGCGATGGTCATGGCCGTGGCTCAACCACTCGACGCGACGACGGTCAAGCCCCGGCCGGCACCCCGGCTGCGAAGCGTGCCGCGATCCAGTCCTGCGCCTCCAGCCAATCGTCGATTCGGGCATGGGCATGCGGCGCCGGCGCGACACTCGGCGCCAGGCTGGGCTCCGCGACCATGTGAAGGCGGAACACCTCCGGGGCGTGCTTGGCGACCGATTCGTGGTGCACGGCGAGATCGTCGACGAACACCGCCACCGGCGCGCCGAACTCGGCGACAAGACGCGCAACCGGCGCGCCCTTGCCGCCCTGGTTGCATTCCACCCGATGGGCGATGCCGTGGGTCGCGAGCTGGGCGATGCGGTGGGTGCGGCAATGGTCCTGGAGATTGGTGAGCACGACGATCTCGGCCTGCTCGGCGAGCGCGGCCAGCGCCTCTCGGGCGTGCGGCACCAGCGTCTGGCGATCCATCTCGTTCGGAAAGAAGCCGTCGAGCAGCCCCCACATCTCTTCGGAGCCGACCAGGCTCCGGTCGTGGCGGCGGCGCATCGAATTGGCGAAATCGCCGCCATTGGGCGCGAAATCGATCGCATGGGCC
Organism: Sphingomonas sp.; assembly: GCA_040508955.1. GTDB lineage: Bacteria > Pseudomonadota > Alphaproteobacteria > Sphingomonadales > Sphingomonadaceae > Sphingomonas. The sequence goes on along the minus strand of JBEVLV010000034.1, from coordinate 28,926 downwards.
TCGTCCAGCCAGCGGCCGAAATGGCGGACCATGTGGAGCAGCACTTCGTCGCAGTCGGTGATCAGCAGCGGCTTCATGCGCGTTCCAGTTCCTGGCGGGCGGCGACGAGCGCGGCGGGCTTCACGTCCAGCGCGTCGGCGCAGGCGAGCAGATCGGGCTCGTACGATTCGAGAAAGCCGAGCGTCGCGGCGAGCAGCGAGGGCTCCCCGGCACGGGCGCGCAGCGACGCGGGATCCAGCCCGGTCAGATCGAGCAGCCGGTTCGCGCGCAGCGAATCGGTCAACGTCCAGGCAAGTGCCTGAAGTGCAAGCGATGCCGCATTTGTCTCCATCGCCGTCATCGCCTAGAGAGTCCCGGAAAGCATAGGGTCAAGCGCGTGGCAAAAAGGGTGCTCGTTGTCGAGGACAACGAACTCAATCTCAAGCTGTTCTGCGATTTGCTGCGTGCGCACGGCTTCGCCACCGAGCCGGTGAAGGACGGGCGCGACGCCGTCGCCGCCGCGCGTGCGTTCGAGCCGAACCTGGCGATCATGGATATCCAGCTGCCGCATGTCAGCGGGTACGAGCTGATCCTGCAGATGAAGCAGGATCCGGTGCTCCGGCTGATTCCGATCATGGCGGTGACCGCCTATGCGGGGCGCGAGGACGAGGAGCGCATCCGCAATGCGGGCGCTAATGCCTATGTCTCGAAGCCGATCTCGCTGGCGCGCTTCATGGAGGAAGTACGCGCCCTGATGCCCGCCGATGCGCCGATTGAAGGCGTCAGAGCGGACGACGCGGACGCGTGAAAGCGCCCGCGCGAACGCTTACTTGATCTTCGCTTCCTTGAACTCGACATGCTTGCGCACGACGGGATCGTACTTGCGGAACGAGAACTTCTCGGTCTGGGTCCGCGGATTCTTCTTCGTGACGTAGAAGAAACCCGTGTCCGCCGTGCTGACGAGCTTGATCTTGACAGTGGTCGGCTTGGCCATGACCCGAAACCCTTGAATCTGCTAAAAAGAAAGAGCGGCACGCGAGGCGCACCGCTTCCAGACCGGCGCAACTGCGCGAGTCTCGCGGAAAAGTCAAGGCGCGCGGCGCTTGACGCGCCCTTAACCGTGCTGGCGCCACACTGCACGCGCACAGGGGAGCCTCATGGAAGCGATCGTCCCGGCCTTCCTTCTGGCCGTCCTGACCCAGCTGGGCGAGCGCCCCGCGCTGCTGACGGCGATTCTCGCCGACCGGTTCCGCCGTCCGATCCTGGTCGCGCTGGCCGCCGGGGTCGCCCATGCGATCGGCAACGGCCTGGCCGCCGCGGCGGGCATGGCGATGGCGCCGATGATGAATCCCAACGCCCAGGCGCTGTTCCTCGCGGTAGCGCTGATCTTTGGCGGGATCGGCGGGCTGTGGCCGGTCAAGGCGCCGGAGCGGCTTGCAGGCTGGCGGCTGGGTAGCTTCCTCACCCCCCTGCTCGGCGTGCTGATCCTCGCATTCGGCGAACGCACCCAGTTCTTCACCCTGGCGATCGCGATTCGCGGCATGCCCTGGCTCGCCGCCACGGGCGCGACGTTGGGCGCCTTCGCGGTGGCATTCGTTGCCGCGACGCTGGGCGAGCAGGGCTGGCGGGCGGTCCCGTTCGGCTGGCTGCGAATCGGCTCCGCGATCCTGTTCCTGATTGCCGGCGCCTATGTCGGCCTCGGCGCGGTCGGCCTGCTCTAAAGTATAGGTCGTTCGATTGCTGTCATCGGTATAAATCCGATGTGCGGGCGCGGACCCGGCACTATATGCCGTTCGTTAGCCCGACGAATCGAATTTACCGGAGGACGAAAGATGGCAGACAAGACCGCGGCGCTCCAGACGCCTACCGACCTCAACCGCAACGACACGAAGAGCGTCGCCGACGCGTTGAACAGCGCGCTGGCCGACTGTTTCGCGCTCTATTTCAAGACCAAGAACTTCCACTGGCACGTCTCGGGTCCGCATTTCCGCGACTATCACCTGCTGATGGACGACCAGGCCGCGCAGATCTACGGCATCACCGATGCGATCGCCGAGCGCGTGCGCAAGACCGGCAACGTCACGCTGCGCTCGATCGGCGACATCGCCCGTCACCAGACGCTGGCCGACAACGATGCCGACTATGTCGCGCCCGGCGACATGCTCTCGGAACTGCGCGACGACAATCTCAAGCTCGTCGAGAGCTTCCGCGCGGTCAAGGAAGCCGCCGAGGCGGCCGGCGACAACGCCACCAGCGGCATCGTAGACGAGTGGACCGACCAGGCCGAGGAGCGCGCCTGGTTCCTGTTCGAGGCCAGCCGCAAGGGCTGAAACAGCTTTAAATCAATGTGGAAAAGGGCCGGAGGCGCTCCCCCGGCCCTTTTCGATTCACTTGATCGCGGCGAGATCCGCCTCGACCTTCTTCAGCAGTTCATCGGTCAGCTTGTCCGGGGCGAAAGGCTGGACCTGGCGCAGGCTCATCGCCTTGAACTGGTCGTAGCTCGGATTGGCGGTCACGTCGGTCTGCAGGTCGGCTGCGAGCACCGCCTTCGCCTTCTCGTCGGCCACCAGTGCCTCGATCGGCGTGTCGAGATTGAACTTCGCCACAGCGGCGGCGGGCGCGGCGGGAGTCGCCGGCGCGGGCGCGGTCTGGGCAAGGGCGGCAACGGGGGCCAGGCAGGCGAGCGCCGCCGCGGTCAGGGCAAGCTTCATCGAGGGGGAACTCCATCAGGGTGGAGCCCCGTCCTAGCGTCCGCCGGCGGCCTTCGCCAGCGCTTGTGCCGGGCCGAGCGTGACGAGCCACCAGTCGGGCGGCGCGCCGAGACGGAAGGGCAGCACGCTGGTGCCCAGTCCCGCCCCCACCACGATCGTCCGTCCGCCTTCATGGATCACGCCGCAGCGATAGCGATCGCCGTAGCGCGAGGAACTGATCGGCGCACCGAACAGCGGCAACACCACCTGTCCGCAATGGGTGTGCCCCGCCAGCACCACGCCGAACTGCGCGGGCAGGTTTGGGATCACGTCCGGACTATGGGTGAACGCCAGCACCGGCCCCGGCACTTGCTTGGCGGCGAGTGTCACCAACGGGACCGAGGCATGGCCCGATTGCGCGTCGCCGATGCCCACCAGGGTCAAGGGCCCCACACGCATCGCGCGATTGGTCAGGACGGTAATGCCGATCCGTTCGAGGGCCTGCCACATCCGGATTCGCCGGTAGGCATAGTCATGATTCCCCAGAACCGCATAGACGCCGAGCCGTGCGGATAGCTGTGCCAACGGCGCCGCGATCTCATCGTCGGAATAGTTGCGCGTGCCGAGCGAACGATCGCCGACGAAATCGCCTGCGAGCAGGACGAGATCGGGCCGTGCGGCATTCACCTGCGCCACGATGCGCGCAACCCGCTCGGGCGGCATGTCCGGACCCTGGACATGGATATCGCTGAGCAGCGCGACCCGCAGCGGCGCGGCCTGTGCCGGCCAACCAGCCATCGGAACGGTCGCGCGGCGCAGCACCGGATCGGCCAGGGTGTTCACATAGCACCAGCCCACGAACCCCAGCACGGCGAGGAGAATCAGTCCGAGAACGCGCCACATTGCCTCGCCTCTGGCACAAACTCGCGCCCAGAGCCATTTAAACCCCATGCGCGCGTTCGCCGACCTGCTCGATGGCCTGATCTACACGCGTTCGCGCAACGCCAAGCTGCGGCTGATCGGCGACTATCTCAAGGCGACCCCGGATCCCGATCGCGGCTGGGCGATGGCGGCGCTCACCGGCGGGCTCGACCTGCCGGCAGTCAAGCCTGCGCTGATCCGGGCAATGGTGGAGGAACGCGTCGATCCGGTGCTGTTCGCCATGAGCCGCGACTTTGTCGGCGATTCGGCGGAGACGATCGCGTTGCTCTGGCCCGAACCCGCGGTGCCGCCGCCCGAAGCCGCGCCGCTGACGCTCTCCGAGGTCGTCGCCACGCTCGGCACGATCTCCAAGTCCGACGCGCCCGCCACCCTCGCCGCGATGCTCGACCGGCTGGAAGCCGACGAGCGCTTCGCGCTGCTCAAGCTCGCCACCGGAGCGCTCCGCGTCGGCGTCTCGGCACGCCTCGCCAAGACGGCGCTCGCGCAGGGATTCGGACTCGACGTCGAAGCCGTGGAGGAAGTCTGGCACGGCCTGGTGCCGCCCTATGCCCCGCTGTTCGACTGGGCCGAGGGCAAGGGCGACCAGCCGACGCCCGACAATGTCCCCGTCTTCCGCCCCTTCATGCTCGCCCATCCGCTCGAGGAATCGACGGTCAGCCTCAGCGACTATGCCGCCGAATGGAAATGGGACGGGATTCGGGTCCAGCTCGTCCATGTCGCGGGCGAGACCCGGCTCTACAGCCGCGCCGGCGACGACATCACGCATAGCTTCCCCGAAGTGGCCGCCGCATTTTCGACGCCCGGCGTGCTCGACGGCGAGCTGCTGGTGAAGGGCGAGTTCCAGGGCGGCCCAAGTCTCGACGGAGGAGGCGCGGCGAGCTTCAACGCGCTCCAGCAGCGGCTCGGCCGCAAGGCGGTCTCAGCGAAGACCCTCGCCGAATATCCCGCGTTCGTCCGGCTCTACGACATATTGTTCGACGGCACCGAGGATCTGCGCGCACTCGGCTGGACGGAGCGCCGCGCCCGGCTCGAAGCCGTCGCCGCGCGTCTCGATCCCGAACGTTTCGATATCTCCGCCATCATCGAAGCCGCGGACTTCGCCGCACTGGAGGAAATCCGCGCCGGCGCCCGCGATGCTTCGATCGAGGGCGTGATGCTCAAGCGCCGCGATTCGCCCTATGTGGCCGGACGCCGCGTCGGGCTCTGGTACAAGTGGAAGCGCGATCCGCTCGTCGCCGATTGCGTGCTGATGTACGCCCAACGCGGATCGGGCAAGCGATCCTCCTTCTATTCGGACTATACGTTCGGCGCCTGGACCCCGGAGGGCGAGCTGCTGCCCGTCGGCAAGGCCTATTTCGGCTTCACCGACGAGGAGCTGAAATGGCTCGACCGCTTCGTACGCAACCACACGCTCAACCGTTTCGGGCCGGTGCGCGAGGTCGAGAAGAGCTTGGTCCTGGAAGTCGCGTTCGATTCGATCCACGAATCGAAACGCCATAAATCGGGTGTCGCGATGCGCTTTCCCCGGATCAGCCGCATCCGCACCGACAAGCCGGCGAACGAAGCCGATACGATCGAAGGACTGAAGCGGCTGATCCGCTAGTAGCACCTTGACGGACACGACAGCGAGTTTTCCGAATCGCTCCCGCGCGAACGAAAAAGGGCCAGGCGTTTCCGCCCGGCCCCAATCCATTTTCGCTGACGCGAAAGTCTTACTGCATCGGCGTGAGATTCACCGCTGCATACTTGCCGCGACGATCGACCTCGAGCTCGAACTCGAGACGGTCGCCCTCGTTGAGCGTGGGCATGCCCGCACGCTCGACGGCGGAGATATGAACGAATGCGTCCGGCTGGCCATCATCGCGCTGGATGAAGCCGAAGCCCTTCATGGCATTGAAGAACTTGACCGTTCCGGTCGCCTTCTCGCCGGTCAGCTGGCGCTGCGGGCCACCGGCACCGGCGCCACCGCGCGGGCCACCCGGACCGGCATCGCGATCCCGCGGCGGACCACGGTCCTCGACTGCCATCGGCTCGCCATCGATCTTCAGCTCGGTGGCCGAGATGCGGCCGCCGCGATCGACGAGCGTGAAGCCCATCGGCTGGCCTTCCGCGAGGCCGGTCAGGCCGGCCTGCTCGACCGCGGAGATGTGCACGAACACGTCCTCGCCGCCGTCATCACGGACGACAAAGCCGAAGCCCTTCTGCGCATTGAAGAATTTAACTACGCCGGTCGCTTCGCCGACAACCTGGGGAGGCATGCCGCGGCCACCGCCACCGCCGCCACCACCGAAGCCACCACCGCCGCCGCCGAAGCCACCACCGCCGCCGCCGAAGCCGCCGCCTCCGCCGCTGCGGAAGCCACCGCCACCGCCGCCACCGAAGCCGCCACCACCGCCGCCGAACCGGTCGCCGCCGCCAAAGCCGCCGCGATCACCGAAACCACCGCCGCCATAGCTGCTGTCGTCGCCACCAAAACCGTCGCGCTTGTCTCTGCCGCGCCCGCCGCGATCCCCACGGCGCCCTCGATCAAAACTCATGCCCTGTTCGTCTTCCCGGTTCGCCCTTGTACCAATCAAAACCCGAGCGCCGGACGAAAAACGCAGGTCTTCGAGCACTAAAATCAGTGCGCCTAGAATCGGTCATAGACCAAAAACAACGCCCGCGCGAACGAATTTCGACCGGATCGCGGCAATTGCAGCCGAACTGCGGCGCTTGCGCCACGCTTTGCCAACCGGCACAGCATGGCGCCATGGAAACGATCGCCGAACTCGTCACCAGCCCGGCCGCCTGGCTCGCGCTCGTCACGCTCATCGTGATGGAAGTGGTGCTGGGTATCGACAACCTGATCTTCATCTCGATCCTGTCGAACAAGCTGCCCGAGCATCAGCGGACCCGCGTGCGCCGAATCGGCATCAGCCTGGCGCTGATCCTGCGCATCGTCCTGCTATCCTCGCTGGTCTGGATCACCAAGCTCACCACGCCGGTCTTCGATCTGGGCATCAGCCTGCCCGGCGAGCATGGCGAGCCGGCGCTCGAGACCGCCTTCTCGTTCCGCGACCTGATCCTGATCGCGGGCGGCGTGTTCCTGGTGTGGAAGGCGACGACCGAGATCCACCACAGCGTCGATCCCCATCCCTCGGGCGAGACGCTCGACAAGAAAGGCAAGGCGATCTCGGGCTTCGGCGCGGCGATCGTCCAGATCCTGCTGCTCGACATGGTCTTCTCGATCGATTCGATTCTCACCGCGGTCGGCATGTCGGACGATCTGCCGGTGATGGTCACCGCGGTGGTCTTCGCGGTCGGCGTGATGCTGTTCGCCGCCGATCCGCTGGCGAACTTCATCAGCCGCAACCCTACCGTGGTGATGCTCGCCCTGGGCTTCCTGCTGATGATCGGGGCGATCCTGATCGCGGACGGCTTCGGCGTCCATGTGCCGAAGGGCTATGTTTATTGCGCCATGGCATTCTCGGCCGGCGTCGAGACGCTCAACATCTGGGCGCGCAAGGCTCGCGACCGACGCGACGGGCCGCGCGACCAGGGGTGATCGACATTCGGGAGTTGCTTGCGACCGCTCCGCCTTGCGCCGTCGCCCCGCTTCCAAAATAGGATTTGGCCTGCTCTGGTAGGCAAATGATCTCCCGTCGCCCGCACGCCCTCCATCCGATCCGCCCCCGTTCCACGAGGAGAGAAGTGAACGAATGGACGCGATGTGCCTTCACTTTGCGTTCCGCTACGGCATTGAGCCGGGCGGCGAACGGGGCTAGGCGTCCCCGATGACCGTCCATTTCCACGAAGAAGACCTGCCCGAGGGCGTTTTCGCGCCGGGTGCCTCGATCGCCGTCGATACCGAGACGATGGGGCTGATCACGCCGCGCGACCGGCTGTGCGTCGTCCAGCTTTCCGATGGCTCGGGCGACGAGCACCTCGTCCGCTTCGGCCCCCGCTCGAGCTATGACGCACCGAATCTCCGCGCCGTGCTGGCCGATCCCGAACGGTTGAAGCTCTATCATTTCGCCCGCTTCGACCTGGCGGCGATTCGCTTCTATCTCGGCGTCACCGCCGGGCCGGTCTATTGCACCAAGATCGCCTCGCGCCTGGTGCGCACCTACACCGATCGCCATGGCCTGAAGGATCTGGTCCGCGAGCTGACCGGCAACGAAATCTCGAAGCAGCAACAGTCATCGGACTGGGGCGGCCCCGATCTTTCGGACGCGCAAAAGGATTATGCCGCCTCCGACGTCCGCTTTCTTCATGCGATGAAAGTGGAACTCGACAAGCGTCTCGAGCGTGAAGGGCGCATGCCGCTTGCCCAAGCCTGTTTCGACTTCCTCCCCTGGCGCGCCGAGCTCGATCTCGCCGGCTGGCCCGAGGTCGATATCTTTGCGCATATCTGACGCCATGCTTGTCGGGCGGCCCCGCACTCCCCACAAAGGCTCCCATGTCTGAGGTCGCCGCCGAATTGCGCTCGAAGCGCCGCGCCTGGGCACATCCGGGCAGCAGCCACGATCGCCTCGTCCGCCTCTCGCTGATCTTCCTGCCGCTCGGCATCGGCGTGCTCACGGCGTTCCTGGTGACCGCCCCCTTGTTCATGGGCGGCGACGTGAGCTTCGTGCTCGACAAGAACAAGGTCGCGATGGCCGGCGAGCGGCTTCGCATCGATGCCGCCGACTATCGCGGCGAGGACGAGAAGGGCCAGGCCTTCCAACTCCATGCCGGTTCCGCGATCCAGAAAAGCTCGGCCGAGCCGATCGTCCAGCTGCGCAACCTGTCCGCGCAGATCGCGCTGCCCGAGGGTCCGGCGTCGCTGGTCGCCGATCGCGGGCACTACAACATGGATACCGAGCAGGTCGCGGTCGACGGCCCGATCCATTTCAAGACCTCCGACGGCTACACGCTCAACACGCATGATTCGACCGTCGATCTGAAGACGCGACGCATGGAAAGCGGCGGCGCGGTGACCGGCGATACGCCCACGGGCACCTTCAGCGGCGACAAGCTCACCGCCGATCTCGAGCAACGCATCATCCGCATCGATGGCAATGCGCGCTTGCGGATCGTTCCCAAGCGCGCGAATAGGCGCTGATGATGCGCGTATTCGCCCTGTTGGCCCTGACGCTTGGCACCGCCGTTCCCGCGGCCGCGCAGAATCGCCACAATTCGGACGCGCCGATCGATGTCGCCTCGGATCATATCGAGCTTCAGGATCGCGCGCATCGTGCGCTGTTGACCGGAAACGTCGTCATCAAGCAGGCCGAGATGACGCTCGCCGCAACACGCGTCACCGTGACCTATAGCGGCGACATCAGCGATGGATCGCCGCAGGCGACGCGGCTCGATGCCGCGGGCGGCGTGACCGTCACGCGGCCGGACCAGGTCGCCCGCTCGCAATATGCGGTCTACGACATCAATCGCCGCCTCATCACCATGGTCGGCGCGGTGACGCTGCATCAGGGAACGAACAATATTTCCGGCGCACGCCTGTCGATCAACCTCGATACCGGCCGTGCGACGATCGACGGCTCGGGTGTCGGCGGATCGTCCGGTTCCGGCTCTTCGTCTACGCCCGGCGTGCAGAGCCAGGCAGGCCGCGTCACCGGCCGCTTCACCGTGCCCAAGCGCCAGGGCGACACGCCGCAACCCACGCCCACGCCCGCGCCGAAACAATAGGCCCGATTTCCAAACGGCACGCCCCGCAAGCCCTTCCCTTGGCCGATTTTCTCATGCAGGAATCCTGCCAATCGGCATTGCGGTAAGGTGTCGGTAAAAGAACCAGGTCCATGCAGGATGCTGCCATGAACGATGTCGCCACGCTCGAGATGCCGGTTGTCGATCCGGCGCCGCTGCCCGATCGCGGGCTGGCGGTGGTCTCGATCGCCAAATCCTATGACAAGCGCGTGGTGCTCACCGACGTGTCGGTCTCGGTCGGCCGTGGCGAGGTGATCGGCCTGCTCGGGCCTAACGGCGCGGGCAAGACGACCTGCTTCTATTCGGTGATGGGGCTGGTGAAACCGGATTCGGGCCGCATCATGCTGGACGGCGAGGACATCACCAAGCTGCCCATGTATCGCCGGTCGATCCTGGGCCTCGGCTATCTGCCGCAGGAAACCTCGATCTTCCGCGGCATGACGGTGGATAAGAACATTCTCGCCGTGCTGGAGCTCGCCGAGCCCGATCGCAATGCGCGCCAGGCCCGACTCGATACCCTGCTCGACGAATTCGGCCTCACCCGGCTGCGCACCGCGCCGGCGATGGCGCTTTCGGGCGGCGAGCGTCGTCGTGCCGAAATTGCGCGCGCACTGGCTGCCGATCCCAAGATCATGCTGCTCGACGAGCCCTTCGCCGGCATCGATCCGATCTCGATCGCCGACATCCGCGATCTCGTGCTGCAGCTGAAACAGCGCGGCATCGGCATCCTGATCACCGATCACAATGTCCGCGAGACGCTCGAAATCGTCGACCGCGCCTATATCATCTACGACGGCCGGGTGCTCTTCGCCGGCGCTCCGGACGATCTCGTCAAGGACGAGAATGTCCGCCGCCTGTATCTGGGCGAGAGCTTCTCCCTGTAGATGCCATGAGCCTCGCGCCTCGCCTCGATCTCCGGCAGTCGCAATCGCTGGTCATGACGCCGCAGCTGCAGCAGGCGATCAAGCTGCTGGCGCTGTCGAACCTCGAGATCGAGACCTTCATCGCCGAGGAGATCGAGAAAAACCCGCTGCTCGACGCCCAGAGCGGCAGCGCCGACGACGCCCCCGATTCGGCGCCCGAGCCGGAACCGGATTTCGACGATGTCCGCGACGGCCCGGCGGACGCCGGCGAGCTGCTGGCGGGCGGCGGCGAGGCCGCGGGCGAAGCCGCGCTCGATGTCGATTTCGCGGCGGAGACCTTCCATCACGACGGCCCCACCGATTCGATCGGCGGGCTCGACGGCAGCCTGGGCATGACCGGTGCCAGCGGCGGCATGTCCGAGGACGGCCCCGATTTCGACAATCTCGGCGCCGCCGAACTGGGCCTCGCCGATCATCTGATGGCGCAGGCGGGCGCGACGGTCGACGGCGCCGACCTGTTCATCGCCGCGCACCTGATCGATCAGATCGACGAGACCGGCTATCTCACCGTGCCGTTGCTCGAGATTGCCAACCGCCTGGGCGTGGCACTGGCGCAGGTCGAAGCGGTGCTGGGGGTGATCCAGACCTTCGATCCCACCGGCGTGGGCGCGCGCAATCTGGCGGAGTGCATCGCGCTTCAGGCCAAGGAAGCCGATCGCTACGATCCCTGCATGGCGCGGCTGATCGACAATCTCGATCTTGTCGCCCGCGGCGACATGGCGCGGCTGAAGCGCATCTGCGACGTCGACGACGAAGATCTGGCGGACATGATCCGCGAACTGCGCAACTACGATCCCAAGCCGGGCTGCCGCTACGGCGGAGAGCCGATGCGCGCGGTGACGCCGGACATCTTCGTCGCGCGCCGCGGCGGCGGCTGGGCGGTGGAGATCAACGCGGCGACGCTACCTCGCCTGCTCGTCAACCGGGCCTATTACGCCGAGGTCTCGTCAGGACCGCAGGACAAGGCGAGCAAGGCCTGGCTGTCGGACATGCTCGCCAGCGCCAATTGGCTGGTCAAGGCGCTCGACCAGCGCCAGCGCACGATCATCAAGGTCGCGTCCGAGATCGTGAAGCAGCAGGAAGCCTTTTTCCTGAAGGGCGTCGCGCATCTCAGGCCGCTGACGCTGCGCCAGGTGGCCGAGGCGATCGAAATGCACGAATCGACCGTCAGCCGCGTTACCTCGAACAAATATCTGAGCTGCGCGCGTGGACTGTACGAACTCAAATATTTCTTCACCAGCGCGATCCAGTCGGCCGATGGCGGCGACGCGGTCTCGGCAGAGGCCGTGAAAAGCGCGATCAAGGCGCTGATCCAGGCCGAAGACGCCAAGGCGATTCTGTCCGACGACACGCTCGTCGACATGCTGCGCGAAAAGGGCTTCGACATCGCCCGGCGCACCGTCGCCAAGTACCGCGAGGCACTCGGTATCGGTAGCTCGGTGCAGCGGCGTCGGCAAAAGGCGCTCGAAGGCGTCGGGTGATTCAGAATTTGGTAGGCGATTCTTCGCTAGCCTGAGGGCATGAGTGCCGAATATTCGATCAATGTCGATCCTTCGCGCGATCTCGTCCGCATCCGGATGAGCGGCTTCTTCTCGCCAGCCGATGTCGAGGGCTTCATCGCCGCGCGGCGCGAGGCGCATGGCCAGCTCACCTGCCGCCGGAACGCCCATCTGACGCTCAACGATCTTCGCGACATGAAGATACAGTCGCAGGAGATCGTCGACGCGTTCCGCGCCATGCTCGCCGCGCCCGAATATCGTTCGCGCCGCCTCGCCTTCATCGTCTCCTCGACGCTCGCGCGCAGCCAGCTCGGCCGCGCGCTCGGCGGCCGGGATGCACGCTGCTTCGAAGACCCTGCCGAGGCGGAACGCTGGCTCCTCGCCGCCAGGAACGAAGCCGAAGCGGCCTGAGTACCGAGCGGGCTCTTCGCTATTTCCGGCTGAGGCCGCCTTCGAGCATCAATCGCGCGAATGCGGTCATGTCGATATATTGAACGATTCCGGCAAAGGTGGCGATCACCGCGGGGTCCTGCGCCAGATCCTCCACCGCCCGCTGCCCGAGACGCCCGAAGCTTTGCTGCATCGCGCCCGGATTCGACTTGAACCGCGCCAGGGCCTCGGCGCGGCAGTCATGGGTGAGCAGCCGGCCGACGATCGCTGCCGCCCCGCGAATCGCCTCGACGCGCTTTGCCTCCGGAATCTCGGCCATGTCGCGGACGCTGGCGCTCTGCGCCATGCCGGCGAACACCCAGCGCACCAGCGCCGAGCGATCCTGCGCGGTCGTATGCGTCGCCAGGCACTGGCCGAACGCATCGCCTGATTGCGCCCAGGCCGGCGCGCAGATGGCGACCGTGCAAAACGCGACCGCGGCCGCAACTACTCTCTTTACGCGCATACGCTGGTTACTCCGGGACTCGACCCGCACCTTATATTACCCGCGACCGCCCGACGGAACCGACTCAATCGTCCTCGTCCTCATATCCCACAAGTTCCAGCGCCCGCGCCTTGATCTGGTGCAGGCGGCACCAATGGATCAGCGCATCCTCACGACCATGGGTGACCCACACTTCGCGCGGCTCGATCTCGCGGATCGTGCGGGTGAGCTCGTCCCAATCGGCATGGTCGGACAGGATCAGCGGCAACTCGACATTGCGCTGCCGGGCGCGCTGGCGCACGCGCATCCAGCCTGAGGCCATCGCGGTGATCGGATCGGGCAACCGGCGTGACCAGCGATCGTTGAGCGCGCCCGGCGGGCACAGGATGATGCGCCCCTCCAGTTCGGCCTTGGCAACTCCCGTGGCCGGGCGCAGATCGCCCAAGTCGACGCCCAGCTCGACATAGAGATCGCACAGCCGCTGCAGCGCGCCATGGAGGTAGATCGGATCCTCGAACCCCATCACGCGCAGCTCGCGGACCACCCGCTGTGCCTTGCCCAGTGCATAGGCGCCGACCAGCACGCAGCGCGTGGGATTGGCGCGGAGCGCCGTCAGCAGCTTGTCGAGCTCGTCGTGTGTCTCAGGGTGACGGAACACCGGCAGTCCAAAGGTCGCTTCGGTGATGAAGATGTCGCATGGTACCGGCTCGAACGGGGCGCAAGTCGGATCCTCGCGCCTTTTGTAGTCGCCGGAGACGACGATGCGCTCGCCCCGGTGCTCGAGCACGATCTGCGCCGATCCCAGCACATGCCCCGCCGGCACAAAGCGTAGATCGACGCTGCCCAGCGCCAACCCCTCACCATAGGCAATTGGCCGGCCGTTCTGGGAACCGTAGCGTGTCTCCATGATCGCCAGGGTCTCGGGCGTCGCCCAGACCTCGCCATGCCCGCCGCGCGCGTGGTCGGCATGGCCGTGGGTGACGAGCGCCCGTGGCACCGGCTGGCTGGGGTCGATCCACGCGTCCGCGGCGGGGATGTAGATCCCGGAGGGTTGCGGATCGATCCAGTCGCCGAGCTTCGCCATCATGCCTATATGGTTGCGATGCCTGCAGGTTCCCAGCCTCCCAAACAACTTGAAGACTGGTTTGCTACGCGCGGCTGGGCGCCGCGACGACACCAGCTGGACATGCTCGCTGCCGCCCGGGCAGGGAACCACGCACTGCTCGTCGCTCCCACCGGCGCGGGCAAGACACTGGCGGGCTTCCTTCCTACCCTCGCCGAGCTCATCGAGGTCCCGACGGACGGGCTGCACACGCTCTATATCTCGCCACTCAAGGCGCTGGCGGTCGATGTCCAACGCAACCTGCTCACCCCGATCGACGAGATGGAGTTGCCGATCCGCGTCGAGACACGCACCGGTGACACACCACATGAGAAGAAGGTCCGGCAGCGCGCGCGTCCACCCGAGATATTGCTGACCACACCCGAATCACTGAGCCTGTTGCTGTCCTATGAAGACAGCCTGACGATGTTCGCCGGCCTGAAGACCGTGGTGATCGACGAGGTTCACGCCTTCGCCACCGGCAAGCGCGGCGACCTGCTCGCGCTCGCGCTCTCGCGGCTCCAGCGGCTTGCGCCAGACATGCGCCGCGTCGCGCTGTCGGCCACGGTCGCCGACCCGGACGGCTATCGCGCCTGGCTGGCCCCGCATGGCGACATCGACAGCGTCACGCTGGTACAGGGCGAGAAGGGTGCCGATCCCGATATCGCGATCCTGCTTCCCGAGGATCGCGTGCCCTGGGCAGGCCATTCGGGCACCTATGCCATCCCCCAGGTGATGGCCGAGATCGAGACGCACCGCACGACGATCGTCTTTTGCAATACGCGCGGGCTGGCCGAGCTGATCTTCCAGCAACTCTGGAAGGTGAACGAGCTCAAGCTGCCGATCGGTGTCCATCACGGCAGCCTGAGCCTGGAGGCTCGCCGCCGGGCCGAGCAGGCGATGGCCGATGGGCAACTGCGCGCGCTGGTCGCGACCGCCAGCCTCGATCTCGGCGTCGACTGGGGCGATGTCGACTGCGTCATCCAGATGGGCGCACCCAAGGGATCGTCACGGCTGCTCCAGCGCATCGGCCGCGCCAACCACCGGCTCGACGAACCCTCCGAGGCCGTACTCGTCCCCGGCAACCGCTTCGAATATCTGGAAGCACGCGCGGCGCTCGATGCGGTCGAACAAGGCGAGCTCGATCCTGACCTCTTCCGTCCCGGCGCGCTCGACGTGCTGGCGCAGCACATCATGGCCTGCGCCTGCGCAGCGCCGTTCAAGAGCGAGGAAATGCTGCAGGAGATTCGCGCAGCATTGCCCTATTCAGCCCTCGAGCAGGAGATTTTCGACCGGGTTCTGAGCTTCATCGCGGATGGCGGCTATGCGCTGCGCGCCTATGACAAGTTCAAGCGGCTGACGCTCGGCAAGGACCGACTGTGGCGAGTGACCAAGCCTGCCTTTGTAGCGCAGCATCGCCTGAACGCCGGCATCATCGTCGAATCACCGATGCTCGAAGTGCGCTTCAAGAACGGTCGCCGTCTGGGCAAGGTCGAGGAAAATTTCGGCAGCTCGCTCTCGCCCGGTGACACTTTCTTCTTCGCCGGCCTGGCGCTGGAGGTCGAGCGAGTCGAGGCGACCGACTTGATCGTGCGGGCGACCTCGAAACAGGCGCGCTTCGTCTCCTATATGGGCGCGCGGCTGGCGATCACCGCGACCCTGGCGAACCGCGTGCGGGAATTCCTGCACGATCGCAGCCAGTGGAAACGCTTTCCCGACGATGTCCATGAATGGCTTGAGGCGCAGGGACGCCGCTCGGCCCTGCCCGCTCCCGGCCAGCTCCTGGTCGAGACCTTCCCGCATGAGGGGCGGCACCACATGGTCGCCTACAGCTTCGAGGGGTGGAACGCGCACCAGTCGCTTGGCATGCTGATCACGCGCCGGATGGAGGCGATTGGGCTGAAGCCGCTCGGCTTCGTCGCGAACGACTATGCGCTCGCCGTCTATGGCCTGGAGAAGATCGAGGATCCGCGCCCGCTATTCTCGCCCGACATCCTCGAACATGAGTTCGTCGACTGGGTGCAGCAATCTGCCCTGCTCAAGCGCGCCTTTCGTGAGGTGGCGATCATCGGCGGGCTCGTCGAGCGCCAGCACCCGGGCAAGAAGAAGACCGGACGCCAGGTCACCTTCTCGACCGACCTGATCTACGACGTGCTTCGTAAATATGAGCCCGACCATCTGCTGCTCCGCGCCGCCTGGGCCGATGCCCGGGCGCGGATGACCGATGTCGGTCGGCTGGCGCACCTGCTCGATACCGCCGGTGACACCATGCTGCACATCGACCTGCCGCGGGTCAGCCCGATGGCGGTGCCCGTCCTCATCATGATCGGCCGCGAAACCGTCGCGCAAGGCACCGCAGACGATGCGCTGTTGCTGGAGGCGGAAAGCATCGCGGCGGAGGCGATGCGCCTCGACTGAATTATGTTTCCGCTAGATTGCTGCGCAGCACGGATAGGTATAGGCTGCGACTCATGGTAGGAATTTGGCGCCCGTTACTGCTTGTTCTGCTGCCCCTCAGCGCAGTTGCCGATGGGCGCGACTTGCCGGGACAGGATCCCGACCTGATCCCGTCGGACCTGCACATCGATACGACGATGCTCGCTCTGGGCGAAGCGGATACGCGGCTGACCGTGCCGGTCGCGGTAGGCGGCAAGGGATCGTATAACTTCATCATCGATACCGGTGCCGAGCGGACATCGGTCTCGCGCGAGCTCGCCGGCTCATTGCGGCTCACCGCCGGGGCGCCGGTGATGGTGACGTCGATGACCGGCCAGTCCCGGGTGGACACGGTCGTCGTCCCCGATCTCTCGATCAAGTCGATCGGTCAGCGCCACACGGTGATCGCACCCGCATTCGCGGCGCGCAATCTCGGCGCGGCCGGCCTGCTGGGCATCGACACGCTGAGCAATCATCGGGTGATCATCGATTTCGAGAGCGAGACGATGGCGGTGCGGCCCAGCATCAAGCGCAAAAGTACGATGCGCAGCAGTCCCGACGAGATCGTCGTCACCGCCAAGAGCCTGTTCGGCCAGCTCATCGTGACCGACGCCTATTATGGCAGCACACGGATCCAGGTGGTGCTCGACACCGGATCGCAGGTGACCATGGGCAATGAGGCGCTGCGCAAGCGCATCGGCCGCCGCACCGGGAAGACCAAGCCGGTCCAGCTCACCAGCGTGACCGGCGACCAGGCGGTGGCGGACTATGCGATCGTGCCCAGTATCCGCGTGGGCGAGGTGGCGTTCGGCGCGATGCCGATCGCTTTTGCGGACGTCGCGCCATTCGAGCGTTTCGGCCTGACCAAGCGCCCGGCGCTGCTGCTGGGCATGGATGCCATGCGCGCCTTCCGCCGCGTCGATATCGATTTCCCCAATCGTCAGGTGCGCTTCCTGATGCCGCGCCCCGCCAATCGGCACATCGGCCTATCGACGATGTCGCTCACTCCCGGCCGCTAGGATCGCGTCGCGTCGGTTTTTCCCGTGATCGCGGATTGACTTTCCGGGCCCGGAGTTGCTTGGGGCGGAGCCGATGACAAGCCTCTCCCGCGCAACGCTCGCTTCGCTCCCCGCCGCCATTGCCCGCCCTGGCCATGACCCGCAGTCGATCCGCACCGGCATCGTCCATTTCGGCCCCGGCGCGTTCCACCGCGCGCATCAGGCCGCCTATATCGATCGCGTGCTCGACACCGACCCCCGCTGGGGCATAGCCGCGGTCTCGCTGCGCAGCCCCGGCACGGTCGACGCGCTCAAGGCGCAGGACGGGCTCTACACGCTGGCGGTGATCGACCGCACCCCGTCGATGCGCATCCTCGCCGCCCATTCCGATGCGATCGGCCCCGGCGAAGGCGCCCGGCTGCGCACGCTGCTCGCAGACCCCGCCGTCCGCATCGCCACCAGCACGGTGACCGAGAAGGGCTATTGCCTGACCGGCGACGGCACGCTCGATCTCGCCCATCCCGACATCGTCCACGACCTGGCCCGCCCGGCCGAGCCGGCGAGCGTGATCGGCTGGATCGTCGCCGGCCTGGCCGATCGCCGCGCCGCCGGCACCGCGCCCTTCGCAATGCTCTGCTGCGACAATATGACCGGCAATGGCGGCAAGCTCCGCGCCGCCTGCGCCGCGCTGGCCCGCGAATACGACCCGGCACTCGCCGCCTGGATCGAAGCGGAGGTCGCCTTCCCCGATTCGATGGTCGATTCGATCACCCCGGCGAGCGATCCGGCCTTCCTCGCCCATGTCGCCCATGACCTGCACGTCACCGACAAGGCGGCGGTTCAGCGTGAGAGCTTCACGCAGTGGGTGCTCCAGCGAGTCGACATGGCCGACGGCCCCGATCTCGCTGCGGCGGGCGTCACACTCACCAACGACGTGCGCGGCTATGAACAAACCAAGCTGCGCATTCTCAACGGAGCGCATTCCAGCCTCGCCTATATCGGCCTGCACCTCGGGCTGGAGACGGTGTTCGAAGCGATGTCCGATCCGGTGCTCGAGCATTTCGTCTCTCGGCTGATGCATTACGATATCGCCGCGTCGCTGAAGCCAGTCGAAGGGCTCGACGTCGCCGGCTATGCCGACGCGGTGCTCGACCGCTTCCGCAACCCGGCGATCCGCCACTTGCTGAGCCAGATCGCCTGGGACGGCTCGCAGAAGCTGCCCTATCGCTTGCTCGACACGGTGCAGGACGCGCTCGACCATGGCCGCAGCGTCGAGCGGCTCGCAGTGCCCATCGCAGCCTGGATCGCGTTCGTCCGTCGCAAGGCGCAGGCGCACGAGAAGATCACCGATCCGCTCGCCGAGACGCTGGCCAAGGCCGCGACTGGCAGCGATGTCGCTGCAGCGATGCTCGGCCTGCGCCAGGTTTTCCCCGAACGGCTCGCCACCGATCCGCGCTTCCGCCATGCGGTGGCCGATGCGCTGGTCCATTTCCTCGACGGGCATATCGAGGGGCTGCTGACGCGCTGAGCAGGCGCCTCCTCCGCTCGGTTGATGAAGTTGACGTGCTAAGGGAGAAAATTGCGCGCTCTCCGGAGAGACCGCGTCAACGCGCGTCGGGAACGCGCTGGTTGTGCAGGACCACGCGGCACCGGCGCGACGGCGTGCGTCTCCAGCGCACCACGAAGGCGAGACCTACAGCAGTGCACCGCAAACGCGGGCGGCCACACGCGGCGACTGAAACATATAAGCTGCGTCCCGACCGATTCGGCCTCGCTCGATTCAAGCTTCAAAGAGCGACACCATCGATGGCGTACGCCGTAGCGAAGCGCACGGAGTCCCTCATTGCGCGCTCTCGAGGGAAGAGACGAGAGACGGCACTTTTGCCGAATCGCGGAAGCTCACGATCCGTGGCGTCGATCTGACGCTGATCGCCTGCACATCAATGGATGTCACACCGTCGCGCCTCACAAAAGGCCGAGCGAATCCTTGCAATGTAGGATTTCGAATGTTCTTCAAATGTTCCCCATCGAGGACTGGAGAAGAAAATGACATCTATCGATATGAATCATGACGATGCCGCAGCCGGCGAGAGCACCTTGCTCGCGCCCGGCTCCGGTCGCAGCAGCGCTGCGGGTTCGAGCGATTTCGTGCAAACGGAAACGCTTAGCGAAGCGGAACCTCCTGCGCTTTTGACGCCGCCAGCCATCGCCGGCTTGAGCACACCGAACCCCGTTGTCGGTGAAACCGCGACCGCGGTCGCCGCGACTTGGGCAACGCCTCCCGTTGCGCGCAGCTACAGCTTCTATCGCGGCACCACGCTCGTTGCCTCGTCGCCGACGTTCACACTGACTGACGTCGAAGCGGCGAACACGACGCGCGATACGATCACCGTCACCGAAACGGCGACATTCGCGAACGGTTCCATCGGTTCCGCCACCTCGCCGGCGACAGCGATGCCGCGCCGCACCTTCCCGACCTGCGCGTATAACATCGGTCGGTTGACGAAAAGCGGTTGGGGGTCCGTCCCGCTCACGAATCTGTCGCTGCGTCTTCTTGGCCAAGGCGCTGACCTGCCCAACAACTGGACCATGGTGGTCACTGGTGGCGACTCGAGTCATTGGACGCTCACCCCCTTAAACACGCCGCGACCGAGTGGGGCCGGCGATTCCGCTGATCTCTCGAGCGGCACCTACACCTTCACGGCGACGGCAACCTACAGCGATGGATTGCCCGACGAGATGCAGGAAATCACGATCACGACCACTGTCGACGTCGCAACGATCGGCCAGTCCGATAATTGGGACCAGGTCGCGTCGCTCTACCTTGGGGCATTCAGCGGCAAGACGCTGGAGCTAGCCGCAGGCAGTCAATACACTACCCGCAAGCAGATGAAGGCGTGGGCTTTCACCTCGACCACGATCCTGCGCTATGCCGACCCTGCGCGCATCGTCCCGCCGACCTCGTTCGAATGGTTGTCGTGCGCGAACATGCAGTGCGATGACCTTGTCATTCCCGACAGCAGCGCTTCGGGCATCAACGCCAGGTTCTACTTCGCGCGTAACGGCTCCTCGCTTGTGGACAACACCGGCATCACGCTCAATCGGCCGCAATATCTGGGTTCGCTCACCAATATCGGCGGGACGGCCCATATCGGTATCGTCTTGCAGCGTTGCGATAGCACCGTCATCATCAACGATCCGGTGATCGAGTATGTCGCCTCGGTGGTGAAGCACGGCACCTGCCCGGCGCCCGGGCCGATCATCAACCGCCTCAATGCTCGCAAGTTCTACGACAACGGGATCGAGGCTTTCGCAGACAGCCCGAACCTGCAGACGTACGACACGCTGATCCATTCGCCGATCCGGATAAATACCACCACGCACGTCGACCTGGGCCAGTTCGACGATCCGATCGTCGGGCCCGGCACCGTGAAGCATTGTCGCATGATGTTGCTGACCGGATTTCCCGGCATGCTCACGCAGGGCTATTTCGGGGGAAGCCAGAGCAACGGGACCACAGGGAATGCGCTTACGCTCATGATCAACGGGCTTGTCTATTGGGGTTGTGCCGGCGGCGGCCTTACCCAAAACAGCGCTGCGGGCAGCGTCATTGCACACGCCGGATTGTATTTCCTCGACACCGACCAGATGTCGCCGCAGTCCGTTGACCAGATTCCAAGCCACACCGCGCCCATTCCCACCGTGGTGCTCCAGGGTACGGCACATACGGGCACGAATGTGATCCGTGACAGCATTATCCACGGCGCACTGAATATCGCAGGATCGGCGGTCGGTACCTGGACCAGCACCAACAATGCCGTTCTCAACGCAACGGCAAATGTGCCGTCTACCTATTCCGGGCTGTACGCGGCGTTGTCGGAGCCAAAGATCCGGGCGTTCGCCTCAAATCTGGACAACCTGACTTATGCGCAAATCCGCAACGGCGTCGTGGACCTGCTGACCCCGCTTGCCGGCGTGGACAAGGGACCCTTCACATCAGCGACCTGGGCGCAGTGATCCGAAACGCGCTACGCGCCACGCAGGGCTTTAGCCTCCCTTCGTGAAAAAGGGCGCCCCGCTGCGAAGCGGGGCGCCACCCGGATTGCTTCTTAGGGTGTCGTCCACCTTTACACTTGGACGGCACCCGCTTTTCGAGCCCCGACAAATCGCGCTGAAAACTGAGAATGGGCACATCGCAGCAGCGGCAGCCCCTATCGCGGGCAACTTTCCGAACGACGCCGCCGAACGGGAGCCTAAAGCGCCTGCGCCGCCCCGTCCCGCCAGACATGGCTGCAGAGCTGCGCCTGCGGCGTATCGTCCGCCTCCAGCGCCGCGACCGTCACCCAGCCCTCGCCGCGCAACTCAGCGCCGACCCCGGCCGGCGTGCCCAGCGGCAGGAAAAGGCGCCGGCGCTCGTCCGTGCCGACGCCGGTATCGAGGATCGGATCGGCGAACAGCGAGAAGCCGACCGCCGGCTCTTCGCGGCCACCATCGTGCACGATCGTGTAGCTGCCGCCGCGGCCGATCTCGCCGCGGATACCCGTCGAGAAGATCGAGAAGCCGAGCCAGCTCTGATACTCGAATCCGTGGCGCTCGGTCGGATCGAGCGTCAGCGCCGCCTGGCCCTGGATGCTGGCCGCTATCGTCGCCAGCCCGTCGAGCCGGCTTGCCAGCGCCGCTCCCGCGTCGCTCGCGCGCAGGCGGGCCATCGCCGCGTAGAACGGCCCGGCCGCCTCGATCAGCGGCAGATAGCGCGCGTCGATCGCCGCGACGCCGCCGGCATCCTTGGCATCGAGCCGCTCGCGCAGCAGCGCCAGCGTGTCCGCATCCAGGCTCTCGCCAGCAAGCGTGTCAACCAGGTCCGGCAGGGTGAAGTCGACTGCCAATCCCGTGACGCCGGCGGCACGAAGCGCTTCGATCGCGACGCCCACCACCTCGGTGGCGGCGGCGACGGTGTCGAGGCCGATCAGTTCTGCGCCGATCTGGCGCATCGAACGCTGCGGATTGAGCGCGGAGGCGCTGAGCTTGAGCACCGGCCCAGCGTAGGAGAGACGCACCGGGCGCGGATGGTGGCCCATCCGCGTCGCCGCAATTCGGCCAACCTGCGCGGTGAGGTCCGGCCGGATCGCCAGGGTACGCTGCGAGACCGGATCGACGAAGCGGACCGCGTCGCGCAGGCCACCCGCCTTGAGCCGGCTGCCGAGCTCGTCGGCGAACTCGGCGAGCGGCGGATCAACCTGCTCATAGCCATGGAGGCGCGCGACGCCGAGCACGCGCGCTTCCAGTCGCGATGCCGCGTCGGCCGCGGGCGGAAGGCGATCGTGAAAGCCTTCGGGGAGGAGTCCGGTCATGGCGCCTCCCCTAATGGCTTCAGAACTTGAGCGCCATCGCGGTCTTCACGCCCGGCAGCGTGCGGACCTTGGCGATCAGTTCAGGCGAAACCTCCTCGTCGAGCGAGAGCAGCAGCACGGCTTCGCCGCCCGCCGAGCGGCGACCGAGATGGAAGGTGCCGATGTTGACGCCCGCCTCGCCCAGGGTGGTGCCGAGACGGCCGATAAAGCCCGGCGCGTCCTCGTTGACGATGTAGAGCATCGGGCCGGCGAGATCGGCCTCGACCTTGATGCCGAACAGCTCGACCAGACGCGGTGCCTGATTGCCGAACAAGGTGCCCGCCACCGACCGGTCACCCACCTCGGTGCCGACGGTGACACGTACCAGCGTGTGGTAATCGCCCTCGCGCTCGTGGCGCACTTCGCGCACATCGAGGCCGCGTTCCTTGGCGAGGAACGGCGCGTTGACCATGTTCACCGTGTCCGAATGGACACGCATCAGCCCGGCGAGCACCGCGCCGGTGATCGGCTTCTGGTTCAATTCGGCCGCGGCGCCCTCGACTTCGATCGAGATATTGTCGAGCGAGCCGTGCGACAGCTGGCCGACCAGGCTGCCGAGACGCTCCGCAAGCGCCATATAGGGCTTGAGGCGCGGCGCTTCCTCGGCCGAGAGGCTCGGCATGTTGAGCGCGTTGGTGACGCCACCCGACACGAGGAAATCGGCCATCTGCTCGGCGACCTGGATCGCGACATTGACCTGCGCCTCGCTGGTCGACGCGCCGAGATGCGGGGTCGAGATGAAGTTGGGCGTGCCGAACAAGGGCGATTCCTTGGCCGGCTCCTGGACGAACACGTCGAGCGCGGCGCCGCCGATATGGCCCGATTCGAGGCCCTGCTTGAGCGCCGCCTCGTCGATCAGGCCGCCGCGCGCGCAGTTGATGATGCGCACGCCCTTCTTGGTCTTGGCGAGATTCTCGGCCGAGAGGATGTTGCGGGTCTGGTCGGTCAGCGGCGTATGCAGCGTGATGAAGTCGGCGCGCAGAAGCAGATCGTCGAGGCTCATCTTCTCGACGCCCATCTCGAGCGCGCGCTCCGGCGTGAGGAAGGGATCATAGGCGATCACCTTCATCTTGAGGCCAAGCGCGCGATCGGCGACGATAGAGCCGATATTGCCGGCGCCGATCAGGCCGAGCGTCTTGCCCGTCACCTCGACGCCCATGAAGCGATTCTTCTCCCACTTCCCGGCCTGGGTCGACTTGTCGGCCTCGGGCAGGTCGCGGGCGAGCGCAAACATCAGGGCGATGGCGTGCTCGGCGGTGGTGATCGAGTTGCCGAACGGCGTGTTCATGACGACCACGCCCTTGGCCGAGGCCGAGGGGATGTCGACATTGTCGACGCCGATGCCGGCGCGGCCGACGACCTTGAGGTTGGTAGCAGCCTCGAGGATCTCTTTGGTGACCTTGGTGGAGCTGCGGATGGCGAGGCCGTCATACTGGCCGATCATCGCCTTCAATTCTTCAGGGGTCTTGCCGGTGATCTCGTCGACCTCGACGCCGCGCGCGCGGAAGATCTCGGCGGCCTTGGGGTCCATTTTGTCGGAGATGAGTACCTTGGGCATTTTTCTGCTCCTGCTCCCTCTCCCGCTTGCGGGAGAGAGTCGGGGTGAGGGTGTGTCGTGCGAATCTGGAACGTTGCGGGTGAGGCCGGTCCTGACCCTCACCCAACCCTCTCCCGCACGCAGGAGAGGGCCAAGGAGGTCAGCCAGCCTTGGCCGTCGCGTAGGCCCAGTCGAGCCAGGGGCCGAGCGCCTCGATATCGGCGGTGTCGACGGTCGCGCCGCACCAGATGCGCAGGCCTGCCGGCGCATCGCGATAGCCGGCGACGTCATAGGCGGCGTCCTCCTTCTCGAGGAGCGAGGCGAACTTCTTGATGAAGGCCTCGTCGGCACCCTCGACGGTCAAGCAGACGCTGGTCTTCGAGCGGATGCCTCTGTCGACCGCGAGATGGCCCAGCCAGTCGCGCTCCGCGACGATCTTGTTCAGCGCCTCGGCATTGGCGTCCGAGCGCGCGATCAGGCCGTGCAGCCCACCCAGGCCCTTGGCCCATTCGAGCGCGAAGATCGCATCCTCGACGGCGAGCATAGAGGGCGTGTTGATCGTCTCGCCCTTGAACACGCCCTCGGCGAGCTTGCCCTTGGAGACGAGGCGGAAGACCTTGGGGAGCGGCCAAGCCGGGGTATATTCCTCCAGCCGCTGCACCGCGCGCGGCCCGAGGATCAGCACGCCATGCGCGCCCTCACCGCCCAGCACCTTCTGCCAGGAGAAGGTGGCGACGTCGATCTTGTCCCAGGGCAGGTCGTAGGCGAACACCGCCGAGGTGGCGTCGGCGAAGCTCAGGCCCTCGCGATCGGCCGGAATCCACTCGCCATCGGGCACGCGGACGCCGGAGGTGGTGCCGTTCCAGGTGAACAGCACGTCGTCCGACCAGTCGACCTTGTCGAGATCGGGAAGCTGGCCGTAATCGGCGCGGACCACGTTGGGCTCGAGCTTCAATTGCTTGACCGCATCGGTGACCCAGCCTTCGCCGAAGCTTTCCCAGGCGAGCGTGGTGACACCGCGCGCGCCGAGCATCGTCCACATCGCCATCTCGAAGGCGCCGGTGTCGGAGCCGGGCACGATACCGATGCGGTGGGTGTCGGGCAGCGCCAGCATCTCGCGCATCAGGTCGATCGCATATTGCAGGCGCGCCTTGCCGATCTTCGAGCGGTGCGAGCGGCCGAGCGATTCGCTGGCCAGCTTAGCGGCATCCCAGCCCGGAGGCTTGGCGCAGGGACCGGAGGAGAAATAGGGGCGGGCCGGCTTGGTGGCGGGCTTCGCAGACGCAAGAGTGGCGTCGGTAACGGCAGAATCAGTCATGTCAGTCTCTCCTTGCAGAGAGCACGCGCGGCGTTGGGACCGCGTGGCCCGTCGGCGGCCCTAGCGGCGTTTGCGGCCGTGTCAAGGAACATCGGCGACGACGAGAGCGCCGATTCGTTAACGGCCCCGACGCTAGGACACCTGGGCGCAAGGGAAATCATCAGGATGCTCGATACCATTCGCTCCGCCCTGACGGAGCTTTTCGCCAGCGGCGGCAGACAGGTGCTGGGCATTTTCCTGGCGCCGGGCTCGACCTATTCGCTCGGCGCGCTCGCGGCCTCGCTGGTGCTGTTCCTGCTGCTCGCGCTGCCGCAGCGGCGCGGACTGCGATTCGCGGTGCTGATGCGCGCGCTGTTTCCGCGCAGGATCTGGTGCAGCGCATCGGGCCGTACCGACCTCGCCTATTTCATGCTCGGCATCCTCCTGGCCGGCACGATGATCGGCTGGGCGATCGTCTCCGCCGAGCAGGTCCGCGCACTGGTTGCCGACGCGCTGGGGCCGGCGCCAGAGCGGAGCCTTCCCGGCTGGGCAGGAGCGGCGATCGCGACCCCCCTGCTCTTCCTCGCCTATGAATTCGCCTATTGGCTCGACCATTGGCTGATGCACCGCGTGCCGCTGCTGTGGCGCTTCCATAAGGTTCATCATCAGGCGGAAAGCCTGTCGCTGTTCACCAACGGGCGGGTGCATCCTGTGGAGACGATCGGCTTCTACAACCTGCTCGCGCTGGTGATGGGGCTGACCGCGGCGCTGCTCGACCGGCTGCTGGGTGCAGCGCAGCCCTGGACGATCGGCGGGACCAACGCGCTGATCATGCTATCGGCGGTGACGATCACGCATCTCCAGCATTCGCATCTCTGGTTCGGCTTCGGACCACGCTGGGGCCGGGTGCTGCTCGGCCCGGCGCATCACCAGATCCACCATTCGGCCGACCCCGCGCATTTCAACCGCAATCTGGGCAGCAGCCTGGCGCTGTTCGACCGGCTGTTCGGGAGCTTTCACATGCCCGAGACCCAGCGCGAACGATTGAAATTCGGCGTCGAGGACGGGGAGCGGAATCCCCATGGCCTGCGCGCCGCCCTGTTCGCGCCGCTGCTCCCGCCGATCGACCGGCTATGGCTTCGCGGGGACCAGCAGGCCGCGGTCCGTCATCCAGTCGGTGATGCGATCGGGCCAATGGCGTAGCGCGACCATCGGCGTGGTCTCTCCCATGTTATAGGCGTGCCCGCCGGCGGCGTAGAGATGCAGCTCGGCCGAGGCACCCGCCGCGCGATAGGCAGCGGCGAGATCGAGAATCGGCTGCGAGCAGCATTTGTCGTCGCTCGCTGCCGACATCAGCAAAGGCGGCGAATCGGGCGTGATCTTCTCCTCGGCGTGGAGCGGGCCGGGAAAGACGAGGATGCCGAAATCGGGGCGCGCCGAGAGCTTGTCGATCGCGTCACCCGGACCGGGCGCGGGCACCGGCGCGCTGAGCAGCGTCACGCGGGCGAGTTCGCCGCCGGCCGAGAAGCCGACCGCGCCGATCCGCTTCGGATCGAGCTTGTATTGGGCAGCACGGCTGCGGATCAGCCGCATCGCGCGCTCGGCATCCTGCCGGGCATTCTCGAACTTGTAGGGCGAATCCTTGCCGCGGAAGAGCCGGTAGCGCAGCACGAACGCAGCGACGCCGCGCTCGTTGAACCAGCGGGCCACGTCGTTGCCCTCGGTCGTGATCACCAGGAACTCGTGCGCTCCGCCCGGCATGATCAGCACCGCCGCGCCGGTCTCCCGACCCGGACGCGCGGGATAATAGGTGATGCTGGGATCGTTGATCGGCTTGGTCCAATAGGCCTCGGACGT
This sequence comes from Sphingomonas sp., assembly GCA_040508955.1. Lineage (GTDB taxonomy): Bacteria > Pseudomonadota > Alphaproteobacteria > Sphingomonadales > Sphingomonadaceae > Sphingomonas. The sequence goes on along the minus strand of JBEVLV010000034.1, from coordinate 1,717 downwards.
CTCCGGGATCGAAGCACGGCTCTCGAAGCCGGGCGCGCCCTTGTCCCAAAGCGCGATTCGCTGGCCCTGGACCGGCGGATCCTGAGCAAAGGCAGGCGCAGCGAACAGGGCGGCAAGCGCGCAGACCAGGGTCACGAGCAATCGAGGCATCATTCTCTCCCGTGCGCGGCTCCTATGGCCGCATCATGCAAGATGGTAGCGTTAACACGCTCGCTGTCAAACGCGGCTTTGCTATGTTCCGGCGATGCGTCACCGGCGTATCAGTCTCGCGTTCCTGCCCCTGCTGGTATCCGGCTGCGTATTCGGCGGCGGGGATCGGCCGGCACCGATCCGCGAGCGCCCGTCGGGTCCGATCACGCTGACCGGCCCCACCCCGCGCGAGACGCAGCAATGCTTCACTGACCTGTCGCGCGAGCAGGTGCGCTACAGCCCGCTGCCCGATCGCGACTTCGGCAGCGGCTGCATCGTCACCGGCGCGGTGCAGCTGCTCGACATCGGCGTGCCGGTGACCAACCTGAAGTCGATGCGCTGCCCGCTGGCGCAGACCTTCACCGGCTGGGTGCGATTCGCGGTGGTGCCCGCGGCCAAGCAGATCCTGGGCAGCGAGGTGGTGCGGGTGGAGAGCATGGGAACCTATTCGTGCCGCGCGATCATCGGCGGCAGCGCTGCTTCCGCCAACCGCATCTCGGAACATGCGCTGGGCAATGCGGTCGACGTGTCGGGATTCGTTCTGAAAGATGGACGGCGCATCACCGTCCAGGCCGACTGGCGCTCGAGTGACCCGCGGGTCCGCGACTTCTTCGCGACGATCCACACCTCCGCATGCAAGCGTTTCAGGACGGTGCTGAGCCCGGACTACAACGCCGCGCACCACGATCACCTGCATCTCGACATGGGACGCGGCCCCTTCTGCCGATGAGGTTTGCAGCGCCCGGTCGATAGGCCTAACGGACGCGGATGAACGATACTCGTGTACCCTCGCGCGTCTTCCGCCCTGCCCAGCAGGAAGCCGAAAGCGCCAACACCGCCACCGGCACGCCCCAGACCGAGCATCCCGCCTATCGACTCGCCTTCCAGGATATGGATTTCCTGCTGCGCGAGGACCTGCGACCGGTCCGCTTCCAGCTCGAGCTGCTCAAGACCCAGCTGCTGCTCGAAGAGGCCAATATCGCCTCGACCTTCGTGATCTACGGTTCGGCACGCATCCCCGAGCCGTCCAAGGCCGAGGCGGTGCTCGCGCTCGCCGAAACCGAACAGCAGAAGCGCATCGCGAAGAACCTGGCTGCCAACTCCAAATATTATGACGTGGCCCGCAGGCTGGGCCAGCTCGCCAGCAACTTCCCGCTCGACGAGGCCGGCAAGAGGCATTTCGTCGTGACCTCGGGCGGCGGCCCGTCGATCATGGAAGCCGCGAATCGCGGCGCGCGCGACGTAGGCGCGGAGACGATCGGGCTCAACATCGTGCTGCCGCACGAGCAGGCGCCGAACCCGTATGTCACGCCGGGGCTCAGCATGCAGTTCCACTATTTCGCGCTCAGGAAGATGCACTTCCTGCTGCATGCGCGCGCGGTGGCGGTGTTCCCGGGCGGCTTCGGCACGTTCGACGAGAGCTTCGAGCTGCTGACCCTGATCCAGACCGGCAAGATCGATCCGATCCCGGTGCTCTTCTATGGCCGCGAATTCTGGGAGCGCGTCGTCAATTTCGAGGCGCTGTGCG
>JBEVLV010000033.1:0-12346 GCA_040508955.1 Sphingomonas sp. | reverse complement strand
TAGTGCAGGGGTCCACTCCTCCTCCGGGCGAGTCGCGAGAGGCTCAAGTGCCTCTCCCGCTGCACCGTGGACCCCGGCACTACGGCCGGGTGACGAGGAAAGTGCGCGCTCCGAGACGGTGCGTCGATCCGGCTTTACTGCTCCCCGGGCCGCGCGCGCCGCGCGTCCCCGTCCGGCCCCTGGCGCCGCGCTCCGTCGGGTGCCGCGCGCGGCTGCGGCGCCTGGTCCTCCTCGTCGGGCTGGCCGCCGCCCGGCAGCGCGTCGCGCAGCCGCCCGAGATCGAGCTTCACGCCGTCCTCGTCCAGCGTCACGCCGACATCGTTGAGCACATCCTCCAGGTCGGTCGCATTGTCGCTCTCGTCCTCCACCGGCGGCGGGGGCGGCAGCTTCAGGTTCATCGCCCGGACCATGAAGTCGCGCCAGATTCGCGCGGGCAGGCCGCCGCCGGCCAGCCCCGGATTGGCGGTATTGTCGTCATTGCCCAGCCACACGCCGACCACCAGGTCGCCGGCATAGCCGATGAACAGCGCGTCGCGGCTGTCCTGCGTCGTGCCCGTCTTGCCGAAGGTCGGGATCGGCAGCGCCGCACCGCGCCCGGTGCCCGATTCGACCACGGTCGCCAGCAGCGAGCGCATCTCGTCGAGTTGGCTGGAGGGAATCGCCGTCGCGCCGCCGAGTCGCCGCGCCAGCCAGTCGTCGGCATTCTCGTCATTGTTGAGGCCCGTCGGGCGCACCGGATAGGAGCCGTTGGCGATCGCGGCGTATGCGGAAGTCAGCTCGAGCAGCGACACGGTCGAGGTGCCGAGCGCGATCGAGGCATCGGTGCCGATCGGCGTCGAGATGCCCAGGTCGCGCGCCGCCCGCGTCACCCTGGCCACGCCGAGCTGGTGGGTCAGCCGCGCCGCGGCGACGTTGCTCGATTTGGCGAAGGCCTGGCGCAGCGTGATCCGCCCGGCATAGCGGCCGTCGCTGTTCTCGGGCTTCCAGTCGCCGATCGTCACCGGCTCGTCGTCGATCATGCTGTCGGGCGTCATGCCCGAACGGAGTGCCGCCAGATAGACGAACAGCTTGAAGGTCGATCCCGGCTGGCGCCGCGCCTGGGTGGCGCGGTTGAACGGGCTCTCGCCGTAATTCCTGCCGCCGACCATCGCGACGACGCGCCCGTCCGGATGCATCGCCACCAGCGCGATCTGCGAATCGCGGAGCCCGGCGCTCTTCACCACCCGCTCGGCGGTCTGCTGCAGCCGCATGTCGAGCGTGGTGCGCACGGTCTGCTCGGTCGCCACGCCGCCGGCGCGGTCGCGTGCCTGGGGCAACACCCAGTCGGCGAAATAGGTGCCGTTGGGCAGTTCCTTGGTCTTGCTGACGCGCAGCACCGCGGGCCGCACCTCCTCCGCCTCGGCCTTTTCGAGGAAACCCGCATCCGCCATCGCCGCGATTACCAGCTTCTGCCGGTCGCGCGCGCCCTTCAGATTGCCGGTGGGGGCGAGCCGGCTCGGTGCCTGGACCAGCCCCGCCAGCAAGGTCGCCTGACTCACCGTCAGGTCTTCGGGCGCGACACTGAAATAATGCTGCGCGGCCGCGCGCAGGCCATAGACATTGTCGCCGAAATAGACGTTCGAAAGGTAGCGCGAGAGGATCTCGTCCTTCGAGAGCCAGGCCTCCAGCCAGAACGCGATCATCACCTCCTGTGCCTTGCGCCCGAAGGTCCGCCGCGAATTGAGGAAGGCGTTCTTGGCGAGCTGCTGGGTGATCGTGCTGCCGCCCTGTGATCCGCCCGAGCTGGTGGCGTTGTGGAGCATCGCGCGCAGGATCCCGCGCGGATCGACGCCCCAATGGCCGTAGAAGCGCCGATCCTCGATCGCGACGAACGCCTCGCGGACATGCTTGGGCAGCTTGGAGGCGTCGACCGGCTGGCCGATCACCGCGCCGCGCCGCGCGATCGGGGTGCCGTCCTCAGCCAGCAGGGTGATCGAAGGCGGCGCCGGCGGCTTGAGCGACTTGGAGAGCGGCGCGGTCAGCGCCAGCCAGCCGACCGCGACGACGAACAGCACGATCAGCGCCGCCGCGGCGCGCGTCGCCCATTTCAGCCAGTTGCGGCGCTTGCGGAGCGGGGCGGGCAGGTTCGCCACAGGCTCGCCCGCCGGCGCCGGCTCGCCGACCGGCGGCGGGGGCGGGGCCGGCGGCGGCGGAGAAGGCGGCGGCGCGGAATGGCGCGGCTCCTCGACCGGCGGCAACGCCCCCGCCAGCTCGACCGATGGCGACGGTTCGATGGCGCGCGGCTTCCACATGCTCACCCGCTCGCGCGCTCGCGGCTCAGGCGGCACTTCGGCATCGGCGGCGCGGCGCAGGGGAAAGCGCCGTTCGAAAGGATCCTCGTCCTTCGCCATTATACGCGCACGCGCTCCTCGGACTGCATCGGTCGAGTCTAGCGAACCGGCTGTGTTATTACAATAACACGCTTGTCACGGGACCGGTACGAACGCGAGATGCTGGAAGTCGTAGCTGAAGTCGGCCAGCGGCGAGAGCGGCTTCATCGTCACGCCGGTCACCTTGCCGTCCTTCACGACGAAGGTCACCACCGCATCCTCGCCCGCATCCTTGGCGAAGCGGGTGCGGAAACTGTCCGGCCCCCAGGGCTCGAGCGGGCTCTTGAAGACCGGCGTCGGCGTGAAGTCGATCGCCAGCTTGCCGCCCTTCTCGCTCACCACGACATCGCCGTACCACGGATCGCGATAGCGCCCGGCATAGGCCTTGAGCGGCAGCGACGCCGTGCCCGCGGGCGCCTTGTCCACGCCGCCCTCGACCGAGGCGAGCGCCTCTTCCTGCCCCTTCTTCACCCGCGCGCCATAGCTCGCCACCCAATCGAACGCGGGCGCGTCGATCAGCCGGTCGAGGATCGCATTGCGGATCGCCGAGGACACGCCTTCCTCGACATTGCTGAACACCGACACGCCGATTCCGCGCGACGGCAGCAGCCCGGTATAGGTCACCTGGCCCGAAAGCCCGCCGCTGTGCTGGATCAGCCGGAGCCCGCGATAATCCTGGACGAACCAGCCCAGCGCATAGGCCGAGAGGATCGCGCGCGTCGGGTTCTCCGCGGTCGGGCCCTCGCTCGATCCGGTGATCGTCTGCGGCGCCCACATCTCCCGGGCCTGGGCCGGCGACCAGAGCGTGCCGCCGCCGGGCAGCTTGCCCTGGTCGAGCTGCACCTGCAGCCATTTGGCCATGTCGGTGACGCTCGCGTTGATCCCGCCCGCGGCGTCGACCATCGGGCCCTCGTCGGGCTGGACCACCTGGAGTTTGCCGATTCCGCGCACCGGCGGCCCGAGCCGCGCATGGCGCCCGGCGATATTGTCGGTCTTGAGCAGCCGCCGCGCTGGCGCCGCGTCGGCCATGCCGAGCGGCGTCAGCAGCCGCGCCTGCACGAACGCGTCCCAGGGCTGACCGGAGACGCGCGCGATCAGCACCCCGGCGACGAGGTACAGGATATTGTCGTAATCATAGCCCGCGCGAAATCCGCGCACCGGCTTGAGATAGGGCAGCGCCTTCAGCACGTCCTCGGCGACATGGTTCGATTGCGGGAAGAACATCAGGTCACCCGCGCCCAGCGGCAATCCGCTGCGATGCACCAGCAGGTCGCGCACCGTCATCATCTGGGTGACGGCGGGGTCGTACATCTTGAACTCGGGCAGGTGCTTCACGACCGGGTCTTCCCAGTCGAGCTTGCCGGCATCGACCAGCAGCGCCAGCGCCGCCGCGGTGAAGGCCTTGGAATGCGAGGCGATGCCGAAGCGGGTATGCGCGTCGACCGGCTCGGGCTTGCCCAGGGTGCGCACGCCGTAGCCCTTGGTGAAGGCGGGCATCCCCGGGCGCACGATCGCGACGGCGACGCCCGGCGTGTCGAACGCCGCGAGGAAGGGCTTCACGATCGCATCGATCGCGGCTTCGTCCAGATCGGCCGCAAACGCCCAGTTCGGGATAGAGAGTGCCGCCGCGCTCCCCAGCGACAAGGCGAGTGCCTGCCTGCGTGTCGTCTGCAATCCGCTCATTCCGATTTTCCTCCCCGGGCTGTGCGAGGATGCTAGCGAGGGAAACAGGGCGGGGCCATAGGCGTCAAAACTTCTTCGTCACCCCGGACTCGTTCCGGGCTCACCTGACCCCGGGGCGACAAGGCCGGAGCCCCTCACGCAACGCTCGCCACCCCGTGGGCCCCGGAACAAGTCCGGGGCGACAAGTGGGGGCATAGGCCGTGTAGGATCAAGCCTCCAGCTCGACGTCCCAATAGAGCCAGTCGTGCCAGGTCTCGTGGAGATGGTTGGGCGGGAAGCGGCGGCCATGTTCCTGGAGCTGCCAGCTCGTCGGCCGGATCGGGGTGATGTGGAGCGGCATCGCGGCCTGTTTTGGCGTCCGCCCGCCCTTGCGCAGGTTGCAGGGGGCACAGGCGGTGGCGACATTCTCCCAGGTGGTGCGTCCGCCCTGGGCTCTCGGGATCACATGGTCGAAGGTGAGGTCGCGGGCCGCGCCACAATATTGGCAGGCGAACTTGTCGCGAAGGAAGAGGTTGAAGCGCGTGAAGGCGGGGAAGTTCGACGGTTTGACATATTGTTTGAGCGCGATGACCGAAGGAAGCTTCAGCCTCGCGCTGGGACTTCGGACCTCCCTTTCATAATAGGAGACGACGTCGACGCGATCGAGGAAGATCGCTTTTATCGCGGTCTGCCAGGGCCAGACGCTCAAGGGATAATAGCTGAGTGGCGTGTAATCCGCATTCAGCACCAGGGCTGGGCAGCCGTCTGGATGGCGGATCAAATCGGGATGATACATGCGCTCCCTCGCCCCTTGTGATGCCATGCTCTCTTGCGCGACAGCGTGACGCCATCATGACAGCATATGCCGCGACTCGCGGTCAAGGGCCGGTTTCATGGTTATCCACACTCGTTTTGCACCCAGCCCGACCGGGCGCCTCCATCTGGGCCATGCGCTCTCGGCGATCCGGGCGCACGACTTCGCTCGCGCTGCCGGCGGTCGCTTCACCGTGCGGATCGAGGATATCGACGGCACCCGCTCGCGCCCCGAGCATGTCGAGGCGATCCTGCGCGATCTCGAATGGCTCGCGCTGGCATGGGATGGCGAGGTCAGCTTCCAGTCGCAGAGGCTGCACCTCTACCAGGCTGCGCTCGATCGCCTCAAGGCGATGGGACTGCTCTATCCGTGCTTCTGCACCCGTGCCGACATCACCGCGAGCCTGAGCGCGCCGCATGGCACTGATGGCGCGCTCTATCCCGGAACGTGCCGAGGCCTGCCGCGGGACGAAGCCCGCCTCGTCGCGGAGCCGCACAGCTGGCGCCTCGATGTCGGGAAGGCGCTCGAAATTGCCTCGGGGGAGAATCTGACCTGGCACGACGCCTTTGCCGGTACGATCCCCGCAAACCCTCGTGGCCATGGCGACGTCATCCTCGCCCGCAAGGATGCGCCCGCCTCCTACCATCTCGCCGTCACCGTCGACGATGCTGTGCAGGGCATCACCCATGTCGTCCGCGGCCGGGACCTGTTCGCGGCCACCGATGTCCATCGCCTCCTCCAGGCGCTGCTCGACCTCCCTACACCCGAATATCGCCACCACGCGTTGCTGCTCGGGCCTGATGGCACCCGCTTGGCCAAGCGCCACGGCGCGCCGAGCCTCGAGGCGATGCGCCTTGCCGGCGAGGACGGCCCTTCACTCGCCGACCGGTTGCGCGCCGGTGCGCTACCGGTTGGAATCGCCGCGGCACAGGAGTAGGGACGAGCGATGCTCTTCCTTGCCATCCTGCTCATCGCCGCGATGCTCGCGACCCTGTTCTTCCTCATCCGGGGACTGGTCAACATGGCCGGCACCACCAGCCAGGACCTGGAAGGCGACGGCCCGAGCGAGCGTGCGCTCAAGTCGAACAAGCTGATGCAGAAGCGCATCATGTTCCAGGCGATCGCCATCGGCGTGATCGCGCTGATCCTGCTGATCGCCTCCGCCAAAGGTTAATTCCCGGCTCGGGTTGATCGTCGCGTCGTCACCTGCACGAATCGCTTGACGCGTCGGCCTGTCGCGGTTGCTATCCGCGCCCGTCGCGGATGCGATTTCGGCGGTCGGCTCCCGGTCGCCGCACACCGTTGAAGGAGCAGGCAATATGGCTACGGCGGCCGATTTCGTTGCAAATCCCGAAGCGTTCATGGCGGACAACATCGTCCAGGTCACCACTCCCAACCCCGACGACGTGCCCACCGATCGCCCGGTCTGGGTGACGGTGCAGGATACCGGCCTCAAGATCATGAACAAGCCGGGGACGGTGTTCGAGCTCTACATCACCAAGACCGTGCATTCGGCGGCCAAGCCTGCGCTCCGGGCCTATTTCTGCCCGTACGAGAACGACAAATCCTTCTTCATCATGCTCGGCAACGATGCCGATTACATGTTCACCCCGAAGATGGACGGCTGCTCCTTCGGCATCGGATCACAGGCGAACGGCGCGTGCCGTGTCGGCCACGTCAATTTCGTCAACCTGCAGACCGAGTGGAAATCCGAGGGCGAAGATGTCGCCCGCGACCGCATGTATCAGGCACAGCGCCAGTTCCTGGGCAATCGGCTGGGCGTCGATGCCACGCGGGTCATCGACCCTTCCGAATATCGCGGCGCCGGCCTGACCCAGGCGGCGACGACGTTCGGGGTCCGGGGCGCGGGTCAGGTCTGGTCGTTCAAGACGCTGCGCTACGGCAAGCCGGGTTCGAAGACCTATCTGCATCATGGCGTGCACCTTCACGTCAACAATTGAGACCACGGTCGACGCCCCTGTCCGATTTCTGACGGTCTGTCCGGATCGCGCATCCGGGCAGCACAATCGTTACGCTGCCGGCCTTGCCACTTTCGCCGCTCCTCCACCGAGCGTAAGGACGGCGCCGATGGTCAAGCTCAACAAGATCTACACGCGCACGGGCGATGCCGGCACCACCGGCCTGGTCGACGGCTCGCGCGTGTCGAAGGCGGATCCGCGCATGGCCGCGATCGGCGATGTCGACGAGGCGAACAGCGCGATCGGCGTCGCCCGCGCGGCGCTCGGTCCCGGCAGCGTCAGCGATATGCTTGCGCGGATCCAGAACGACCTGTTCGATCTCGGCGCCGACCTGGCCACCCCGATCGAGATGGCTGGCGCGCTACGCATCGTGCCCAGCCAAGTGACCTGGCTGGAGGAGCGGATCGATCATCTCAACGCCGCGCTGGCGCCGCTCACCAGCTTCATCCTGCCGGCGGGTGACGCCTCCGCTGCGGCGCTCCATCTCGCCCGCTCGGTCGTCCGCCGCGCCGAGCGGACTGCCGTCGCCGCGGGCCAGTCGGTCGCCTTGTCGCCGGACGCCCTTGCGTATCTCAATCGGCTTTCCGATCTCCTGTTCGTCGCCGCCCGTGCGGTGAACCAAAATGGGGGTGGCGACGTTCTCTGGGTTCCGGGGGCGTCCCGCTGACCTGAGCGAACGGCAATTGACCGGCAGGCGCTGGCCCGTTAGGAGAACAAAATGCGAACAGAAACTGGTCCGACCCCAGTCTCTAGTCCGCTCGGCAGCCGTTTCGCACGGGTCCGGGCGCTGAGCGCGGCGTTGGTCGCGCCGCTTTCCGATGCCGATGCGACGATCCAGTCGATGGACGACGCCTCGCCCGCCAAATGGCATCTCGCACACACGACCTGGTTCTTCGAGACCTTCGTGCTGCGCGATCACGTGCCCGGCTACCGACTGTTCGACGATCGTTTTCCGTTCCTGTTCAACAGCTATTACGAAGCCGAGGGTGCCCGCCACGCGCGACCGCGCCGCGGCATGCTGTCGCGCCCTTCGCTCGACGAGATCCGCGCCTATCGTGCCGCCGTCGACGAAGCCCTGCTCGCCGCGCTGCCCGATCTGCCGCCCCAGGTGCGGGCGCTGGTGGAGCTGGGCACCCACCATGAGGAGCAGCACCAGGAGCTCCTCCTCACCGACATCCTCCACCATTTCTCGGTCAGCCCGCTCGAGCCCGCAATGTGGCAGGGCGCGCGCAAGGTTCCGGTGGCGATGCCCGGTCCGATCGGCTGGATCGATCGGTCCGGCGGCCTCGTCGAAATAGGGGCTGGGTCGTCAACTTCGTCAACCGACGGTGCTTTCGCTTTCGACAGCGAGGGCCCCCGCCACACGGCGTTGCTCGCCCCGCATGCCGTCGCCGATCGCACGATCACCAACGGCGAATGGGCCGCCTTCATCGCCGATGGCGGCTATCGCGATCCGCGCCACTGGCTGGCGGACGGCTGGGCCTGGGTCCAGGCCGAGCGGGTCGAGGCGCCGCTCTACTGGCGCCGTGACGACGGCGTCTGGACGCGCTTCGGTCTCGACGGCCGGCGCCCGATCGATCCTGCCGCGCCAGTCACCCATGTCAGCTTCTTCGAGGCCGACGCCTATGCGAGCTGGGCCGGCGCCCGCCTGCCCACCGAGTTCGAATGGGAGGCGGCGGCAGCCGGCCGCGATCCGCTCGGCGGCAACCAGCTCGATGCCGCCGGCGCGGTCGAGCCGCGGCCGTCCGAGGGTGGTCCCGCCTTCTTCGGCGACGTCTGGGAATGGACCGGCAGTGCCTATCGCCCCTATCCCGGCTTCCGCGCCGCGCAGGGCGCGGTCGGCGAATATAACGGCAAGTTCATGAGCGGGCAGTTCGTGCTGCGCGGCGGCTCGTGCGCCACGCCGCGCGGCCATGTCCGCGCCGCCTATCGCAACTTCTTCTACCCTCATCAGCGCTGGCAGTTCACCGGCGTCCGCCTCGCAAAGGATATCTGATGCTCAAGCAGGAGCTCGAAGACGGCCAGGCCAGCCTGGCCGATCCCAATTTCCGCGCCGACGTGCTGACCGGCCTGTCGGTGACGCCGCGCGCGATTCCCGCGCGCTGGTTCTACGATCGCCGCGGCTCCGAGCTGTTCGAGGCGATCACCGATCTGCCCGAATATTACCCCACCCGCACCGAGACCGCTCTGCTCCGCCAGACCGGTCCGGAGCTCGGCGCGCTGGCGGCGCGCGGCGCGGCGGTGGTCGAGTTCGGCTCGGGCTCGTCGACCAAGACGCCGATCCTGCTGCGCGCGATCGATCCCGCCGCCTATGTGCCGATCGATATTTCCGGCGATTTCCTCCGGCAGTCGGCGGGCGAGCTGTCTCAGGCCTTTCCGGGCCTGCCGGTCTATCCGGTCGAGGCCGATTTCCTGCGTCCTGTGCCGCTCCCCGAGCAGGTGAAGGATATGCCCAAGCTCGGCTTCTTTCCCGGCTCGACGATCGGCAACATGAATGCCTGGCATGCGGTCGACCTGCTGCGGGCCATGCGCGAATGGCTGGGCGAGGGGGCGCGACTGCTGATCGGCATGGACCGGGTCAAGTCGCCCGACATCCTGATTCCCGCCTATGACGACGAGTTCGGCGTCACCGCGGAGTTCAACCTCAACCTGCTCGATCGCATCAATCGCGAGCTGGCCGGCACGATCCCGCTCGACGCCTTTCGCCACCGCGCGATCTGGAATGCCGAGGCCGCGCGGATCGAGATGCACCTCGAGGCGCAGCGCGACGCCGAGTTCACCGTCGACGGCCGACCCTTCGCCATCCCGGCAGGGGAGACGATCCATACCGAGAACAGCCACAAATACGGCCCCAACGGCGCGCGCCAGCTGCTCCGTTCGGGCGGCTGGACGCCGATCGCCGAATGGAGCGATCCGCAGGACTGGTTCGCGCTGATCCTGTGCGAGGCCCAGCCGCTGCGTCGCGCGCCCTAGCGGAGAACGGGCTCGGCGCGCCAGGTGGCGAGCCAGTTCGCCGAGCCGCGGCATTCGGGCATCTCGCGCGCCTCGATCTGCCGGAAGCGGGTGCCGTCCCACACATAGGTGGCGCCCGCACCGCAATCGCCGACGCCGCGGCCCTTGGCATGGCTGCTCAGCTGCCCGGTCTTCGGGTCCCAGCCGGCATTGACCAGGGTCGTCGAATCGCCTTCGCCCATCCCGCCGGGATCCTGGTCGAACGCCGCCATGTCGAACTTGCCGCCGGCCACGATGAACGGGACGCTGGAATAATTGTAGGCGCCGTTGCCGCAGGGCAGCAGCGCCAGCGTCTTGCCGCCGCCCAGCGCATAGGTCTCGACCTCGGGCAGCGGACCCTCGCCGCCCTCATAGACCGCGGCGCAATCGCCGGCCTTGTCCATCGCGGCGCGCATCGCCTTGGTCACGGTGGCCGGCTTGCCCGAAGGGCGGAGTGCCGGTACCCTGGGAAGCGCTGCGGCGAGGGGCACGGCATCTGCGGGCTTCGTGCCCTTGGCCACCGCGGCGGTCATCGTGCCGGCGCGGCCCTGCTCGGCGTCGATGAAGCGCAGCGCAGCCGAGGATCCGCTGAGCGAGATCCTGCCGATCGTGCCGTCGCCGATGTCGGTGATCCGCATCTCCTTGCCCTTGACCATCGCCGCGACGATCCGCTCGGCATCGCCGCCGGTGAAGCGCATCACGTCGTCCCTGGGCGCGCCGCCCGCGATCACCCGGTCGTCGACCCGGACCGAGGTCTCGCCGGTCTGGTGGGTCATGATCGTGACCTCGACAATGAACCCGCCTGCCGGCCCGGCGCCCCGCACGATCGAGATCGCCGCGCCGTCATAGCCCGATCCCTCGTCGGGCATCGCGCCATCGCCCGGATAGAGCGAGGTCATCTCGCAGGCGTGCACATTGTCGCAGGCGGCCGCCCAGTCGCCGAAGGTCTTGATCGAGCCCGCCGCCGGAGCGGTCTGGGCGGCGGCGAGAAGGGCGAGCATCAGCATCGCGCCAGTCTAGCCGAAGCCCGCGCGGCACGGTAGGTGGCCCACAACTATCGAGAGGAAAGCGGCATGAAGACGGTTGGCGTGATCGGTGCGGGTCAGATGGGGGCGGGCATCGCTCAGGTCTCGGCGCAGGCGGGCTATACGGTGCTGCTGTCGGACGTCGATCAGGCGCGCGCCGAGGCGGGCAAGGCCGGGATCGGCAAGCAGCTCGCCCGCGCAGTCGAGAAAGAGAAGATCAGTGCCGCCGATGCCGAAGCCGCGCTCGGCCGCATCCAGCCCATCGCCGACGTGTCGGCGATGGGGGCCTGCGAACTGGTGATCGAGGCCGCCACCGAGCGTGAGGCGATCAAGCGCCAGATCTTCGAGAACGTCGGCAAGGTGCTCGGCGCCGACGCGATCCTCGCCAGCAATACCTCGTCGATCCCGATCACCCGGCTGGCCCAGGCTTCGCCCGATCCGGCGCGCTTCATGGGTGTGCACTTCTTCAATCCGGTGCCGGTGATGGGGTTGATCGAGCTGATCCGCGGCCTCGCAACCTCGGACGCCACCGTCGCGGCGGTCGAGACGTTCGGGCAATCGCTGGGCAAGCGCATCGTTCACGCCAACGACGCCCCGGGCTTCATCGTCAATCGCGTGTTGATGCCGATGCTCAACGAGGCCTGCTTCGCGCTGGGCGAGGGCGTGGCGACGATTCCCGACATCGATGCCGCCTGCCAGCTGGGCCTCAACCACCCGATGGGGCCGTTCACCCTGGCCGATTTCATCGGTCTCGATACCTGCCTGGAGATCACCCGCGTGCTGTTCGAGGGCACCGGCGATCCCAAGTTCCGGCCGGCACCGCTGCTGGTGAAATATGTCGAGGCCGGCTGGTACGGCCGCAAGACCAAGCGCGGCTTCTACGACTACGCTGGCGCCGAGCCCGTGCCGACGCGCTGATTCTGAACAACTAGGGGGAATGATGAAGCACATCCTGATCGGCGCCGCATTGCTCGGCGCCCCGCTGTCGGGGCATGCCCAGACCGCTCCGACTGCGCCAGCCGCCCCGGTGTCCCAGCCTGCTCCGCCCTATGGCACGCCGATCGACATGGCGAAGGCGCGTGCGCTGATCGATCGCGCTGTTGCCGCTGCCCGGTTGCGCGGCTTCCGCATGGCGGTCGCCATCGTCGAGCCCAGCGGCGAACTCGTCATGTTCGTGCGGATGGACGACACCCAATATGGCTCGACCTTCGTCGCGCAGAAGAAGGCCTCGACCGCCGCACGCTATCGTCTCGCCACCGCGGCGATCGAGCAGCGCACGCTCGCCGGCCGGATCGTGACCTTGGGCAACGAGGATCAGATCCCGATCGCCGGCGGCGTTCCGATCCTGGTCGACGGCAGGATCGTGGGCGCGATCGGCGTCTCGGGCGCTGCGGCGTCGGAGGACGACGAAGTCGCCCGCGCCGCGCTCGACGGGTTCCGCTAGGCTTCGCTGTCTCGGGATTTGCAATGTAGGATTTCGCCTGCGAGCCCGGGCAAGCTCTTTCT
>JBEVLV010000032.1:0-9285 GCA_040508955.1 Sphingomonas sp. | reverse complement strand
CTGCTCCACCGCGGCTATCCGATCGACCAGCTGGCCGAGAACAGCAGCTTCATGGAGGTCGCCTATCTGCTGCTCAACGGCGAACTGCCGTCGGGCGACGAGCTTTCGACCTTCGAGACGACGATCACGCGCCACACGATGGTGCACGAGCAGCTCGCGACCTTCTATCGCGGCTTCCGCCGTGACGCGCACCCGATGGCGGTGATGTGCGGCGTCGCCGGCGCGCTCTCGGCCTTCTATCACGACTCGACCGACATCACCGATCCGAAGCAGCGGATGATCGCCAGCCACCGGCTGATCGCCAAGATGCCGACGATCGCGGCGATGGCGTACAAGTACAGCGTCGGCCAGCCGTTCCTCTATCCGGACAACAAGCTGAGCTACACCGGCAACTTCCTGCGCATGACCTTCGGTGTTCCGGCCGAGGAATATGTCGTGAACCCGGTGATCGAGAAGGCGCTGGACCGCATCTTCATCCTCCATGCCGATCACGAGCAGAACGCATCGACCTCGACCGTGCGCCTCGCCGGTTCGTCGGGTGCGAACCCGTTCGCGTGCATCGCGGCCGGCATCGCCTGCCTCTGGGGCCCGGCGCATGGCGGCGCCAACGAAGCCGCGCTCAACATGTTGCGCGAGATCGGCACCGTCGATCGCATCCCGGAATATATCGCCCGCGCCAAGGACAAGAACGATCCGTTCCGCCTGATGGGCTTCGGTCATCGCGTCTACAAGAACTACGACCCCCGCGCGACCGTGATGCAGAAGACCGTCCGCGAGGTGTTCGCAGCGATGAACGTCAGCGATCCGGTGTTCGACGTCGCGCTGAAGCTCGAGGAAATGGCGCTCAACGATCCCTATTTCATCGAGAAGAAGCTGTTCCCGAACGTCGATTTCTATTCGGGCGTGATCCTGTCGGCGATCGGCTTCCCGACGACGATGTTCACCGCGCTGTTCGCCCTGGCCCGCACCGTCGGCTGGGTCGCGCAGTGGAACGAGATGATCTCGGATCCCGAGCAGAAGATCGGCCGCCCCCGCCAGCTCTACACCGGCCCGGTCCAGCGCGATTACGTCCCCGTCGACAAGCGCTGAACCGAACTTTCAGCAATGGCATTCCAGCCGGCGTCCCTGCGAAAGCAGGGGCGCCGGTCTGGTTTTGGGCAGATATCGGCACGATATCCGTTCTTCCGGCTACCGTGGCGAAGTCGGACCCTTGTCAGGAGAAGCGCAGATGCCCCGTGCCGTTGGAACCATCGTTGGCCTTCTCCTGCTCGCCTTCGGCGCGCTGTTCCTGCTTCAGGGAATGGGCGTGATCCGCTGGCCCGCGGACAGCTTCATGATCGACAACCGCATCTGGATTACCCGCGGCGCCATCCTTGGCGTGATCGGAGCCGGGCTCATCGTCCTGTCGCGCATCGGCCGCGCCCGACCGTAATCTGAACGCTGCCCAACGATCAATTCAGCAACGCGCACGCATGACGCGCGTATTCCTCTCGCCAGCGGGTAAAAGAAGAGAGGAAGCAGAGATGAAGACCCTTACCAAGATCATGGCCGCAGCGGGCATCGCCTTCGCGACGGTCGCCGCTGCAGCGCCGGCCGACGCCCAGCGCTATCGCGGCGATCGCTACGAGCAGCGTCATGACCGCCACGACCGCTGGGACCGCGGACATCATCGCGGCTGGGATCGCGGCTATCACCGCGGCTGGGATCGTGGCCGTTCCTATTATCGCGGCCGCTATCACCGCAACTGCTGGACCGAATGGCGCCATCACCGCCGCGTGACGGTCTGCCGCTAAAGCCGGTCAGGCGCCCGTCCTCCGGGGCGGGCGTCGCCTTCAGCCGCGCATCGGCAAGGTGAAGACGAAGCGCGCGCCCATGCCCGGCGCGCTGTCGACCACCAGGTCGCCGCCCATCGCCCGCGCCAGTCGCCGCGAGATATAGAGCCCGAGGCCGCTGCCGCCCGGCTCGCTGGCATCCACACGCCCGAACTTCTCGAAGATCCGCGCCTGGTCTTCCTTGGCGATACCCTTGCCCTGATCGGCGACGATCACGCAGCCCATATCGCCGATACGCTCCAGCCGCAGCCAGATCATCCCGCCCGGCGGCGAATAGCGCACCGCATTGCCGATGAGGTTGACCAGCACCTGCAGCGCACGGCGGAACTCGCCGGTCACCGGCACGTCCTCGTCGAGCGCGGACTTGTCGATCCGCACATTGGCCTGCGCCCCGCGCACCGCCAGCAGGCCCGCCGCGCGCCGAGCGACATCGGCCAGGTCGATCGGCTCCTTGAGCGGCGCGAAATCCTCGCGCTCCACCGCCTGGAGATCGACCAGATCCTCGACCAGCCCGAGCAGATGCCGCCCCGCATTGGCGATGTCGGCTGCATATTCGGCATAATCCGGCCGCAACGGCCCTTCGGTCTCGGCGCTGATCGAATCGGCGTTGGCAATGATCTTGCTGAGCGGTCCGCGCAATGCCCGGTCCAGCCGCTGGCTGAACGAATCGGGAAAGCCCCCGAATGGCGCGGTCGGCCCGGGCACTGGCGCATCGATCACCGGGCGCTCCGGCGCCTCGTCGATCATGTGTGCCGCACCGACGAACCCGGCGAAGCGCCCACCCGGATCGGTGCGCGGCGTTGCGGCAAGCCGCACCGTCCGCCCGGTGCCGCGAAGTTCCGCTTTCTGTCCGTCGAACCGCGCCTGCGCCGTCACCGCGCTCAGGATCGGCAAATTGCCCGCCTCGTCCTGCTCCAGCGCGAACAACCGGGTCAGCGGCTGACCCAGCATCTCGCTCGAATTGAAACCGTAGCGCTCGCCCGCCTCGATCGACAGGAAGGTGATGCGCAGCGATGCATCGGTCTCCCACAGCCAGTCCGCCGCCGAGCGATAGAAATCGCCGTCGCGCTCTGGATCGGGCGCAGAAGCCCGCCACGCCGGCCGCTGCCGCCAACCGCTTACTTCCAGCCGCACGCCGCCCATTTCGGGCTCGGCGCGTACCCACAGCTCCAGGTCGTCCTCGCCGTCCGCGGCGATCACGTTGCGCGAGATCGCGATCCCCAGCCGCTGCGCCAACCGGGCGATGGCGGAAACCTGCGGCACCGCCAGCGGCGCACCGGTATTGCCGCCCGCGCGCTGGTTGAGCTCGAGCAGCAGCGGCTCGGCATCGACCAGGCGGCCACCCGAATCGAGCCGGCCGATCGCCAGCATAGTGGGATCGTGCGCGGTCACCTCGCGCCTCCTCGCCGGAGTGCCATCAGCGCGGCACGATAGTCGAGGGGCAGCTTGAGCGGCGTCAGCGCCGCGCGCGCCTGGATCGGCTCGATCGCTGCGATCGCATCGAGCATCTCGGCGAAATGCTCCAGGTCGCGCCGGGGATCGGCTTCGCACAGCGCATAACCGACCTGCGCCACGGCCGAACGCGGCATCTCCAACGCGCGCAGCGCCAGCCACAGCCGATCGCCCGCGGCATCGAGCACGATCTCGCGCGCGACGGCATATTCCACGCCCAGCGCATGGCCGAGCAGCGCGATGAACAGCACGATGCGCCGGTCGCCCAGCGCCTCGACCAGCAGCTCGGAAAGCTCGCCGCGCTGGGGGTTCACCGCCACCGCGAAGCGCATCGCCGAAGTCTCGAGCCGATCGCCCTCGTCATAGGCCGCCAGCGTGCGCAGCGCCGCCTCGGCCAGTGCGTGGTCCAGCACGGCGGTGGCATCGTCGCTGCCTTCGCGCAGTCCCGCCGCCACCCACCAGACCAGCCGGTGATGCAGCTCGGCGGGCAAGTCGGTCTGGACAAACTGTCCCGCTTCGGGACTGGCGCGGCGCCGGCTTTCCGCGATCAGCAGCGCCATCGCGCTCGCCGCGATCACGCGATCGGGGTGCTGGACGAATCGGTTGATCAGGCTCGGCCGCTCGGGATCGTCGGGCGCATGCGCGGGCAGCTCGTGTCCCAGCAGTTCCTGGCGCACCCGCCCGATCAGCTCGGCCATCAGCTCGGGATCACGCAGCAGCCCCGATTGCATCAGCCGGCCGAACACCGGGTCGGGCGTCAGATTGCCGCCATGGCGCCGGATCTGGCTCTCTACGGTGGCGACCAGCGCGCGCAGCAGCTCGCCCAGCGCCGAACGGGTGCGCTCGTCGAGTCGGGCGCCCTCGGGCAGGAAGAAATCGTCGACCGTCACCTGCAATCCGCGATGGGCGCAGGTCTCCGCAGCCGCCGCACGCGCAAGCAGCTCGGTTGCGCCGATGGCAGCGCCATCACGCAGGTCGACGGATTTGTCCGACATGGACCTCGAATAACGGAAGCGTCGTTAAAACGATGCTAAGCGTTTTCGCGCGTCGCCTCAACCGCGGCCACCAGCGTGGCGAAGGCGTAAAGCGCCACCGCACCAAGCCCGAATTCGACATAGCCGGCCAGCGCGAACGGGGTCAGCAGCAGCAGATGCGCCGACGGGCTCGCCCACCAGCGCCGCGGCAGCGAGGGGGCCCGCTCCACCAGCAGCTGCGACGCAACGCCGGTCAGCGCCAGCACCAGCGGAGTCGCCACCTCAACCGATCGGAACGCCGTCCATCCGCAGAGCAGAGTCACGGCCGCGAACAGCAGCAGGATGCCGCCCTCGATCCGCCGCGCGCGCTTCTCCTCGCCCCGGAGCGCCGCCAGCGCCGCACCCGAGGCGAACGACACCGTCGCGACCAGCGAGCCGACCAGCCCCGCGCCGCTCCAGCCGAACCAGATGCCCGAAAGCGAAGCCAGTCCCAGCGCGCCGCCCGCAAGCGTCGGCACGAAGCCCGGCACCCCGCGCGCGACCATCTCGGGCAGCACCGCCCGCGCCGCACGCGTGAAGATCCAGCGATCGGCCCAATCGGGGCGCCGCTCGGTCAGCATCGCCAGCACGCTGGCGTTGCGCGAGGCGAGTCCCTCGGTGCTGCGCTCCACCGCGTGGCCGCTGCGCAGCCAGCCCTTGGCGAGTTGCACATGCTCGGCACCCGATTGCGCCGCCACGCGCAGCAATGCCGACTGGAAGTCGTAATCCTCGGGCATCTGCGCGATCTGGGCGAGCTGCGCGGGCGAGATGCGGGCGATACCCGCCCAGCAATCCTTCATGTCGAGCCGCTCGATCGCCGCTGCCGATCCGGCATCGTCGGTCACCAGCAGCGCCTCGGGGCCATCCGCCGCCATCCGGTCGACCACCGGGTCGATCGTGACCAGCCCATCGGCCATCACCAGCACGCGCGCGTCCGGGTTCGCCTTCTCCGCGGCTTCCTCCGCCGATCGCACGATCTCGATCGCGGCATTGCGCTTGGAAGCGCGGTTGACCGCCGCGACCAGAGGCGGCGTCATCTTGCCCACCGCGATCAGGATCTGCTCTGCGCCGGCGCCGTGGAGCAGCCGTATCTGGTATTCGAGCAAGGTCATGCCGCCGAACGGCAACGTCGCCACGAGCGCCCCCGGCTGGTCGGTGGCTTCCTCGATGGCGAATATCAGGCCTGCAAGCATGGCGGCGGGTTAGGATGAAAGGCGCGGAGAGGCAAATCCCGCGATCCATCATCGCGGAATGGACGGCCCGATATTTTCCAACTTGCGCATTTATGATAATATGCACGGCAGCGGTAATGCGGATGGGGGTCCGAGTTATGGCATCGGCAGCGGACAGCATTGCGTTCAAGGGCAAGGGCGGGACGGGTTTCGTCGCATTCATCGATCGTTGGATCTATGTGTTCATGGCGGGGCTGTTCATCGCCACCGTCCTCGCCGGCTTCATTCCCGATTCGATCGGAAAGCTGACGGATGTCGCCGCAGCCAAGCGGCCTCCCTTCCCGCCGATCCTCCACGTCCATGCCGTGCTGATGGGATGCTGGCTGTCGCTGCTGCTCGTGCAGGCGGTGCTGATGGCGACCGGCCGTTCCGCCTTCCACAAGCAATTGGGCCTCCTCGCGATGGTGCTGGCACCGGCGATAATTGTCGCAGGCTTCTTTCTCATCCCCGCGATGGACGGACAGATCGTCGACGGAATTCGCCACGGGCCACCGGAGGTGGCCGCGCGGCTCGGGACGATCCTTCCCATCGTCCTGAACATCATGCTGATCCAGATCCGCATCGGCATCACCTTCGCGATCCTCGTGGCGATCGGGCTCCGCGCCCGGCGGTTCGATCCGGAGTTGCACAAGCGATTGATGTTTCTTGCCACTGCCACGGCATTGCCCGCCGCGACCGATCGGATCGCGTGGCTGCCTAGCACCCTTCCCGGCTCGGCGCTGACCGCCGAGCTCTGGCCGTTGCTGGTGATCTCGCCGCTGTTCTTCTGGGACGTCTTCCGTCTGCGGCGCATCCACCGCGCCTATCTGGTCTGGCTCGCCGTCATTCTCGTCCCGGCAATCGCGATGCACCTGCTCTGGGGAACGGACTGGTGGCGCAGGACCGCCCTCGCCTTGCTGGGAGCGAGCGACCTCGCCTGAATCGCCTCGCCGGCTTCAGTAGAGCAGGAATTCCCGCCGGGTCTCTTCCCATACGGCCTCGTCCCGACGCGTGACCGCATCTAGGTCGTTCGCCGCCGCGCCGGCATCGTCCACCCATTCACGCAGACCGGGGCCGCCGTTGATCACGTCGATCGCCAGCTTGTCGAAGACATATTCGTAGGGGAAATCACGCCACAGGTCGTAACCGGGATAGAGGTTCCGCACCGCCTTGAAGCCCAGCGCCTGCAGCCGCCACGGCTTGAACGCTTCATGGTCATAGCCGGGGCCCTCGGCATGAAGGAACACCCCCGAACAGAGCTGCCCGACATGCTTGTGGAAGGTCGGCTGGAACCACATGTCCCGGAGCGTCACGCCTTCCAGCCATTCGGGTGCGAGCGCGCGCATCTCGGCGATCACCCGCCTGGCGTCGATGTCGGGCGCGCCGAACAGCTCGAGCGGCCGCGTCGTCCCGCGCCCCTCGGACAGCGTGGTCCCCTCCAGCATCACCGTGCCGGCATAGGCCCGCGCCATGTTGACGTTCGCCGCATTGGGGCTCGGGTTGATCCAGACCCGCTCCGGCGGCCAGCCGAAGCCGGGCCCGGCCTCGGGCACCCAGCCTTCCATCTCGATCACACGATACGCGACGTCGAGCTTGAAGTGATCGATGAACCACGCGCCCATCTCGCCCAAGGTCATCCCGTGCCGCATCGGCATCGGCCCCGCGCCGACAAAGCTCTCCCAGCCGGGCAACAGCGTCAGCCCTTCGATCGGACGCCCGGCCGGATTGGGCCGGTCGAGCACCCAGACCTGCTTGACATGCTCCGCCGCAGCTTCGAGCACGTAGAGCAACGTTGTCACGAAAGTATAGATACGGCAGCCAACATCCTGAAGATCGATCAGAATGACATCGAACGTGCTCATCGACTGGCCCGTCGGTCGCCGCACCTCGCCGTACAGGCTGAACACCGGCATGCCGTAGGTCGGATCGGTGAAGTCGGGCGACTCCATCATGTTGTCCTGCAGGTCGCCGCGCACCCCGTGCTGCGGCCCGAACACCGCCGACACGTTGAGCCCGGTCGCGACCAGCGCGTCGAGCGAGTGCGTCAGGTCCGCGGTCACCGAGGCCGGATGCGCGAGCAGCGCGACGCGCTTGCCCTCCAGCGGTTTGCGCAGTTCAGGGTCGGCGATCAGCCGGTCGATACCGAATTTCATGGGCTGGAGGTGCCGCCAGATGCCGCGCGACGCAAGCCGGATCGTCGCCCATCCCCCTCGGCGCGCCCCATTCGCCGTCTCGACGGGCTCCCGGATGCGTCATCGGGGAATTGTTGCCAGTCGGCGGCTCTCCCGCCACATGCGCTGGGGAATCCCGCCGAGGTTGCCCAAATCCCGATGAAGCTCTGGTATGCCCCCACCTCTCCGTTCGCGCGCAAGGTACGGATCGCCGCCGCCGAACTCGGCCTGGCCGATCGCATCTCGTTGGTGGAGACCGACCCCTGGACCGATGCCCGGCTCCGCGCGATCAATCCGCTGTCGAAGGTACCGACTCTCGAACTGGACGACGGCACCGTTCTGTTCGAATCCGCGATCATCTGCGACTATCTCGATGCGCAGCAGGCGGAGCCCCGCCTTTTCCCGGCCAAGGGCCCGGCACGATGGCAAACGCTGTTGCTCCAGGGTCTCGCCGATGGCGCGATGACGGCTGTCGGCCGCCTGTTCGCGGAAGAGCGAAAGCCGGTTGCGGAGCGCTCGGCTCGCATGCTCGCACGCTTCCGTTCGGCGCGCGACGCCGCGCTCGACACGCTGGAACGGGAACATCTGCGCGACGATCCGCTGATCGGCGAGATCGCGGTCGCCGCGCTGCTCGGATATCTCGACTTTCGCTGGAGCGATCGCGACTGGCGAAGCGACCGGCCTGGGCTTGCGGATTGGTTCGGCCGTTTCGAGATGCGGGCATCGGTGATGGATACGCGACATCGGCTGCCCGAAACCCTCCGCCGATCGGACTAGCCCCGTCGCACCGCCGGCAATTCGAGCGTGAAACAGGCCGGATCGTGGAAATCGGGCTCGCCCGGCGGGTGCGCGAGCGCCCACCAGGATTTGCGCCCGCTCTTTTCCTCGATCACCGCGGTCAGGCCAAAGCGCCAGGGCCGGTCGAGCGGCAGGTCCGCCGCCTGATCGAGCACCAGCCTGCCGCGCAGCCAGCCATTCTCGGCCTTGAACGCGGCCCGTTCCGCCGCACTCGGGGTCTCGCCCAGCACGAACGGCAGGTCGCGCGACCACTCCACCTGGGGCTCGCCGACGCGCGCATTCGCCCGTCCCTCGCGACGCGCCTCGAAACGATAGGCAGCCCAGTTGCCCGAGGTCGCGAAGTTGAACTCGTGATAGGCGGTGTCGCCCTCGGCCTGGACGAACGCCTCGAAGCAGGTCGTCATCCACAGGTCGTCCGCCCGCTTGCGCATCGTCCGCGGCGGTGCGGCCTTGATATGCTCCGCGCCGCCCAGGATGAAAAAACGCAGTTCGATCCGCCGTGGCGCCACCCGGGCAACTTCGACGTCGATCGCACCGACCGCGCAAATCGAATCCGGGTGCAGCGTCAGGGGCATGCGGAGCGCCATCGCGCGGCACCTGCCACGGCTGCCCCGCGCCGTCCACCGCACGCGGCGCTTGTGGCCCTCAGTCGTTTGCGATCGTCGGATCGATCACGTCCCGGATGCAAAATCCGCTTTCATTGTAGGATTTGGCGTGGTCCTCTGGCGGCATGCGCTGGCTCCGCTTCAATCCCGCCACTACACGCGTCCTCGAGCGCCCTGCCGGTCTCGGGATAAGTGCACCAATA
>JBEVLV010000031.1:0-13995 GCA_040508955.1 Sphingomonas sp. | reverse complement strand
ACGCACACCCACCGAGGGTCTAGTGATCAGGATGGCCGATCAGACGATGTCGGCGCAGTGTGTCACCGGGTGATGCGAGCCCCAGCCAACTTGTCCATGGCCTCCCGAGCTTTTTTTGCCTCGACGCAAAACCGCTTTGCGCGCCGACATTCTTCTTCGAGCGCGCGAACCGACACCTCCCACTGCTCTAGGACGTACGGATCATGTCTTACAACCGGCGAAAAGACTCTTCGTCCGACGACTTTCTGATCCTCCATCGGCGGGCTCGTGCCGCTTGTATAGACCCTGACCAAGAGACCAAAGCCGGCAAGTAGCAAGAATACGCCGATCAATATGATGGCAGTCCAACGCAGGACGTTTAGCATCGAAACCGAACTCCAATTGGTGTCTCGACAGCTCAGCAGCATAATATGAATACGGCGCGATGAAGGACTTCAGGCAAAAATAAAGGGCTCCGGCAGCTTTCGAGAATCGCGGTGGGTGCTGTTAATGTCCGCTATTGTGGCGCTAGCGGCCACTCCCGTTTGTGAGTTCGCGACCTAGCCGGCCACCTTGATCAGGTCGTCGATCGCCTTCAGGCGACGCAGCAGGGCGGGCATCTCGTGGAGCGGCACCATGTTGGGGCCGTCGCTGGGGGCGGTGTCCGGATCCTGGTGCGTCTCGATGAACAGGGCCGCGACGCCCACCGCGATCGCCGCGCGGGCGAGCGGGGGGACGAACTCGCGCTGCCCGCCCGATCGATCTCCCTGCCCGCCCGGCTGCTGCACCGAATGGGTGGCGTCGAACATCACCGGGAAGCCGGTCTCGGCCATGATCGGCAGCGCGCGCATGTCGCTCACCAGCATGTTGTAGCCGAAGCTCGCGCCGCGCTCGCACAGCAGGATATTGTCGTTGCCGGCGCCGACCAGCTTGGCGGCGACGTTCTTCATGTCCCAGGGCGCGAGGAACTGGCCCTTCTTGACGTTGATCACCCGGCCGGTGCGTGCGGCGGCGACGAGCAGGTCGGTCTGGCGGCACAGGAATGCCGGGATCTGCAGCACGTCCGCCACCTCGGCGACGGTGGCGCATTGCTCGGCCGCGTGCACGTCGGTGAGCACTGGGCAGCCGAAGCGCGCGCGAATCTCCGCGAAAATCTCCAGCGCCGGGGCGAGGCCGATCCCGCGCGGCGCGTCGATCGAGGTGCGGTTGCCCTTGTCGAACGAGGATTTGTAGATGAGGCCGATGCCGATCTCGGCGCACAGGCCGGTCAGCGCGTCGGCCATCTCGATCGCATGGTCGCGGCTCTCCATCGCGCAGGGTCCGGCGATGAGGACGAAGGGCCGGTCATTGGCGATCCGGAGGTTGCCGACGGAAACGGTCTTCATGGGATTGGCCCTCAGAACGCGCCGCAATCGGCGAGAATGGCGTTGACGTCGCGGCCGCGCGCGGCCTGCATGCGGATGCGCGCCTCGTTCGAGAGCACGTCCCAGGCGGCGTTCTCGATCTCGGGCCAGAGTTCGCGCGGGATGACGACGACGCCGTCCTCGTCCGCGAACACGACATCGTCGTTGCGGATGACGATCCCGCCCATCGTGATCGGGCGGTTCATCGCCCTGACGGTACCTTCATATTTGATGTCGTCGCAGGTCTGCGAGCGCGCATAGACGGGCAGCCCCAGCGCGCGGACGTCGGCCGTGTCGCGCGTCGCGCCGTCGATCACCGCGCCGACCGCGCCCGATCGGATCGCGAGATTGGCGTTGAGATCGCCGAAATAGGCGAATTCGGGCAGGTCGGTGGCGACCATGACGACATCGCCGGGCCGGACGAATCGATAGGATTCGAGCGCGCCGTAGATGCCGTTCCACGGGCCGTCCGGCGCGCGATCGGGCCGGCTGGCGAGTGCGGCCAGTTCGAGCGTCTTCGCGCGGCCGAGGAACTTGCCCCCGCTCGTCGGGCGCAGCGCCCGGGGGAGGACCACGCGCAGGCCCCGCTCCTTCGAGATGTCCGACAGCACCGGCGAGGAGAGGTGCGGCAGCATCGCGCGGAAGCGCGTGACCTCAGCGGCGCGGATACCGGCCGCCACGGTCTCGGCGATCGCGATATCGGCATCGTGGTTGATGTCGATCTGTTCGACGGGATCGAGGTCGAACAGGATCGGCCGCGCGCCGAAGCGGCGCGTTGCCGAGCCGGACCCGGTGCGACGGACGATGTACAGGCTCATCGCCTCGACGATCGTCGCGGGCAGGTCGACGCTGTTGGGAATGCGCCCGGCGCCGTAGAGCGGCGTCGCGCCGTCCCAGCAATATTGCTTGGCGCGGCTCACCGCGACCAGGCTGTCGGCCTCGGGATCGGCCAGCAGCGCAGCAATCGCGCGACCGATCGTCTCGGCGGTGATGAAGGGCGCGGTGCACAGCAGCTGCACCCAGATATCGGCGTCGGGACGCTGCGCGCATTCCCAGGCGAAGAGCTCGTGCCCATCGGTCGCGTTGCTCGCCAGGTCCGCCGGACGCCTGAGATACGCGACCTCCAGGTCGCTCGCCAGCTCGGCGAGCGCATCGCTCTCGGTATCGAGGCAGACCTCGGTGATCGCGGGGCAATCGAGCGCCTGGCGCAGCTTGCGCTTGAACAGATGCTCGCCGTCTAGGATGCGCGCATTCTTGCCGGCGACACGCTCGCTATGGCCCTTGGCGGGAACGAAGGCGACGATCTTCATAGGGTTTTCAGCCATTCAGCATGTCGTTGGCGTGGAGCATTCCGTGCAGCCGCCCGGCGGCGTCGATCACCGGCAGGACGAGCAGGCCGGCGCCCAGCTCGCGCTGGAGCAGCAGCGCGTCGCCGAGCGTGGCTTCGACGTCGATGACGTGGGGATGCGGCTGCATCACCTCGCGCGCCGAGGTTTCGTAAACGTCGCGCTGCGCCTGGAAATGGCGCCGTATGTCGCCGTCGACGACCAGACCGAGCAGCAGGCCGCCATGATCGACGACGCAGGCCGCGCCCATCCGCCGGCCGGACATCACCGCGAGCAATTCGGCGACCGAGGCCGAGGGCAGCACCGTCGGCAGGTCGATGCCGGTCCGCATCAGCGCGCGCACCGGGATCATCTGTCGGCCGAGCAGGCCGGCGGGATGATGGCGCAGGAAATCCGCGCGGGTGAAGCCCCGCGCCCGGCTGACCGCGACGGCGAGCGCGTCGCCGATCGCCATCTGCAGCGTCGTGCTGGCGGTGGGCGCCAGGCCGATATGGTCGGCCTCGCCGGCGGTCGCGGCCGGAATGAGCTGGTCGACGGCCCGCCCCAGCGGCGAATCCGGCCGGCCGATCACGCCGATCAGCGCGCAGCCGCGCGCCTTGAGCAGCGGCAGGATGCGGACGATCTCATCGGTGGTGCCGCTGTTCGAGAAGAGCAGGACGACATTGCCGTCCTGGACGGCGCCCAGATCGCCATGCGCAGCCTCTGCCGCGTTCAGCGCAAAGGCGGGCGTGCCCAGGCTCGAGAAGGTTGCCGCGACTTTGGCGGCGACCAGGCCCGACTTGCCCATGCCCAGGCAGGTGAGCGGCTGTGCCTGCCCGGCGATCAGCGCGACGATGGCGGGAATATTGGCCGGGAGCGCCGCGTGGAAGCGCGCGAGCGTCTGGCACTCGGTCGCGATCACCTCGGCGAACCATTCGTGCGCGGTGTCCGGGGCAATGTCCTGAGAGGGCGCGAGAACGCGGGCGAGCTTCGTCACGAGCGAACTGCAGCACCGGGAACCGGCAAGAGGGAGGCCATCTCTGCTCCGCACAAGAGGCGTGGTGCGGATCAACCGCGGTCCCATTTCTTATAGGACGCGCGCAACGCCTCCCGGGCGGCAGGCGGAAAAAATTGCCTAGTGGCGGCGGGCCTTCGAGGTCGGCGCGTGCCCTCCGACCCCGGAAAGCACGCGCCTTCTCAGCCGCCTTGCGTCAGCGCAGGCCGCCGCTCGCGGTGAGCTTTTCCCCGGTCAGCCAGCGCGAATCGTCGGAGGCCAGGAATACCGCCACGCCGGCGATGTCGTCCGGCTGGCCGACGCGACCGAGCGGAGTCTGGGCGACCGCGCCGCTCTCGAACTCCGAGCCGATGAAGCCCGCCGAATGCGTGCCCTCGGTCTCGACGATGCCCGGATTGATCGCGTTGACGCGGATCTTGCGCGCACCCAGCTCATTGGCCAGCACCGTGGTGATCGCGTCCACCGCGCCCTTGGTGCCGGTGTAGACCGCCGATTGCGGCGGGAAGAGGCTGGTCACGGCCGACGAGATGTTGATCACGCTGGCGCCCTCGCCGAGATGCTTGGCCGCCGCCTGGGTGGTCAGCAGCACGCCGAGCACGTTGACGTCGAACATCTTGTGGTAATGCTCCTCGGTGATCGCCTCGATCGGCGCGAACTCGTACACGCCCGAATTGTTGACCAGCACGTCGAGACGACCAAAGGCGCTGATCGCAGCCTCGATCACGCCCTCGGCCTGATCGGCCTTGGAGACGTCGCCCTGTGCAGCGACGGCCTTGCCGCCAGCCTGGACGATCGCATCGACCACGGCGTCCGCGCCGGCCTTGCTCGACGCGTAATTGACGACCACCGAAGCGCCCTCGGCCGCGAGAGCCTTGGCGATTCCGGCACCGATTCCCTTGGAAGCACCGGTAACGACGGCGACCTTGCCTGCGAGTTTCGACATGATTGCATTCCCTAATCTGCTGGGCCGGCCGTCGGGATGGCGCGCCTTAGTCCCATAGTTCGGGAAATTGGAACTGTTGAACTGATCGTCAAGCCCCCCTATTTAAAATTCATGCGACCGCTGCTTCACCCCTCGATCGACGATCTACGGCCGGACGCGATCCTTCACGCGCTGTCCGATCCGGTGCGCGCGGCGATCTTTGCCGAGATCGCCGGCATGGGACGTGTCGAGACCTGTTCGGCCTTCGCCAGCGTCGGCGACCGGGTCATTCCCAAATCCTCGCTGTCCCAGCATTTCAAGGTGCTGCGCGAGGCGGGCCTGATCCGATCCGAGCGGCAAGGGGTGGAGATGCACAATGCCTCGCGCTGCGCCGAGGTGGAGGAGCGCTTTCCCGGCCTGATCTCCGCGATCCTCGGTGCCTATGCCAGCTCCGGCGGGTGCACCGCGTCTGGCTGACGCTGTCCAGGTGGAACACGCGGCGTTCCCTCTCTGTTCAGACCACGCTAGAGAGGGCGCGTGCCCGTGCGGAAGATCATCCATGTCGACATGGACGCGTTCTATGCGTCGGTGGAACAGCGCGACGATCCCGCGCTGCGCGGCCGGCCCGTAGCGGTCGGCTATGCGGCGGCGCGAGGGGTAGTGGCGGCGGCGAGCTATGAGGCGCGCAAATTCGGGGTGCGCTCCGCCCTGCCCTCCGTCACGGCGTTGCGGCGCTGCCCGGAGCTCGTGTTCGTCAAGCCGCGCTTCGACGTATATCGCGCGGTCTCGAAGCAGATCCACGCGATCTTCGCCGACTATACCCCGCTGATCCAGCCGCTGTCGCTCGACGAGGCCTATCTCGACGTCACCGCCAACCTGCGCGGCATCGAGACCGCCTGGGCCACCGCGAAGGAGATCCGCGCGCGCATCCTGGCGGAAACCGGCCTCACCGCGTCGGCCGGCATCTCGTACAACAAGTTCCTCGCCAAGCTCGCCTCGGATCAGCGCAAGCCCAACGGCCAGTTCGCGGTGACGCCCGAGATGGGCGCCGCCTGGGTGGAGACGCTGCCGGTCTCGCGCTTCCACGGCGTAGGGCCGGTGACCGCGAAGAAGATGCTGGGCCTCGGCATCGAGACCGGTGCCGACCTGCGCGCCAAGTCGATCGAGTTCCTGCGCGCCCATTTCGGCAGCGCGGCCGAGTGGTATCACGCCATCTCGCGCGGCGAGGACGACCGGCCGGTGGATGCAGAGCGTATCCGCAAGTCCTCGGGCTCCGAGACGACCTTCGACCGCGACTTGACCGAGCCGGACGAGATCGAGGCCGGCGTGCTGGAGATGGCCGAGGACGTCTGGACCTGGTGCGACAAGGCGCAGGAGTTCGGGCGCACGGTGACGGTGAAGGTCAAATATGGCGACTTCCAGATCATCACCCGCAGCCGCAGCCTGAGCGCCGGCTTGGTCGACCACCGCGAGGCGCTGCGCGAGATGAGCCTGGCGCTGATCCGCTCGGTGCTGCCGACGCCCAAGGGCATCAGGCTGGTGGGGGTGACGGTGTCGAACTTCGCGGCGCGCGACGATACGGTGCGCGAGCTGCCGTTCTAGGATTGGCCTCGACGAAGTGGAAGCAGTGAGGAATTGGGTGTTGGGCGACGGCCGGCTTTCGGCCGCCGGTTGCAGAGGTACAAATATTCAGTGCCGGGTAGCATTCATCGCCGATCGCCGAAGATAGGCGGCTGCCATCTCAACGAAAGATCCCTCGGGAGTAAGGAAACCTCCGTCCAGTTTTTGCGAACGAGCCTCCTCACAGATCGCGAGCGCTTCGTCCTGGCGATGCAGGGCAATGAGCGTGGGAACGATGCTCGAAAGATAAGCCCCATCAACCGAATCTGCCTTGCGACAGGTGCTCAGGAAACTCTCCAGCGAGTAGGATTGTACCACGTTTTCAAATTGCTCGGTCGCAGCGAGAACTAATCTCTCGCCAACGACAGCGGGATCGTCGTCCTCATCGAGACTGAGTTCGGCATAGTAAGGAGGATGACACACCCATGCACCGCGCGCGCGGAATGACAGCGGCTGCTCTCGATTTTCCGGCAGGCCGATAAGGTCCCAGAAAATAGGATCGATCACCATCGGCTTTACGCTGATGATCGCCTTGGTGACGTGCTCATAGATGTAGACGCTAGGGCTTACATCGATGAACCAGCCGGCTCGCTCGCGAAAGATCGAACCATGCGCGGATTTCCAGCCGGTGCCCTTGGCTAGCGTGCGAAGCGATTTCTCCAGCGCTCGGCGATATGCATGACGCGCCGACTCTTCCGCTCGTGTGATCTTTTTGCCCATGAACTCCGGCATATGTGCTCCGCCTTTAGTTGTTGGCCACGCTAGCGGCAGCTTCTGGACAGCGCCACCAAGGCGCTGACCGGCAAATAATGAGATGCGGTCATAGCCTCCCTTCCCCTCGGCCTTGCAATGTAGGCGTTCGCCTGCTCGGCTACCGCGGTGCCTTTGATGGCGCCGCTCCTTGAACCGTAGGTTACTCCTCGCATGGCGCATTGGTGTCGCGTCGCGGCCACATTGTGTCGCTTCGCGGTGCGTTGCTGTCGCGTCGCTGGCGCGCCGAAGTGGCGCTACTGTCGCTTTGTCGACGCGCATCGCGGCACCGCCTCTGGGCAGCGGCGATTTTGACCCCCGTTTCGTGTCAACTTCATCAACCGACGAGCGGATGCAGCCCGACCCATCCGATCGCTATTCCCCCGGCCGGTACGCCCGCTCGACATGCCCCTTCAGGTCCTCGGGGTAGAAATAGACCGGCCGCAGCTTGCCGCCGGCATAGCGCTTGGCCTGGTCGTTGAAATGCTTCGAGTCCGGATGGCCGCTCCCGCCGCCCGCGGTCACCGCCCAGGCCTTCACCTTCGGGCCGAACTCCACCGTCGCGACGAAGCTGTTGCCGCCGGTGCCGTAATAGCGCTTCGTTCCCGGATAGCGCTTGGCCCCGAACGAGGCGAGCGAGCCCCATTGCGCCGAGGTGAAGGGCACCGGGATGCTCGGCTTCGCATCGTCGAACGTCTGGACGATCGCGCCGTCGTTGCGCTGGAAGCGATTGATCTCGCCCCAGGGCACTTGCCAGCTGCCGAAATCCCGGGTCAGCCGATCGACTGCCGAAGCGAGCGCTTCGAGCCGCTGGGCGTCGGTCGCATGGTCGGCCATCCAATCCCACACCGAGATGCCGTCCTCATGGGCGGGCTCGGCCGAAGGGGCCCAGAACGCTTCGCCCCAGAACACCGCCAGCGAAGTCGCGGTCGAGTCCGCCCCCCAGCGCCGGTCCCACCCCCTGAGCAGGCCGACCGGCCCGGCGAGCTTCGCCTTGCGCGGATCAGTGTCGGGCAGCTTGTCATACGCCGCAGCGAGGCCGGGAAGCAGCCGGTCGAAGGCGGGCAGCCAGGAATCGAATGCCGCGGCGATCAGCGTGTCGGGGGTGAAATCGCCGCGGGCGTTCAGCACCCGAAGCGCGTGGATCCCGCGCGGACTCTCGCCGGCCTGGTCGAAATAGCGCGGATAGTCCGCCGCCCTGGGGCTGTCGGCGCCCGCCGCGGTCCAGGGCCAGTTGTTCGAGTTGAACGCCCAGCCATTTTTCGGGGTGACGACATGCGGCAGGCTGTCCAGGCTGTGCAGGCCCTTCCAGTCGGTCGCCGGGTCGCTGCCGTCGACGGGTTGGCGATAGTCGAAGCGATTATCGCGCACCGGCATGAACTGCGGCATCAGGAAAGCGATCTCGCCCCTGGAATCCGCGAACAGCGTGTTGTTCGAGCTGTTCGCCTGCAGCCCGGCGACCTTTAGGAAGCTCGCATAATCCTGGGTCTTGGTGCGCAGGAAGCTCTGCTGGAGCGCCTCGAGCGGCTTGTTCATCAGCGCGAAGGCGATCCACTTGCCGTCGGCCTCGCGGACGATCGGTCCGTGATGCGTCGCATAGGTGGTGAAGCTGCGCTGCGCCTGGCTGCCGTCGGCGGTGCGATAGGACAGGCTGACCTTCTTCACCGTCACCGGCAGCGTGTCGGTGCCGTAATGGTAGAAGAGCCTGCCGGGGACGTTGGTGACGACCGTCTCGGCGAACTCGTCGACATTGTCGACGCCGCTCGAGGTGTGCATCCAGCCGGCCTTGGCGTTGAAGCCCTGGTAGATGAAGAACTGCCCCCAGGTCGCGGCGCCATAGACGTTGAGCCCCTCGCCGCTCGTCACCTGCTGCTCGGATCGGAAGAAGAAGCTGGTGTGCGGGTTGATGAGGAGCAGCGCGTGGCCGTCCCGCGTATGGCTCGGTGCGATCGCCACGCCGTTCGAACCCTTGGGCTCCTTGAACAACAGCCCCTTCTCGGCCTCGGTCATCGCGAGCTTCTGCTTGCCGTAGAACGCTTCGAGCTGGGTCAGCGGCACCCGCTCGATATCGCCGCCGATGCTCCCTTCGGAGAAGCTGAGCGCCATCCACGGCTCGAACCGGGTGAGCACCCGCGGCTTCACCCCGGGGTGGGTCGCCAGGTAGTAGTTCAGCCCATCGGCCCATGCGTCCATCAGCTTGCGCAGCCAGGCGGGGCTCCTGGCGTAATCGGCCTTCAGCACCTCGGGATCGACGAACAGCCGCTGGCGCAGGTCCTGCCAGAGCGCGCCTTCGCCTTCCGCCTCAGCGAGCCGCCCCAGGCTGACCAGATAGTTGGTCTCGATCCGGTTGAAGTCGTCCTCGGCCTGGGCATAGATCATCCCGAACACCGCATCGGCGTCGGTCGGGCCCTGGATATGGGCGACGCCCCAGTCGTCCCGGGTGATCGAGACGCGCGTGGCCTCGGCCTGCCAGCGGGCGAGCTCAGGTTCGGGGGAGGCGGCGGCGAGCAGGAGCGCGAGGGTCAGCATGGCGTCAGCGTAGCGCGGACGTGTTCACTCCGGCAATCGGCAGACGTCCACCCAGCGCTGCGACACCAGTTCGGCCAGGCGATCCGGCACGACCT
This sequence comes from Sphingomonas sp., assembly GCA_040508955.1. Classification (GTDB taxonomy): domain Bacteria; phylum Pseudomonadota; class Alphaproteobacteria; order Sphingomonadales; family Sphingomonadaceae; genus Sphingomonas. The sequence continues at coordinate 4,357 of JBEVLV010000031.1, read as the reverse complement.
CCACCGAGCTGGTCCGCGATCCCGCAGCCGGGAACACCGTCGCGAACGCTCGCAACGATACGTCGCAATAGACCGGCAGCGCGGTCGCCAGCCCGAACGGACAGACGCCGCCCACGGCATGGCCGGTCAGCGCCAGCGTCTCCTCGGGATCGAGCATCCGCGGCCGCCCGCCGAACTCGGCCTTGCTCTTGGCATTGTCGAGCCGGGCATCGCCCCGCGCCACCACCAGCAGCACCGTATCGTTCACTCGCAGCGCCAGCGTCTTGGCGATCCGCGCCGGTTCGACGCCCAGCGCCTCGGCCGCCTCGGCGACGGTCGCGGTGCTGGCACCCTGATCGATGATCGCCACGTCGGGCGCATGCTCGGCCAGCCAGGCCCGGGCGGTTTCGAAGCTCATACGTCGGGGATAGCATCCACCGCGAGGATTTCGATGGCCTCGGCCTTGCCGCCGAAATCGACCTTCTCGCCTTCCCAGCCGCCGAGCAGGGCATTGGCGAGCGGCGCGGAGAAAGCGAGGCGGTCGGCGGCCGGATCGGCCTCGTCATGCCCGACGATGTCGATCACCCGCGCCTTGCCCGCCAGCCGGATGCGCACGCGCGAGCCGATCCCGGCCACGCCGTCTTCGGGCGCCGGCGCGATCACAGCGGTGGTGCGGCGGGTCTGCCAATAGCGCAGCTCGCGCTTGAGCAGCTCGCGCGGCGCCTCCTCGCTCTCGGCCGCTACCGCGGCCGCGAGCGCGTCAACCTTCGCCTCGGTCAAGGCAAGTCCCCGCACGGTGACCAGATTGGGCCCGGCGGGGAGCGGTAGCTCGAACTTCGGTTCCTTATGTTCCTCGTCGCTCTCGCGACGGAAGGCTACGCTCATCTCTGGGGCAGATCCTCGAGGGTCGATGACTCCTTCCAAAGATCGAGATGCCCTTCGGTTGCATGCACGTCGATCTCGGCGAGTTCGGCCGCGGAGAAATCGAGATTCTTCACGGCATCGAGCGAATCGTCGAGCTGCTGCACCGTCCGCGCGCCGATCAGCGCCGAGGTGACGCGCGGATCGCGCAGTACCCAGGCGATCGCCATCTGCGCCAGCGTCTGCCCACGACCCTTGGCGATCGCGTCGAGCGCGCGGATGCGGGCGAGATTGTCGTCGCTGAGCAGCCGCTGATTGAGCGACCCGCCCCTCGCGGCGCGGGCGTCCTTCGGCACGCCGCCCAGATATTTCGAGGTGAGCATGCCTTGCGCCAGCGGCGAGAAGGCGATGCAGCCGGTGCCGAGATCGTCGAGCGCGCCGAGCAGCTCGTCCTCGACCCAGCGGTTGAGCATCGAATAGCTCGGCTGGTGGATGAGGAGCGGCACCTTGTAGTCGGCCAGGATCGCCGCGGCCTTGCGCGTCAGCTCGGGCGAATAGGAGGAGATGCCGACATAGAGCGCCTTGCCCTGCTGGTGGATATGCGCGAGCGCGCCCATCGTCTCCTCCAGCGGGGTCTTGGGATCGACGCGGTGCGAATAGAAGATGTCGACATAGTCGAGCCCCATCCGCTTGAGGCTCTGGTCGCACGAGGCGATCAGATATTTCCGGCTGCCGCCAATGTCGCCGTAGGGCCCGGGCCACATGTCCCAGCCCGCCTTGGTCGAGATCACCAGCTCGTCGCGGTGGCTCGCGAAGTCCGCCGCCATGACGCGACCGAAATTCTCCTCGGCCGAGCCATAGGGCGGGCCGTAATTGTTCGCGAGGTCGAAATGCGTGACGCCGCGATCGAAGGCGCGGCGGAGCATCGCGCGGCCGGTCTCGAACACGTCCTCGCCGCCAAAATTCTGCCAGAGGCCGAGGCTGATCGCCGGCAGGTCCAGCCCCGAGCGGCCGGTGCGGCGATAGGGCATGCGCCCGTCATAGCGGGCGGGATCAGCGGTCCAGGGCGTAGAGAAAGACATGGGGCAGAACTCCGAGTTAACGGCCCTGCCCTATGCCCGGACGATCACACCGTAAAGCTCTCGCCGCAGCCGCACGAACCTTTCGCGTTCGGATTCTCGAAAGTGAAGCCGGCGGCGAAATCGTCCTCCACCCAGTCCATCTTCGAACCGATCAGATAGAGCACCGAGGCGCCATCCACGAAGAAAGTGCCGCCGGGCGTCTCGATCTTCTCGTCGAACGGCTTGGCCTCGCTGACATAGTCGACCGAATAGGCGAGGCCCGAACAGCCGCGGCGCGGCGTCGAAAGCTTGACGCCCACCGTGCCGTCAGGGGCCTTTGCCATCAGATCGGCGATGCGCTGCTCGGCGCGCGGCGTGAGCGTGAGCGCGGCGGGACGGGCACGGAGCTTGGTCTCGGCCATCACAGCATCCCCAGTTCGAGCTTGGCCTCGTCGCTCATCTTCTGCGGATCCCAGGGCGGATCCCAGATGAGGTTGACGTCGGCGGTGGCGATTCCGGGCACCGAGCCGACGCGCAGTTCGACCTCGCCGGGCATCGATTCCGCCACCGGGCAATGCGGCGTGGTGAGCGTCATCGTCACCGCGGCATGTCCCTCGGCGGTGACTTCCACGCCGTAGATCAGGCCGAGATCATAGATGTTCACCGGAATCTCGGGATCATAGATCTCCTTGAGCGCCTGGATCACGCCCTCGTACAGCGCACCGCCGGGCTCGCCGTCCGGATGCGGCTCGGGCTTTTGCGAGAGGAAACCGGCGAGATAGTCGCGCTTGCGCTCGAACGTCTCCTGCACGTCTTCGACGCGCGCCTTGGCCGGCGCCTCGACGGCGTCGACTTCCTCGACCGTGATCTTGCGTTCCTCGTTCACCCGAAAATCCTCGTAACTCGCTCGATACCCGCGACCAGCGCGGCGATATCGTCCGCGCCATTGTACACCCCGAAGCTCGCCCGCGCGGTCGCCAGCACGCCCAGCGCCTCCATCAGCGGCTGGGCGCAATGGTGTCCCGCGCGGATCGCGACATTGCCCTCGTCCAAGATGGTGGCGACATCGTGCGGATGCACCCCCTCCACCGCGAAACTGACGATTCCGGCGCTATCCTCCGGCCCGAACAGCTTCACGCTGTTGAGCTTGGACAGGGCTTCCCGCGCTTGGCGGACCAAAGCCGTCTCATGTGCGTGGATGCGATCGAGACCGATCCCGTCGATATAATCGATCGCCGCGTGAAGCCCGACCACGCCGATGATGTGCGGCGTCCCCGCCTCGAACCGACCCGGCGGCGGGGCGTAGGTCGTCTTGGCGAAGGTCACCTTGTCGATCATCGATCCGCCACCCTGATAGGGCGGCATCGCGTCGAGCAGTTCGTAGCGGCCCCAGAGCACGCCGATGCCGGTCGGGCCGTAGAGCTTGTGGCCGGAGAAGACATAGAAGTCGCAGCCGATCTCGGTGACATCAACCGCCATGCGCGGCACCGCCTGGCAGCCGTCGAGCAGGATCTTGGCGCCCACCGCATGCGCCAGCTCGGTCGCGCGCTTCGCGTCCAGGACAGAGCCGAGCACGTTCGAGACGTGCGCCAGCGCGACCAGCTTGTGCGCGGGGGTGAGCATCGCCGCCATCGCGTCGAGATCGATCCGCTGGTCCGCGGTGAGCGGCACCACGTCGATCTCGGCGCCGATACGCTCGGCGACCATCTGCCACGGCACGATGTTGGAATGATGCTCGAGCGTCGAGAGCAGGATGCGGTCGCCGGCCTTGAGCTGCGTGCCGGCCCAGCATTGCGCGACAAGGTTGATCCCCTCGGTCGCGCCGCGGACGAAGACCACTTCGTTGGCCGCACCACCGAGGAACTTCGCGACGCGTTCACGCGCCGCCTCGAACGCAAAGGTCATGTCCGCCGAGCGCTGATAGACGCCGCGATGGACGGTGGCATAGGTTTCGCCATAGCCGCGCCCGATCGCGTCGATCACAGGCTTGGGCTTTTGCGAGGTTGCGGCGGTGTCGAGATAGGCCCAGCCCGCCGGGATCGCCGGGAAATCGGCGAGCACATCTAGCGGGCGGGTGTCGAGAACGGTGCTCACAGCGCGGCCTCCAGCCATTTGTCCGCGTCTGCAGCGAACGCCTCGCGAACCGTTTCCTCGCCGATCCGCGCGAACGCATCGGCGACGAAGGCGCGGGTGAGCAGCGCCTTGGCCCGCCCCTCTTCGATCCCGCGGCTCTGGAGGTAGAACAGCGCCATCCTGTCGAGCTCGCCCACCGTCGCGCCGTGCGCGCACTTCACATCGTCGGCGAAGATCTCGAGCTCGGGCTTCAAGTTCACCGTCGCCGAGCGCTGGAGGAGCAGGCCGCGCAGCGACTGCTCGCCGTCGGTCTGCTGCGCGCCACGGGCGACCTCGACCCGCGCGGCAAGGCTTGCCGCCGAACGATCCGCCGCCACGGCACG
>JBEVLV010000030.1:0-22866 GCA_040508955.1 Sphingomonas sp. | reverse complement strand
ACACGAACCAGGCGCCCGCTGCGATCAGCGCGAAGCCGATCAGGTGGTTTACCGTGATCTTCTGCCCGAGATAGAGCACCGAAAAGCCCGCAAAGACGGTGAGGGTGATCACCTCCTGCATCGCCTTGAGCTGGGCGGCAGAATAGACGCTGCTGCCATAGCGGTTGGCAGGGACGGCCAGGCAATATTCGAACAGCGCGATCCCCCAGCTGGCGACGATTACCAGCAGCAGCGGCGCCTGCTTGAACTTGAGGTGCCCGTACCAGGCGAAGGTCATGAAGACGTTCGAGGCGCAGAGCAGCAGGATGGGAAGCAGGCGCTCGACCATCAGCGCGCCGACGGCAGCCGCTGGACCGGGTCCACCGGGGTGCGGCCCTTGCGGATCTCGAAATGGAGCTCGGGTCGGTCGGCGAAGCCGGTGCTGCCCGAAAGCGCGATCTTCTGGCCCTTTTTCACCGACTGGCCGCGCTGGACGAGCAGACGGCTGGCATAACCATAGACAGTGGTCCAACCATTCCCATGGGTGAGGATGACGAGACCGCCGAGCGCGGGCACGTCGTTGCCGACATAGGCGACGACGCCGTCGGCTGCGGCGAGGATCGGGGTGGAGGCGGGGACGGCGATCTTGATGCCGTCGTTGCGCTCGCCGCTGGCACCGGGGCCGAAGCGCCGCACGACCGGGCCGCGCACCGGCCAGGCGAACTGGCCGACCAGATGCGCCGGCGGTGCGACGGCGGTGGTAGGCGGCAGGACACGCTTGGGCGACGCACTCGGCTTGGCGGGCTTCTCGGCACGGGCGAGCGCGGGTTGGCTGCCCGTCAGCAGATCGTCGATCTCGATATGGAAGGCGGCGGCGCGCTCTTCGCGGGATTGCGTGGGCGAGGTGGACGAGGAGGGGATCAACAGGCGCTGGCCGGTGCGCAGGAGATAGGGTTCGGCGAGCGCATTGGCGGCGACGATCCGCGCCCAGTCGATGCCATAGGCGCGCGCGATCGCGATACCGCTCTCGCCGGCGCGTACGAGGTGATAGCGGCCGCCCGGAATCGTCAGGCGCTGGCCGGGGAACACGACATAGGGCGCGACGAGCTTGTTGGCGCGGACGATCGCCTCCGATCCGGCGCCGGTCTTGTCGGCGAGGCTGCGCAGCGTGTCGCCGGGCTGGACCAGATAGGTCGTCGAGGAAACCTGCCTGGCATCCGCGGTTACGCGGCGCGCTTCCCATGCCTGGGGCGGGGCAGGCAGGACGCGGACGTCCTGCTCGGCGGGCGGCGATTGCTGCGCGCGTTGCTGCACCGGCGGGCGAGCCGCGGGCGAGTGCCGCGTAGGCGAGGGCCCCGCGACGGGCGGCGGATTGTCGACATCGGCACGTTGCGCACCAGGCGGAATGCAGGCGGAGAGCCCGATCGCCGTTATCAGCGCAAGCGCGATCCTCACCATCCCGTCTCCCCCCTCAACGATAGGCCGAGGCCAGCATATCGAGCGATTCGCGATGCGTCAGGTCGAGATGCAGCGGCGTGACGGTGACGAAACCCTGCTCGATCGCCTCGAGATCGGTGTCGGCCACCGGATCGTGCGGCAGGCGGCCCATCGCCAGCCAGTAATAGTCGAAGCCGCGCGGATCCATGCGCTTGTCGAGCCCGACCCGGCCATAGTCGCGCAGGCCCTGCGAGACGACGCGGATGCCCTTGACGGCATCAGGCTCGATCGGCGGGAAGTTGATATTGATTAGCGTTCGCGGCGCCCAGTCGAGATCGAGCAGCGGGCGGAGCGTCTTCTCGCCCCAGGCTTCGGCGGCGTCGAACGGCACCTTGTCGCCCATGCCGCGCTGGGCATAGCGCTGGCTGAGCGCGACCGACCGGATGCCGGCGAGCGCACCCTCCATCGCGGCGGAGACGGTCCCCGAATAGCTGACGTCCTCGGCGAGATTGCCGCCGCGATTGACGCCGGAGAGGATCAGGTCGGGCTTGGCGTCCTTCATCGCCTCCGCCAGCGCGAACATCACGCAATCGGTGGGCGTGCCGCGCACGGCATAGCGATTCTCGCCGCGCCTGGAGACGCGAAACGGCTCGGTGAGGGTGAGCGAGCGGCTCTTGCCCGATTGCTCTTCCGCCGGGGCGACGACGGTGATGTCGTCCGAAATCGTCCGCGCGATCCGCTCGAGCACGGCGAGACCGCGGGCGTGATAGCCGTCGTCGTTGGTAAGGAGGATGCGCATCAGCGCTTGGGCTCGAGCCGGTTGAGGCCGCCGAGATAGGGCTGGAGCACGTCTGGGATGGCGACCGAGCCGTCCTCCTGCTGGTAATTCTCCAGCACCGCGACCAGCGTGCGGCCGACCGCGAGGCCCGAGCCGTTGAGCGTATGGAGGAAGCGCGTGCCCTTCTCGCCCTCCGGCCGGTAGCGCGCGTTCATGCGGCGCGCCTGGAAATCGGTGCAGGTCGAGCAGCTGGAGATCTCGCGATAGCGGTCCTGGCCGGGCAACCACACCTCGAGGTCGTAGGTGCGCGCGGCGGTGAAGCCCATATCGCCGGTACACAGCTTCATGCGACGGAACGGCAGGCCGAGCTTGTCGAGAATGCCTTCGGCACAGGCGGTCATGCGCTCATGCTCGGCCTCGGATTTATCGGGCGCGACGATCGAGACCATCTCGACCTTCTCGAACTGGTGCTGGCGGATGAAGCCGCGCGTGTCGCGGCCCGCGGCGCCCGCCTCGGAGCGGAAGCAGGCGGTGAGCGCGGCGAAGCGCAGCGGCAGCTCGGCCTCGCTCAGGATCTTGCCGGCGACGATGTTGGTCAGGCTGACCTCCGCGGTCGGGATCAGCCAGCGGCCGTCGGTGGTCTTGAACAGGTCCTCGGCAAACTTGGGCAGCTGGCCGGTGCCGAACAGTGCCTCGTCGCGGACCAGCAGCGGCGGTGCGACTTCCTCGAAACCGTGCTCGCGGGTCAGCGTATCGAGCATGAACTGGCCGAGCGCGCGGTGGAGCTTGGCGGCGGCGCCGCGGACGAGCGTGAAGCGCGCGCCGGACATCGATGCGCCGGTCTCGAAATCGAGGCCGAGCGCAGGGCCGATCGCGTCATGCTCCTTCGGCGCGAAGGCGAAAGCGGGCTGGGTGCCGCGGGCATGGATGAGCTGGTTGTCCTCCTCGTCGGCGCCCTGGGGCACGTCGGCGAGCGGCAGGTTCGGGATCGTCGCGAGCGCGCCGTTCAGCTGCTCGCCGACCGCCTTCTCTTCCGCATCGATCTGCGGCATCCGCTCCTTGAGTTCGGCGACCTCGGCCATCAGGTCGGTGGGGTCGTCGCGCCGCGCCTTGGCCGCGCCGATCGCCTTCGAGGCTTCGTTGCGGCGCGCCTGCACCGCCTGAGCCTCGGTGATCAGCGCGCGGCGGCGCTCGTCCAGCTCCAGCAGTGCGGCGGATTGCGGGGCGAGGCCACGCTTCGCCAGGCCGGCGTCGAAGGCTTCGGGGTTTTCGCGGATGGCGCGGATGTCATGCATGGCGGGAGCGTATGGCGGGGGCCCGGGGGCCGCGCAACCCTGAGGCGAACCCCGGCGTTACCGCTCCGAGGCAAAAACCCGAGGAGACGAACGATGCAGGTTCCGCACGATGCGATGATCGCGGTGGTCGACGGCCGCAAGATGCTGTTCTTCAGAAACGAAGGCGATGCCGCCTATCTCAACCTGCAGGTCGAGAAGACGCTGATAGACAGGCACAATCCCGATCACAACGAGCAGGCGACCGATCTGGCCGGCGGCGCGATGGGCACGCGGACCGCGGGCGCGCAATGGGGCGGCGGCAATATGGACGAGGTCGATTTCCACCAGCAGGAGGAGGATCGCTTCGCCGCCGAGACCGCCGAACTGCTCAAGAAGCGCGCGTTGAACCATGATTTCGAGTCGCTGATCGTCGTCGCGCCGCCGCGCACGCTAGGCGAACTGCGCAAGCATTATCACGTATCGGTGAGCGAGAAGCTGTCGGGCGAGCTGGCCAAGGACCTGACCGGCCACACCGTGCCGCAGATCGAGGAAGCGCTGCTCAAGGCGGAGTAGAAGGCGGAGTAGAAGGCAGCGGCCCTTCCTGCAGGGAAGGGCGCTCGCTCAGGCCTCGACCGGCTCGGCCTTCTTCTTGGCGAGCCGTTTGCGGACGACCAGCGCCGCCGCGGCGCCGCCGAACAACAGGATCATCGGCGGGGCCGGGACCGGAGCAGGGCCGCCCGACGAGCTGCCGCCACCGCTGGAGCCGTGATGGCCGCTGCTCGAGCCGTGGCCGCTGCTCGTGCTCCAGCCGCTCGAGGTGCTCCAGCCGCTGGAATTGCTCCATCCGCTCGAGCCGTGATGGCCGCTCGACCCGGAGCTGGACGAACTGGTCGAGCCTGACGAACTGCCCGAGGAACTGGACGAGCCCGACGACGAGCCCGAAGAGCTGGACGAGGTCGAGGACGAAGTCGACACGCCGCTCGACGTCGAGGAAGAGGTTGACGACGACACGCCGCTTGAGGTCGAGGACGTGCTGCTCACCTGTCCGCTCGACGTGGACGAAGTGCTGCTGACCTGGCCGCTGGAACTGGATGTAGACGATCCGCCGGTCGAGCTCGAAGTGGACGAGCCGCCCGTCGAAGAACTGGTCGAGGAGCCGCCCGAACTGGTCGACGATCCGCCGGTCGAACTGGAGGTCGAGCCCCCGCTGGAGGTCGACGAAATCTCGATGTTGATACCGCTGCTCGAGCCGGAGCTGCCGCTGGAACTCCCGGAGCTGCCGAAGAAGCCACCGGCGAAGAAACCGCCCATGAAGCCGCCGCCGCCCGAGCCGCCGATGATGCCGCCGCTCGATCCGCCGCCGCCGGCTGCCGCCGCAGCGACCCCGGATGCGGGGGGAAGCGGGATCGGTGCGCCTTGCGCCGTCACGACAACCACCTGGGGTTGCGCCTGGGTAGTGGTGCGAGTGGTAACGACTCGCCGCACCGTGCGCACCGGCTTGCGGACGACCGCACGGTGGACGACGACTCGCTTCTTGGCGACCGTCTGAACCTGGCGCTGGACGACGCGATGCTGCTCGACGCGCTGAGCGACGTAAACGCCGCTGCCGCCGATGACTGCGCCGCCGCAAGTGCATGCGCAGAGTTTCGCCAAAGCCATGCGAACCGACATGTTGTCCCACTCTTCCGTTGCTGGCGCTCGCTCCCCACGGGACCGTCAGCAGCTTGTGCGCCCTCAGTTATGGAAAAGTGCAAAACAAACTATTAAGCGCAAGTGTATTAACCGGCGTTTACCTTCTTCTTATGGATTTTGATCGGATCAAGAATCCCGCAATATGGTTAATGTTCATCTTCGGAACAGTTGCATGTTGCGCCTGCGAGGATTTGATTAATTCTTGACCGTCACAAGGAGCGGAGAGCCTCGCGCGGTTCAGCCCCGGCTAATTTCCCCTATATTACCGGGCATTGCCGACTAGGGCTGAAAATGATGCGCTTGTTAACGCGCCCGCGCGAAAGTATAGGGCGCTCGGGCAAGTAAGGCGGTCTTCCAGCGGCGTGCCACTGGGTGACCGGTGTGGAGAGTGGGGATGGCTACAGTTTTGGATCGCTTCGACGAACCGGGTAAAGAGCTTCCGCCAGCGGCAAATGACGGCGATGACGGCTATCGGCCGAACAACGACGAGCCGTTCATGAATCCGCGGCAGGCAGAGTATTTCCGCAACAAGCTGCTGGCCTGGAAGGACGCGATCTATCGCGAGGCCGCAGATACCCTCAACCAGCTGCAATCCGATTCGCTGCGCGAGGCCGATCTGACCGATCGCGCTTCGAGCGAGACCGACTGGTCGATCGAACTGCGCACGCGGGATCGCCAGCGCAAGCTGATCTCGAAGATCGACGCGGCGCTGCGCCGGATCGAAGAAGGCGAATATGGCTATTGCGAAGTGACCGGCGAGCCGATCTCGCTGGCGCGGCTCGAAGCCCGTCCGATCGCGACGATGACGGTCGAGGCGCAGGAGCGTCACGAGCGGAACGAGAAGGTTTCGCGCGAGGAATAGGCGGATCGACGCCCTTCCGGAATAGTAGCGGAAGGGCGTCCGGTTAACGGTTTCGATAAGGATTGCTGGTGTAAGGGCGCACGTCACTTTTGCGTTTCGAGCAGCCCGGATGGACCAGCATTCTCAAGATTCCCTGACCGCGCTCTCCGCCGATGACTTCACCGGCCAGCGTAGCGGCGCGCGCGACAGCCTGATGTTGACCGCGCAGTTCAGCGTCGGCGAGGGTCCGGTGCAGAATGTGCGCGTGCGCAATCTCTCCTCCGGCGGGTTGATGGCCGAATATGCCCAGCCGGTGGCGAACCGAACCCCGGTTGCGGTGGAAGTGCGCGGAGTGGGCTGGGTCTCGGGCAAGATCGCCTGGGCCGCCGAGGGCCGCGTGGGCGTGGCGTTCGATCAGGCGATCGACCCCAAGCTGGCGCGCAAGCCGGTTGGAAAGGGCACGCACACCCCGAGCTACGCCAAGCCCATCCTGCCGCGGCGGCGCTAGCCCGGCCGTGACGGCAACGTGTCGGCGGCGCGGAACCGAGGTTCCGCGCGTACCTTCACAAAACTGTGGATAGTCGCGTCTAGCGACTCATCTCCTCCTTGACGCGCAGCTTCTGTTTCTTCAGTTGGGCCAGCAGGATCTGATCGGGAAGGGGCCGCTGCGACTCAGTGGCGATTCGCTGATCCAGGGTCGAATGCTTGGCCGTAAGTGCCGAGAAATGCGCGTTCTGCATGGAAGCGGTCCTCCTTCGTAGATGGTAGGGGGATCAAACTAGATCATCTTTTCGCGCGCCTGTCTTGCCCCGAATTTTCCCTTATCGATGGACTGCGGAAAAGGCGCGATGGTCCGTTGCGGAGCGATCCGGGCTAAGGCATCTATTGGGTCCGGCGGGGGTGGAAATGGACGAAAGCGAGATCCAGCGACGGCTCGAGGCCCTGCGATCCGAGCATCGGGATCTCGACGCCGCGATCGCGGCGTTGCTTGCCACCGGATCGACGGATCAGCTCCAGATCGCACGGCTGAAGAAGCGCAAGCTCAAGCTGCGCGACGAGATCGCTATGTTCGAGGATCAACTTATCCCCGACATTATCGCCTGACCTCTCGGATCGGGACGTGGTGAGCCCATTTTAAGCATTTCGTTGGCGGTGAGGCTGTGGCAGCAATTCCCCATGCAGGGACAAGGCACGTCACGTATCCACCGCAAACTCGTCGACTCGCTCTATGTCGAGGCCATGCTGCTCGCCGATGAGGCGCGCGCCTATTTCGACGAGATCGGCCGCAACGAGCGCGACCAGCTCGAAGCGCTCAACCGCGTCGCCTTTTCCTGCGAATCGCTCAAGGTGACCACGCGGCTGATGCACGTCATCGCCTGGCTGCTGACCCAGCGCGCGGTCGATGCCGGCGAGCTGGAGCCGACCGACGCGCTGTCGCCATCGCGCCGGCTGGGCACTGCGCCCGAGACCGATTCGGCGCTGCTGCTGCAGATGCCGCTTCAGGCTGCGTCGATCATCCAGACGAGCATCGAACTGTATCGCCGGGTGGCCCGGCTCGATTCGTCGCTCGACCTGCCCGGTGCGACGACGAGCCCCGCGCGGCGGATGATGGAGCGGCTGGCGGGGGCTTTCTAGAGCGCGGCCAGCGCTGCCTTTGCGGCGGCATATTCCTGCTTCAGGCGCTCGATCTTTGCCGCTGCAGGTTCGACCGCGGTCACCGCGCCGATGCCCTGGCCCGAGCCCCAGATCTCCTTCCACGCCTTGGCCCCGCCGAAGTTCATCGCGCTGGGATCGCTTTCGGGCAGATTGTCCGGATCGAGCCCGGCATTGACGATCGACTGGCGCAGATAATTGCCGTGCACGCCGGTGAAGAGGCTCGAATAGACGATGTCGGCGGCGGTGCCCTCGACGATGCCCTGCTTGTAGGTCTCGACCGCATTGGCCTCGTCGGTGGCGATGAACGGCGAGCCGATATAGGCGAGGTCGGCGCCCAGCACCTGCGCGGCCAGGATCGAGCGGCCGGTAGCGATCGCGCCCGACAGGATCAGGGGGCCGTCGAACCAGTTGCGCACTTCCTGGACGAAGGGGAAGGGGTTGAGCCGCCCGGCGTGACCGCCGGCGCCGGTCGCGACCAGGATCAGCCCGTCAGCCCCCTTCTCGATCGCCTTGTGGGCGAATCGGTCGTCGATCACGTCGTGGAGGGTGATGCCGCCCCAGCCATGGACCGCGTCGTTGAGCTCGGGGCGGGCGCCGAGCGAGGTGATGACGATCGGCACCTTCCATTTGGCGCAGGTCGCGACGTCCTCCTCGAGCCGCGGGTTCGAGCGATGGACGATCTGGTTGACCGCGAAGGGCGCGGCGGGAGTCTGGGGATGATCGCGATCCCAGGCGGCGAGCTCTTCGGTGATGCGGCGGAGCCATTCGTCGAGCTGGCTCTGCGGCCGGGCGTTGAGCGCCGGGAAGGAGCCGACGATTCCCGCCTTGCATTGCGCGATCACCAGATCGGGCACCGAGATGATGAACAGTGGCGAGCCGATGACGGGAAGCCGAAGGCGATCGAACAGCGGAGGAAGAGCCATGTGAGTTTCATAGCGCAACCGGAATGGCTGTCCAGTAATGTGCCGGGCGGGATCGGCACGCCGGGGGATTTGCGGTTGCGCAGGGCCCGCGATGGGCTAGGGTCTGGGCATCGATGGCAGTACCGGTTCGTAGGCGCCATCGGCTGAGAGACCCAGCGTGCTCCCGCTTACATTTGGGAGACTCGATTTGCGCCGCAATACTCTTCTCTCGACGGCGGCACGCTCCTGATGTCGGACGAAACCCCCGAGCCCGTGGCGGAAGCCGCGAGCGGCGAGCCGACCAAGGCCAAGTTCTTCCGCAAGAAATTCACCACCGTGCGCCTTCCCGCCGACAGCGCAGCACGCCAGGGCCGCGTGGCCACGCTGGCGTTCGAGAAGCTCGGGCGCGAGGCGGCGACTGCGTTCCTCAATAGCTTCGATGAAGCGCTGGGCGGGCGGCCGCTCGACCTGGCGGTGGCGAGCGCCGACGGGCTGCGCGCGGTCGAGGAAGCAATCGCCGCGCGCGCCGGATCGAAGGGCTGAACACCCCCGCTTTCCCGCTGACGCCCGCGCTGGCCGATGCGCATGCGACATTGCGCCGCGGGGCGCGCTTCCTGGGCTCCGGGCAGTGCGCGGTCGATGGGCGATTCCGCGCCAAGGTGATCGGCAACGGGTTGCGCGAGCTGGACCGATTCCTCAACGTGTTGATCGGCGAGTTGGCGCGGAGCTGCGGCGTCACGTTGACGCGCGGGCAGGACAATACCGCGAACAAGTTGCATAGCCTGCGCCGCGCGATGGGGACACTCGATCCCGATCACGCGCGGCTGCGGGCGTTCGGCAGGACGCGCGAATGCCTGTTCCACTGCGCAGGCATGGTCGGGCGCGGCGATGCCCGGGACGGGGCGATGCTCACCACCGGTTGGCGCGAGCCGCGGGGGTTGCGCAGAGTTGCCGTGGGTACGGAGCTGATCGTCAGCGCTGGAGATATTGCGGACGCTTGCGACTATTACGAAGCGCTCGCGAGCCAGCTGCTTGTGGAGGGCGCGCTGTATCTCGCTGCCCGCATGCAGGAGCCGCGGGCAACGCGTGGCAGGATCGGGATCGGCGAGAGGCAATGGTTCGCAGCATAGAGCATCATTATTCGATCGCGATCGATCCGGCCGACATCGACGCGATGGGGCACGTGAACAATGCGAGCTATCTGCGTTGGGTGCAGGCGGCGGTGACGAGTCATTGGGAGCATCTGGCGCCGGCGGACGCGGTCGCGGCGCATTGCTGGGTCGCGGTGCGCCACGAGATCACCTATCGCAAGCCGGCATTCCTGGGCGACGAACTGCGCGCCGAAGTGGTGCTCGAGCGGGTGAAGCGCGAGAGCGCCTTCTACGAGACCATCATCCGGCGGGGCGGCGAGACGCTGACCGAGGTGCGCTCGCGCTGGTGCTGCCTGGATGTCGGGACGCTGAAGCCGGCGCGGCTGCCGGACAGCACGATCGCATGTTTCTTCGAGGATCAGCCGACGGGCTTGAGCCCCGTCGCATAGTCGCGCTGCTTGGCGGCGTAGAGTGCTGCAGACGCCTTGAGCATCGCCTTCTGCGCGTCGTCGAGCGGGCGGATCGCCTTGGCCGGGCTGCCGACGATGAGATAGCCGGGCGGGAAGGTCTTGCCCTCGGTCACCAGCGCGCCCGCGCCGACCAGGCAATCCTCGCCGATCACCGCGCGATTGAGGATCGTCGCGCCCATGCCGATCAGCGTGCGGTCGCCGATCGTGCAGCCATGGAGGATGGCGTGATGGCCCACCGTCACGTCGTCGCCCACGGTGCAGGGCGCGCCGGGATCGGAATGGAGCATCGCCCCGTCCTGGATGTTGCTGCGCGCGCCGACCGTGATCGGCGTGTTGTCGGCGCGGATCACGGCGCCGAACCAGACGCTGGCTAACGCCGCCAGATGCACGTCGCCGATCAGGTCGGCGCTTGGTGCCACCCAGGCATCCTGGGCGATCTCCGGCTGATGGCCGCCGATTTCGTACAGCGGCATCAGGGCGTCAGAACAGCGGCGAATTGAAGCTGCTGGGCAGCTGCATGTGCATGCCGAGCGCAAGCGCCAGGCCGACCGCGCCCATCAGCAACGCCAATGTCGAGGAAAGCGAGAACAGGCCCCAGCCGACCATCGTCACCATCTGCGGGTTCGAGCGCTGCTCGCGCTGGTTGCGGCGCATCGCCTGAAGCACGAACATTGCCGTCACGGCGTACATGAAAATAAAGAACTCGGCCATCAAACCCACCCGGCTAATCCCCACACAGGAATTACCGGGACAAGGTTAATGCTTCAATGCCGGGAAAATGCGGACTGCCGCATTGCAGCATGGATTTGTCGCGTCCGTAGAACGGACTAGCGCGAAGCGGTACCGCCGCTCCACGGCCCGGTGATCTCCGGCGCGCCGTTCAGGCTCACCGCCACGGTGGGGGCGATCGGCGTCGCCGTGGCGTCGGCGGCGTCGAAGGTGATCGTGGCGAAGCGCAGGTTGCGCGCCTTGTCGCGGAGCACAGCGGTCATGCTCGACCAGCCCTTTGCCGTCTGGATCGTGCCGAGCCGTTCGGCGGTCCATGTCGTGCCCGATGCGCGATCGACGAGCTGGACGGTGCCGGTGGCGTAGCGCTGCGTCGGACGCTGGGTGGCAGCGACGCGAACCTCGAAGCTCTGCGTGCCGTCGGTGACGGTTCCCGCGCCGGCGATGCGGCGCTGCGTGGCGGCGGACGTCATCGGGCGGGTCGGCATATGGCGGGTGCGCAGAACGATCGATCCGCCTTTCGCACCGGTCGGCTTGCCGTCGCGAAGGGCGAGGCGGCCGTTGACGAACACGTCACGGATACCCTCCGAGGGCTTGGTCGGCTCCTTGTAGGTCGCGTGATCGATCACCGTCTTGGGATCGAAGACGGTGACGTCCGCGCTCATGCCCGGTGCGAGATAACCGCGGTCGTTCATGCCGATGGTTGCCGCGGGCAGCGCGGTCATCTTGCGGATCGCATCCTGCCAGGTGAGCGCGCCGGTCTCGCGGACATAGCGGCCGAGCACGCGGGGGAAGGAGCCCCAGCTGCGCGGATGGCCCTTGTCGCTCAGCGAGGCGCCGCAGTCGCACGCCATCGCGCTGGCCGGATATTTGAGGAACGCGACCACGTCCTCCTCCTTGCCGTAGCGCAGGATCACGCGGCGTTCCTTCTCCTCGAGCAGCCGCACCACGGCCTCGCCGGGCCGGACGTTCATCTGCTTGATGACGTCGGTCAGCTCCTGGTCGGTTTCGAACAGATAGACGCCCTCGGGTCCGTCCCAGCGCTGGTGCATCGCGCGCTCGACTTCGTCGACGATCTTCGCGCGCGTGTCGGGATCGGCGAAGCGTTTCAGCATCGCCTCGCGCCCGCCGGCAATCGCCCAACCCGGAACGTTGAGCGAAAGCCCGCTGAGGCCAGCGAGATAGGGGTAGACGTCCGCCGCGGCATAGGCGCCATTGGCGGTCGCGCGATCGAGCATCGCGAGCACCGCGGGCGCATTGCCCTGCTCAGCGCCCTGGGTCTTCATATGCGTGATGACGGGCGCGACGCCGGTCAGCTCGCCGATCGCGACCGTCTCGGCCATGCCCTTGAACGAGCTGTAGTTCTGCTCGGGGCGGATGCGATCGTGATTGGGGAAGTTGGTGCGCCAGCCGCGCGCGGCCGAGACGATGTCGATCACCTGATCGATATCGGCGAAATAGCCGGGCTTGTAGTCGAGGCCGGAGGCGACGCCCCAGGCGCCGTGCGCGAGGTTGCCGTCGATGATGCCGCGCATCCGGGCGACCTCTTCGGGCGTGGCGCGGCGATCGTCCTCGCCGATGACGTCCTCCCAGGTGGCGTTGAAGCCGATATAGAGGCCGATATTCTCGGCCAGGCCCTTGGTCGTGAAGCCGGTGAGCTGCTTCGGGATGTCGGTCGTGCCCTGGCCGTCGGCGTTGGTAATCTCGGTGGTGACGCCCTGGGTGAGCATGTTGACCGCGGTCGACACGGCGGCCGGCTGGGCGTGGCTGTGGATGTTGATGAAGCCGGGGGCGACTATCATGCCGCGGGCGTCGATCACCGTCGCGGCCTTGGCCTTGCCGACGTCTCCTACGGCGACGATGCGATCATCCTTGATCGCGACGTCGCCCTTGTAGGGGGCGAGCCCGCTGCCGTCGACGATCGTGCCGCCGCGGATGATCGTGTCATAGTCCTGCGCGAAGGCGGCCTGCGCGACGACCAGCGCGGCGATGCTCGCAAGGCCCTTCAGCGCGCGCGCGGAATTCCGATGTCCGTTCATATGCTATCCCCTCGATGGGCGATGCTATGCGGGACTTTGCAGGTGTGCAATCCTGAATGAGCCAAAAAACTCATGAACGGAGAATTGAGACCCACTGAGGTTGACCGCTGCGGCGGGTTGCGCCAGCATTCGCGCTTCATTTTCGGGGGAAAGATCGTGACGTTCAGCATCGGCCAGGCGCATCGCCGCGGTTTCATCGCGCGGATCGCGACGATTGTGGCAGCAGCGGCTTCGCTGGGCATGGCCGGGCCGGCCGCTGCGCGGGACGGATATCGCATCTATATCTCGGTCGACATGGAGGGCATCGCCGGCGCGGTCTCGCCGATCCAGATCACCCCGACGGGCACCGAATATGCCGCCTATCGCAAGATCATGGTGGGCGAGGTGCTTGCTGCGATCGCCGGCGCGCGGGAGGCAGGGGCGACCGAGTTCGTCGTGTCGGATTCGCATGGCAGCCTGCAGAACATCGCGATCGACGACCTGCCCGACGACGTGACGCTGATCCGCGGCGAGCCGCGGCCGCTGGGCATGATGGACGGGATCGAGCGCGGCAAGTTCGATGGCGCGATGTTCATCGGCTATCACGCCAGCGCGTCGAACCCGCGCGGCATTCGCGCGCATACCTTTTCGAGCGCGCGCCTGTCGGAGGTGAAGCTCAACGGGGTGCCGGCGTCGGAGGGCTATATCAACGCCGCGATCGCCGGGCAGTTCGGGGTGCCGGTGCTGCTGGTCACCGGCGACGATGTCGTCGTCCAGGAGCTCTCGGTGCTCAAGGCGGAGAGCGTTGCGGTGAAGCGCGCGATCGGTTTCGAGGCGACGGAGAGCATGACCCCGGCCGCTGCGCGCAAGGCGATCCAGGAGGCCGCGCGCCGTGCGGTGAGCGGCATTGCGAGCCACGCGCCGTTCAAGGTCGCGCAGCCCGCGGCGCTCGACGTGACCTTCCATTTCTATCGCCCGGCCGAACTGCTCGCCTGGGTGCCGTTGTTCGAGCGGACGGGTCCGCGCAGCATCCGCTTCAAGGGCAAGGACGTCGGCGAGGCGATGCGCCTGCTGGAGTTCGCACTGTCCTACTCGGTGGAATTGCAGCCTTGATGCTTATGGCCAGATACGCCGTCATCCCCGCGAAAGCGGAGACCCATCTCGTGCAAGTACCACCAATATCCACAGCTGTTGTTTTCGAGGATATCTCGGGAGATGGGTCCCCGCCTTCGCGGGGATGACGATTTGGGGGTGCTTGAGTCGAGGGGGCCGCGCGCCCATCATCCGGGCGACATGCTGGTGTTCCTCGATTTCGAAGCCTCGTCGCTGGGCAAGCAGAGCTACCCGATCGAGGTCGCCTGGGTGTTCGAGGACGGGCGTTCGGAAGCGCATCTGATCCGTCCGGCGCCGGGATGGGCGGACTGGGATGTCCGGTCCGAGGCGATCCACCGCATCAGCCGCGAGACGCTGCTCGGCGAGGGAACGCCGCATGAAGCGGTCGCGCAGCGCATGCTCGAACAGCTCGGCGGCCATGACCTGTTCGCCAGCGCGCCGTCCTGGGACGGCAAATGGCTGAGCACGCTGCTGCGCGCGGCGAGCCTGCCGCGGCACAGCCTGAGATTGCGCGACACCGATGTGGCGCTGCTTGCTGCCGCGAAGGCGATACTGGACCCGGTGCTTGACGGTGGCGGCTTGTCCGCGGCGATCGAGGTGGCGCTGCGTGCCGCCGACCTGTATGCATCGGGCGAGCCTCCCGCACATCGCGCGCTCGCCGATGCCCGGGAGGAATGGGCGCGCTGGCAGGCGGTGCGCCGGGCGGCCGAGGCGCTCGCGCTCAGTGCGCGCGCTTGAACAGCTTTCCCCCTGAATGCAACGCGATGGCGATGATGCTGCCGAGCACCAGGCCCAGGATCGCCGACACGATCGCATAGGCAAGCCAGCCGAGGATTCCCGCCAGCAGTCCGGTGACGCCTTCCACGGCATGCTGGACGGCGTGTGCGACATCCGCCGGGGCATGCACGCCCAGCTCCTCGAGGCCGTGCAGGATGATCCCGCCGCCGACCCAGAGCATCGCCAGCGTGCCGACGGTCGACAGGATCACCAGCAGCCGGGGCATGGCGGCGAGCAGCAGCCGGCCGAACCTCTGTGCGGAGGCCGAGGGCTTCCTGGCGAGGTGCAGGCCGATATCGTCCATCTTCACGATGAAGGCGACTGCGCCATAGACCAGCACCGTGATCGCCACGCCCACCAGGGCCAGCGCTGCCGCGCGCTGGAGCAGCGGCGAATCGGATACCTCGGCCAGGGCGATCGCCATGATCTCGGCGGAGAGGATCAGGTCGGTCCGGACCGCGCCGGCGATGCGCTGGCGCTCGAACTCGGCGACGTCGGTGATCGGATCCTCGAGCGTCGCGCCGTGCTTGGCCGCACCGAGCTTTTCCATCACCTTTTCCGCGCCCTCATAGCAGAGGAACAGGCCGCCGAGCATCAGCAGCGGCGTGATCGCCCAGGGCGTAAAGGCGCTGAGCAGGAGTGCCGCGGGGAGCAGGATCAGCAGCTTGTTGCGGAGGCTCCCCTTGGTGATCGCGAAGATGATCGGCAGTTCACGGTCGGGCGTGAAGTTGGTGACGTAGGAGGGCGTGACGGCGGCATCGTCGATCACCACGCCTGCGGCCTTGCTGCCGGCCTTGGCCGCAGCCGCGCCGACATCGTCGAGCGAAGAGGCGGCCGCCTTGGCAATGAGCGCAACGTCATCGAGCAGCGCGACGATTCCAGACGGCAATGGCTGACCCCTTCGAATATTTCCCCAGATTGCTACGGTCTGTGCGCTGAGGCTCGATTGCAAGCAACCCCGCTGGACAGGCCGGGGCTCCGGTGGCTACCGGCACGGCATGGGTATCATCGCAACGATCATGAACACCGCCACCGGCCAGCCGATTCAGAAAATGTCGTTCGGCCGCATGCCGAAGCCATGGGCTTCCTTCACGCTGGAAACGGGAGAGCTGGTGACCGCCGACCGGGTCGAGGTGGGCAAGCCCGCGCCGGGCAAGGTGGTGGTGCCGGTCTCGGTTTGGGTGACGCCGAAGAAATAGCGCTTCGGCGAGGGAGTTATCCCGACTGGAGAATATTGGCCTCCATTGACAATTTGTTTCCGTTGCGCTCGTCTCCCGGAAAAGGGGAGAGAGCATGCGGACCTTCACAGCCAGCGTGGTGCGGCGCGCGCCGATCGTCGCGATCCTGATCGCGTTCGGGCTTGCGAGCCCGGTCGTTTCCCAGACGGCGCCGCAGCCCGCGCCCGCTGCCACGCCGGCGCTGACATCGGGCTATGTCGCGCAGGACGTGATGATCCCGATGCGCGACGGCGTGCGCCTGCACGCCCAGGTCTGGCGGCCCAAGGGCGCGACCGAGAAGCTGCCGATCATGATGACGCGCTCGCCCTATGGCTTCACCGCCGAGCGGATCGATCGCGGGCTAAGCAAGAATGGCGGCTATGCCGAGCTTGCTGCGGACAAGTTCATCTTCGTGTTCGAGGATATCCGCGGGCGCTTCGGCTCCGAGGGCGAGTTCGTGAACCTGCGGCCGTCCAAGACGACCGCAAAGGGGATCGACGAGGCCACCGACACCTATGACACGATCGACTGGCTGGTGAAGAATCTCGACGCCAACAACGGCAAGGTCGGGGTGTTCGGCGTCTCCTATGGCGGCTGGACCGCGGCGATCGCGACGATCGATCCGCACCCGGCGCTGAAGGCAGTGTCGTCGCAGGCATCGCCCGAGGACATGTTCATCGGCGACGACTTCCTGCACAACGGCGCCTTCCGGCTCGACTATGCCTGGTCCTGGGTATCGGCGCTGGAGACCGACGGCCGGACGATGAAGGCCTTCGATTTCGGCACCGACGACGCCTATGCCTGGTATCTGAAGCAGACCGATCTGGCGAACATGGACCAGCGGCTTCTGGGCCGTTCCATGCCGAGCTGGCAGAATTTCGTCTCGCATCCGACCTATGACGCATTCTGGCAGGCCGGACGCACCTCGCACATGATGCCGGCGAAGGTGGGCACGCCGAACCTGATTGTCGCCGGCTGGTGGGACCAGGAGGATTTCTATGGCCCGATGCAGATCTACGCCAATCAGGAGAAGGGCGACGATCGCAACCTCAACTATCTGGTCGTCGGCCCGTGGAACCATGGCGGCTGGCGTGGCGAGGGCAGCAATTACGGCCCCTATGCGCTGGGCGCACCGACGGGGACCTGGTTCCGGACCTCGGTCGAGCTGCCCTGGTTCCGCTACTGGCTGAAGGGCGAGGGCAAGCTCGACCAGCCCGAAGCGCTGGTCTTCCAGTCGGGCAGCAACACGTGGCAGCGACTGTCGCGCTGGCCGGCGGCCGAGGGGAAGGCGCGCAATCTCTATCTGCGCGCCGGCGGACGGCTGTCGTTCGACGCGCCGGGGGTGGGCGAGGTCGCGGACAAGTTCGTGTCCGATCCGGCCAATCCGGTGCCGTATCGCGACCCGGCGATCCTCAAGCCGTTCATGCGGCCGGGCTCGAACTGGTCGACCTGGCTGGCCGACGACCAGGCGCCTTTCGCCAAGCGCAAGGACGTGCTGTTCTGGCAGACCGAGCCGCTGGCCGAGGATGTGACCATCGCGGGCAACATCGCCGCGCATCTGTTCGCGAGCACGACGGGCAGCGATGCGGACTGGGTGGTCAAGCTGATCGACGTCTATCCCGACGACGAAGCGACGCCGACGGAGCTCAAGGGGCGCCAGCGCATGATCGCGAACGACGTGTTCCGCGGGCGCTTCCGTACCAGCTACGAGAAACCGCAGGCGATAACGCCGAACAAGGTGCTCGCCTATTCGATCGACCTGCATTCGGCCTCGCACGTGTTCAAGCGCGGGCACCGGATCGCGGTGCAGGTGCAGAGCAGCTGGTTCCCGCTGATCAACCGCAATCCGCAGGTCTTCGTGCCGAATATCCTGCAGGCGAAGCCGGGCGACTTCCGGGCGCAGACGCATTCGGTGTTTCACACATCGGCCTATCCTTCGGCGATCACGCTGAGCGTGGTTCCGAACGGCCAATGAGTTGCGGGTGAATCTGGGGCTGGACGGCCGCTCCCGAGCTGTGGCAATTGCCCCGGCGTTACGGACGGCCCCGGCGGGACCGTTCATGCGGGCGTGGTGAAATTGGTAGACGCGCCGGACTCAAAATCCGGTTCCGCAAGGAGTGTCGGTTCGAGCCCGACCGCCCGCACCATCAGCTGATATTGGAAGTCCGGCCCTTTTGGCGACGCGTCGAGCGGCGCAGTGCCGCGCCCGCGAAGCCGATGCCCGCGATCATCGTCGACCAGAGCGCGGGCTCCGGAACCGGGGCGAGCACGGCGCGCGTCAGCGGCTGTGCGCTCGCATGGGCGGTGGTCACGACCCGGTCGATCGTCGCGGATGCGCTCCTGGATGGCTCGGGCGCGGAGAGCGCAGGCGTCGCGACGAGCAGCATCAGCATGGCCGGCAGATATCGCATCGGAATTCGTCCCGTCTGGTGATTTCGGCGGGCCTTAGCGCCTGTGCGCGCCGAGGCATCGTGGCTCGCGACCGGATCGGCGGCGGTGCGACAAGCGTGGCATCGGGCGCGACGAACGTGCGGCGGCCCCGGACGCATCTGCGCTTGACCTGACGCGCGTCGGCCGACAGTCTTTAGGGAACCGGTGTCAAAAAATCGGAACCCAGGAGAGCGATTCCATGTTGATCACGCCTTCGCGCCGCGACCTGCTGCGCTATGCCGGGGCAGGGGCTGCCTGTTCGATGCTGCCGAACCTGGCTTCGGCGCTGCCCGCGGATCCCTGGATGCGAGCCGCCGATATCGCCCGCAGCGTCAGGCCACCGACGTTTCCGGCGCGCGATTTCGACATCGCCCGCTATGGCGCGAAGGGAGACGGGACGACGCTGAACACCGATGCCATCGCCAAGGCGATCGCCGCCTGCAACGCGGCGGGCGGAGGCAGGGTGCTAGTGCCAGCGGGGCGCTTCCTGACCGGGGCGGTGCATCTCAGGTCGAACGTCAACCTGCACCTGACGGCAGGCGCTACGCTGCTCTTCAGCACCGACCCGAAAGACTATCCGATCGTCTTCACGCGCTGGGAGGGGATGGAGTGCATGAACTATTCCCCGCTCGTCTACGCGCACAAGCAGAAGAACATCGCGATCACCGGCGAGGGCGTCCTGGACGGCCAGAGCAGCGCGCAGCATTGGTGGGCGTGGAAGGGGCCCTGGGGTGGCACGATCGATCATGGCTGGCGCGAGGGCATGCCCGACCAGCGGCCGGCGCGCGCCAAGCTGTTCCAGATGGCGGAGGACGGCGTGCCGGTGGAGAAGCGCGTGTTCGGCGACGGTTCCTATCTGCGACCCGCCTTCGTCCAGCCCTATGACTGCGAGAATGTGCTGATCGAGGGCATCAAGCTGCGCGGTGCGCCGTTCTGGCAGATCCACCCGGTGCTGTGCCGCAACCTGACGGTGCGCGGCGTCGACATATTGGGGCATGGGCCGAACAATGACGGCTGCGATCCGGAATCGGTGGACGGCGCGCTGATCGAGCATTGCACCTTCGACACCGGTGACGACTGCATCGCGATCAATTCGGGCCGCAACGCCGACGGGCGACGGCTGGCGGCGCCCTCGCAGAACATCCTGATCCGCGACTGCCGGATGAAGGAAGGGCATGGCGGCGTCGTGGTGGGATCGCAGATCTCGGGCGGGGCCCGCTGGATCTTCGCCGAGCGCTGCGTGATGGACAGCCCCGATCTCTGGTACGCGATCCGCTTCAAGAACAATGCGCTGCGCGGCGGGCTGCTCGAGAATTTCTATTATCGCGACATCCAGGTGGGCGAGGTCGGCCGCGCGGCGGTGACGTGCGACTTCAATTACGAGGAAGGCGCCAAGGGCCCGTTCGTGCCGAAGCTGCGCAACGTCGTGATCGAGCGGCTCCACGCGAAAAGCGCCGTGCGGGTGATCGACAGCCAGGGCCTGCCGGGTGCGCCGGTTACCGATGTCACGCTGCGCGATTGCAGTTTCGAGGGTGTGAGCAAACCCAGCGTGATCCGCCACACCGAGCGCCTGCGCCTGGAAAACGTGCGGGTTAACGGCGCCGTCGTCGAGAAGCTCGGCTGACACGTACCGGCAATGTTTCGAGACATTTTGATGGATCGAAGCGTTGACGCGTGCCTTTGACACCGGTAGCATGATCGCTGCCCACCTCGCTGGCCTCGAGCAGAAACAAGGGGAGGGGGCTTTTAGGAGGTGGAGAATGAGAAAGGGTTTTGCAGATCGCCGTGTCGTGCGCGCTTCCGGAGCATCGCTTCTGGCACTCAGCCTCGCGGCCGTGTGGCCTGCAAGCGCGCATGCCCAGGCGAGCGCGGTTCCGGCGGACGAGCCGCAGGCGGTGGACGCGCCGGCGGTCGAGCAGGAAATCGTGGTGACCGGTTTCCGCGGGAGCATCACCGCTGCGCTCGATGAGAAGCGCCAGTCCGCCGGCGTGGTCGATGTGATCAAGGCCGACGATATCGCCAAGTTCCCCGACAACAACCTGGCCGAATCGATCCAGCGCGTGCCCGGCGTGGCAATTGCGCGCGACGGCGGCGAGGGTCGCAGCATCTCGGTGCGCGGCCTGGGGCCGACCTTCACCCGCGTGCGCATCAACGGCATGGAATCGATCGCGACGACAGGTTCGTCCGACGCGGGCGGTGGCGTGAACCGCAGCCGCAGCTTCGATTTCAACGTGTTCGCCTCGGAGCTGTTCAACTCGATCACGGTGCGCAAGACCGCGTCGGCCGATGTCGAGGAGGGCTCGCTCGGCGCCACCGTCGATCTCCAGACGGCGCGGCCGCTGGATTACAAGGATTCCTTCGTCGTCGCGGCGTCGGCGCAGGCTGGATATAACGACCTGTCGGAAAAGGTTACGCCGCGCTTCGCGGGACTGGTGAGCTGGCACAACCGGGCCGAGACCTTCGGCGTGCTGCTCTCCGCAGCCTATTCGGAGCGCAAGGTGCTCGAGGAAGGGCACAGCACCGTGCGCTGGAGCCCGACCGGCGCGAATGGCGGGTTCAACGCGGCGTCGACGCTCCCCGGCTATACGGCGGCACAGATCAACACCGTGCCGGCCAGCAACGGCAGCAACTGGAATTCGCTGATCTATCACCCGCGCATCCCGCGCTACGATACCTGGCAGTATGACCTGAAGCGGCTGGGCATCACCGGATCGATGCAGTTCCGTCCCAGCGAGAAGACGCTGCTGACCCTCGACGTCCTCTATTCGAATGCGAAGACGACGCGCACCGAGAATTATCTCGAGGCGATCTCGTTCAGCCGCACCGGTGCGGCGGGCAAGCCGCAGACGATCATCCGCGACGGCGTGGTCAATGGCGACAAGGAACTGGTCTATGGCGTGTTCGACGATGTCGACATGCGCGTCGAATCGCGGATGGACAAGCTGGAGACCAAGTTCCAGCAATATACCGGCACGCTGACCCAGGAGTTCAGCGACACCTTTCGCGCCACGCTGTTCGGCGGCTATGCCAAGTCGGAGTTCACCAACCCCATCCAGACCACGATCACGCTCGATCGCCTGAACAGCGACGGGTTCTCGTGGGATTATCGCGGCAACGACCGCGAGCCGGTGATCAACTGGGGCTTCGACGTCGCCAATCCGGCGAACTGGTCGATGGTCAACGGATCGTCCGACATCCGCATCCGCCCGCAGGGCGCGGAGAACGACTACAAGACCGGCAAGGGGACGCTCGAATGGGACGTCGTTCCCGACCAGCTGACCTTCAAGGGCGGCGTCGAGTGGCGCAAGTTCAACTATAGCGGTTCGGAGCAGCGGCGCCTGGTCGCGGAGACGATCTCGCCGACCCTCACCGCATCGCAGGTCGCGAGCCTGACCTCGGTGCTGAGCGGCGTGACCGGCGATCCGAAATATAGCGGCTATGTGATCCCGGATTTCGGCAAGTTCGTCAGCGAGCTCGACATTTATTGCAACTGCATCAAGACGATCAACGGCACGCCGATCGATTTCCGCCTGGGCGGCATCGAGAACACCAATGCCCGGTCGAGCTTCGTCGATGTCCAGGAAACGGAGAAGGCCGCCTATTTCCAGGCCGATTTCGTGATCCCGGTGAGCGACACGATCAAGATCCGCGGCGATGTGGGCATGCGCTACGTCAACACGCGCCAGCGCAGCTCGGGCTACACCGCGGCGGGCAGCTCGATCGAACAGGTCGTGGTCGAACGCGATTATGACTATTGGCTGCCCTCGATGAACCTGGTGGCGGAGATCACGCCCAAGTTCCTGGTGCGCTTCGGCGCGGCGAAGGTGATCACGCGGCCGGGCCTGGCGGCGTTGTCGCCCGGCGGATCGCTGACCATCCAGCCATCGAACCGCGGCTATTCGACCGGCAATCCCTATCTCGATCCCACCGAGGCGACCAATCTCGACGCATCGGCCGAATGGTATTTCGATCGTGGCTCGCTGCTCTCGTTCGGCGTGTTCGAGAAGAAGATCAGCACGCTTTCGGGCACGAGCATCGCCACGCTGGTGCCGTATAACGAGCTCGGCCTGCCGCTCGAACTGCTGAACGGGACCGGTGTCGCGGCGACCGACCTGTTCACCGTGACCCGCACGGTGAACGGCGACGGCGGCACGCTGAAGGGCTTCGAGGTCAACTATCAGCAGCAGCTCAGCTTCCTGCCGGGCTTCCTGAAGAATCTCGGGGTGCTGGCGAACTACACCTATGTGAAGGCCGACATCAAATATCCGGGCCCTGGTGGCATCGGGCAGGTCGTGGGTCCGCTCACCAATCTTTCGAACAAATCGGCCAACGGCACCTTGTTCTACGAGGATTCGGTGTTCAGCTTGCGCGGCTCGGCGACCTATCGCTCGGGCTATCTGACCGCCTTTGCCGGCGGGTCGCGCGAGCAGAGCACCGAGGAAGGCGTGAACAAGACGGTCAACTT
>JBEVLV010000029.1:0-26714 GCA_040508955.1 Sphingomonas sp. | reverse complement strand
GGCACGCGCCGGTTCGGAGGTTCCTGGCCTAGTTCAGCGTTACGCGGAACGAGACGGCGTAGAGGCCGATAGCGCCGATCGACGGGATCTTCGCACGGACGGTAGTGCCGTCGAACGAGCCTCCATACAGATCGGTCTCGTCGGCGCCGGTGTCGTTGTCGTCCTCGGCGGTGCCGAGCAGGATGCACTGCCCGCCTGCGGTGCCGACATTGATCGATCCGGGAACGAAGGTGGTGTTCGCCGGAATGTTGTCGCCCACCACCACGTTCGTCGCCGTGCCTGGCCCGGCATTGTTGATCGTCATGCAATATTCGATCGTCGCGCCGGGGATCGGATGCGGATTGAGCAAGAAGTTTACCGGATCGCTAACCACACGCGCCGCCTTGCTCAGCGTCACCACCGCGGTGGAGATGTGATAGGCGTCGAATGCACGCGCTTGGCCGTTGCGGGCCAGGTCGAGCGGGCCGCTGCCGTCGGTGAAGACGATTTCGACCGTGTTCGACGAATCCGGCACCAGCAGTGAGCTGGCGACGAGATCGGCGCCGAGATTGCCATTGCTGCCACCGGCGGCTGCTACGACATTGAGCGAGACGATCGCCGTGTCCGAGCCGGGAGTGTTTGGAATGTCCGCGACGATGAACACCGTAACGCTCGCATCGGGAGCGAGTTCATCGATATAAGTAGCTGTATCTACACCGACATCATACACGCCGTTGCCATTGCTATCGACATAGGCATGCATGTTGGTGACGTTGAAATTGTCGGTGCCGAGCAGCGGGATCGAGATGAGCTGCTGATCCGGATCGAGGCGGAAATCCTGCGTCGCATTGGTCAGATTGGTGACGGTGAAGGTCGTCACCTGCGCCGTTGCCCCCAGCGCGGTCTGCGTGACGGCGCCGCCGACTTCGGCGACGGCGAGATTGACCTTCTTGTCGACCACGAAGGTCGCGACGTTCGACGAGACCGACTGGGTCGAGCCGCCGACGTCATAGGTGACGGTAGCCTGATTGTTCACGCTGGTGCCCGAGGCAGTCTGAGACTGGGCCAAGGCAGGCGTGGCAAGGCAGACGGCGAGCGCGGCGCCGCAATACATCGAACTGCGCATACTCTTTATACTCATTGTGAGGTTTCCCTGTTATTATATGGAAGGGGTTGGACTCATTTGAGCAGTGCGCGGAACGCGACTTGCCCTGCGCCGCCGGGAACGACCGGCTGCGCCAACCGCCAGCGGACCACGCGCACATCGGCTGCCGTGGCGGGACGGACCCGGCCGTCGGCAGCGGTGATGCGCAAGGCGGTCAGCGGACCGAAGTTCTTCCCGTCGACCGAGACCTCGGGCGCGGGGGAATTGTCGGCGGCACCGACATATTGCAGGCTGGCCGGCACCGGATTGGCGATCACCAGTCCGTTTGCGGGACGGCTGCCGCCGTTGGTCACCGACAGGCGGTAGACGACGTGATCGCCCGGTACGACGCGCTTGGCCGGCACCAGCGTGATCCGGACCGCGCCATTGGGCGCGACCTGGCGTGCTTCGGCCAGAACGGTCGCAGTGATCTTGATTGGGTCGCCGGCGGATGCCGGCGCCACAGCCGCGGACGCCAGCAGGGCGCCGAGAATAACGGTACGCATGAAGTCGCTCCTCATTTGATGATGACCTTGAATTGAACGGTGCGGACGGCAGGGGTGGGCACGTCGCCGAGCGCGACGTGGATCGCGCCGCCATCGAAGCTGCCGGCATCGGCATCGCCCGCGTCGGTCATCGCCGTGCCGTTCAGGCTGATGCTGCCGGGAAGATATCGCGTGCCCGCAGGGATCGCGTCGGAGAGCGAGGCGCCAACGGCGAGCCCATTTTCAGTGAAGCGCGCAATCAGCGAATAGGTGATGACGGCTCCGCGTACCGGCTTGTCGCTGCCGTCCGGCGCGGTCACGCGCTGGCTCTTGTCCAGCACAGCCTCTGTTTCGCTTCCCGGCACCAGGGTGAAGTCCAGCGTCGCCGAGGCGCCGGTGGCGCCGACGATTGCATTGGTGCCGTCGTCCCCTTGCCCGGGGATGACGGTGCCCTGCCTGCCCCAGCCGGTAACGGCCCTGGCCGTCAGCGACAGGTTGGCGACGGCGCTCCCGTTCGGTCTGACCAGAATGAACAGGGCGACCGCCTGCCCGGGAGAGAGGCGCTGCGTGCGGGCGTCCGTCCCGAGCAATGTGTCGTGCAACGGATCGAATATTCCGTCGCCATTGCTGTCGATCGCGAAGCCCTCGACAATTCCGTCGGGAAAAGTCGCGCCCAATTCGAACGCTTCGCGACCATTGCCATCATTCGTCAGCACGAAGGGAACAGGTGCGAGTTGGGCGGGGACGATCGATAAGCGCGAGACGTGCGAGGACAATCGAATGTCGATTATCTCGGCGACGCGAACAACTGCCGCATTGGAAGATATGTCGTGCGTGATCTGATCGATGGTGAAATTAGCGCGGGCAACATTCTCGACGCTCGTTCCTGCGTGTGTCTGCGCCATGGCAGTCGAACAAGACGAAGCAATTCCCAGAACCACACCGGCAAGAGCAACAGCTCTTTCCACGGTAATAGTTGAGCCGCATCCAAGAAATATCGCACAACGTCGCATGACGTGAGGGAAATGTCCTCAGCGGCATTAATTTTAATTGTAATAATACGGCGGGGATTCCACTGACATGGAATATACGTTACGTATAAACGCATATATCTTCATAGCCGCGGCACGTCGCGGAATGCGGAGATAGCAAGCACAGCTTACTCGCCATGGCTCCTCCGGATAGGAAGAGAATTCCCTGCGTAACGACAACATGTCTCACGTTGTTCAGGAGGTCTTGGTGGCGAAGGGAAATGAATTGGTGGATTGATCTTACCAGTAGCTAAGCTCCGGTCGCACGGAGGTGAAACGCGGGCTCGACATCAGCAAACCGCTTCGAAACGGCATCGCTAGGCGGGCGGTCCGGTGGCCGAAGTCTCGTTCGGATGTTTTCAGAGCTAGCCTCGTCGTCCCAGCGATAGATCAGATACTTCGCCGGCATTACGCATAGCAACTGTCAACAACCAGCCAGAGTATTCCTCAGGCCAAGCTTTAATATTTTGCCGGAATCACGCCTTCGTCTTGTTGCGAGGCATGAGGGCTTTCATTCCGTCCTCGCGTCG
Source organism: Sphingomonas sp. (assembly GCA_040508955.1). Classification (GTDB taxonomy): domain Bacteria; phylum Pseudomonadota; class Alphaproteobacteria; order Sphingomonadales; family Sphingomonadaceae; genus Sphingomonas. The sequence goes on along the minus strand of JBEVLV010000029.1, from coordinate 23,545 downwards.
CGGGTTCGCCTGATGGCGGGACTGCATGCCCCGATTGTCATGATCGTGCGATTTGACGATGACAATTTCCGGCCCGCTCGAGCGTCCGGCGACTGGCCGGATCACCATCACCGTGCTGCCCGTTCGCATCAACGCAAGATATTGCGCGAGTTGAGGGGCGAAGGCCTCGCTATCCTCTGCGTAGCGGGCATAATGGCTGAATACCGCATAGTCGGCGCGGCAGGTCTGCAGGCGGCTTGCATCGACATAGCCGATGTCGACGACGGGGCTTCCGCGGCGCAGCTTCTCTACGCGCGAATAGCGCATATGGCCGCCAAGCGCCTGGCGTACGTCGACGCATCCGGCGGTGCCGATGGGAAAGCGCAGGTGCCAGGGCCCCTGGAATATATCGAACGCCGCATGTTCCACGAGAATGCTGGAGCCTGGCGACACATTGGCACGAACCCAGGCGGACGCGACCTGCCGTGTGTCGTGCAGCCGTTCTTCGGCGCTGGTCCATGCCGCCTGCAGCATCGGTATCGCCAGCATCGCGGCGGCAGCCCATTCGAACGCGAGGATCCGGCCACCGAAAGCACGGACAAGGGCAAGCATTGCGGTTCGCAACGCATACGCCATGGCCAGAGCCGCAAACGGCAGCAGCGGTACGATCCAGCGTTCCCAGACCAGAGACTGCACGCTGATCAGCACCAGGAATGTCAGGCACATCGGCACGATCGCGACGCGGGCACGCGCATTCCGGATCGTCATCGCCACCAGCCCTGGCCCGACAAGGATCAACCCGGCCCAGCCCAAGGATCGCAGCAGCGGATGCGAGATATACCAGACAAAATTTCCGAGAAATCCCGATCCGGTGGCCCCCGGATGTTTCGGACGCGCTTCGCCGGCCAGATCGTAGAGCACGGTTTGATAGTCGAGCAGCAGATAGGGTGAGACCAGGAGGAGTGTCGCGACCGAGACCGCGAACAGCAGCGCGATGTTGGCCAGCGCGGCGCGATCCCGGCGCAGCCATGGCAGTGCGGCGCAGAACGGACCGATCAGGACGGCCGCCGCAGGCCATTTGGTCGCACAGGCCAGCCCGACGCAGACGCCGGCAAGGAGATAGTCGCGCCGGCCGCCGTCCCGAGCGATGGCGAGGGCGCTGAGCGTCGCCATCAGCATGAAGACGCTGGCCTGCACATCGGTGCGGATGATCTGCGAATATTCGATATGGACGGCGTTTACCGCGAGGAAGAAGGCGGCGAGCAGCCCCAGTCGCCGATCGCCGATGCGCGTCCCGATCCGATAGGTGAGCCACACGCAGGCGACGCCGCAGGCGACGATGAACAGGCGACCGGGAAGGAAGATGATCCCCGGGTCGGCATAGACCGCGCTGACAAAGGCGTGCGCATCGGCGAAACGCGCGGTGGCGATCCCGATCGCGCCGATCAGGTAGAAGATCGTCGCCAGGCAATAGAGCGTCGTCGTGGCCGGATGGCCGAACCAGCCGGGATCGAGGCTGTGATCGCGCAGCATGTCTAGCGCGGTCATCACGAACAGCGGCTCGTCGGGATCGTTGAGCGCGGGCAGGCCGAAGCCTACGCCGTGCAGGCGCAGGCCGAGCGCCAGCAGCAGCACCGCGAGCAATGCGCAGCGCCGGAGGAGGCAGGCGCGTGCCGCGGCGGCGGCGATTATGACACCACCTCGAGCCGCTTCGCCTGGCGCTTGGCGGTGGGCTGGCGGGGCACTCCGGCGAGCGTGATCATGTTGCCGAGGCGCAGCCCGATCGCGCGGCGGGGCAGGGGCAGCCAGCGCGGCGGCTTCACGCCCAGCGTCCAGGCTGCCTGGCGCGCGACGAAATCGAGCGGGAAATAGTTTCGGCTGGCCTCCACGGCAATGTCGCCGAAGCCGGCGCGGGTCAGCAGGCTGCCGATCGTCGCCGGATTGTAGAGCAGCGGATGCTGCAGGCAGAAGGGCGGCCAGCGTGTGCCCATCACGCGCCGGAGCAGCGAGCGCTCGTTATGGGTGACGATCATCAGCGTGCCGCCGGGGCGCAGCTTGGCGCGGACTTGAGCGAGCATCGCCAACGGGTCGAGCAGATGGTCGAGAACATGCACCATGACCGCGAGGCCGACCGAGGCGTCGGGCACCGCCGACAGGTCTTCCATGTCGGGCAGCAACGTCGCGGGGCGGTCGGCGGCGGCGGCGTGCAACTCGTCGTGGATTGCTCGGTTCGGCTCGAACAGCCAGAAATGATCGAACGCGCCGTCCCTCGCCGCTTCGCCGACGATATGGCCGATGTCCGGCCCGATCTCGAGATAGCCGCCGGTCAGCGCCGCGCGCGCGGCGGCATGGGCGAAATAGCCGCGCTGGGTGGCCGCGATCGCATCGCTGGAGACCACCTCCATGTTCGGCGCCATCTGTGCATAGAGCGACGCCAGGTCGTCGGGCTCGAAGAAATAGGGGGCGTAGAGCAATCCGCACGTCGCGCAGCGGTGGTATGAAAAGAAGGGCTTCTCCTTGAACAACCCCTCCCAATAAGGCCGCAGCGCCGCGACCGTCATGGCTTCCGCCCGATGGGGGCTGTGGACTTCCTCGCGCGCGGTGGTGGCCCCGCACATCGCGCATTCACGCCACCTGAAGTCCCCGCTCATGCCCGGCCGCTTCCGCGGGCGAAGCTCACCCGGCTGTGCCAGAAATAGCTGCCGACGATCAGGATGGCGGTAAAGCCGAGCTGCGCCAGAACCGGCGGGATCCCCGCCAGCTCGACGAGCGCCGGCAGCGCGGCCCAGTTGGCGGCATAGTTGAACAGATAGAAGCTGGAGAAGGCGCCGAACTCGCGGGCGAGGTTGCCGCGCGTGCGGAACACGCCGAGCTTGTAGGTAGCGAAGGCGAAGCACAGGCTCACCGCCTGGGCGATCCCCAGCGCGATCATGTAGTGGGTATGTAGCGCAGGCACGCTCCACAGCAGCAGCGGATAGATGGCGAGCCCGAACAGCGTGTTCGCAGCGCCCGCGGCGACGAAGCGCAAGGGGCGCCCCGCCTGTCTTGCGGACTGGGCGATCATGATTCCTCCAGCAGGTCGATGCGCATGTTCGCACGCAGCTCGTCGCGCGGCAGGAAAGGCGAGAGATCCTCGAGCGCGGGCGAGGTGATGCGACCGTCGGGATGGGCCTTGGCGCCGAGCTTGGGCGCGAAGGAAACATGCTCGTCGACCATGATTTCGCAGAACACCGGCCCTTCGGTGGCGAGCGCGGCTTCGATTGCGGCGGGCAGATCGTCATGCCCGGCGGTGCGGAAATAGGCGAAGCCGAACGCGGCGGCGACCTTGGCGAAATCGGGGAAGGTCACGTTGCTCTTGGGACCGCCGCCGACCTCCACGCCGTTGAAGAAGTTGCGCTGGGTCTGGAAGATCGAGACATAGCCGCTGTTGTTGAGCAGGAAGATCTTCACCGGCAGGCCGTTTCCGGCGATCGTCTGCATTTCCTGCAGGTTCATCATGATGCTGCCGTCGCCGGCGATGCAGATCACCCGCTGCTTGCCGGCGGTCGCGGCGCACACGCCGATCGCGGCCGGCAGGTCATAGCCCATCGTCGCGCAGCCCGAATTGGTCCAGATACGTTGGCCGCGCTTGATCTCGGCCGCCTGGAAGCTGACCACGCAGGCGCTGCCGTTGCCAGTGACGACCACGTCATCTTCTTCCAGCGCGCGGAACAGCGTGTCCATCGCGACATAGGGATGGTTGGCGGGACCATGGTCGCGATATTCGGGCAGCACCGTGGGGAACCGGCGGACGCGCTCGCGCGCCCATTCGAGCCATTCGAGATGGACGGCGCTCGGTCCCGCATAGGGCTGGGCGAGCAGCGCGGGGATCAGCTCGGCGAGATCGGCCACCACCGGCATGTCGGGCACGACGGTCGGCTTGCGGAGCTCGACGGGATCGATGTCGACCCAGATCTTGTAGGCGCCACGCGCGAAGGTTTTCCAGTTATAGCTGACCTGGCGGATGTTGAGGCGGCTGCCGAGCACGAGCAGCAGGTCGGCGCTCTGCGTGACCATGTTGCCGCCGCGATCGCCGACCGTGCCAGGGCGCCCGGCATAGAGCGGGTGATCGTTCCACAGCACGTCGTGCGCGTTCCAGCCGGTGACGACGGGTACGCCGAGCCTCTCGATCAGCTTCAGGAAATCGGCATAGGCCCCGCTCAGTCGCACGCCGCCACCGGCGAACACCACGGGACGCTCGGCGGCGCGCAACTTCTCCAGGATCGTGGCGGCGGCGGCGGCCAGATCGGTCCGCTTCCACGGCTCGTCGAGCTCGGTGGGATCGAAGCCAGGCAGCGCGTCGGGATCGATCCGGGTCGCCTGCACGTCGAGGGGGATGTCGAGCCAGACCGGTCCGGGCCGCCCGCTGGTGGCGAGATGGAGCGCCTTCTCCAGGTGGTAGCGGATCGTGTTCGGATCGGTGACCATCACGGCATATTTGGTGATGGGCCGCACCAGTTCCTCGATGTCGAGCTCCTGGTCACCGAACTGGCGCAGCGGCAGGCCGGTAGAGCGCACCGTCGTCTCGTTCTTCACCTGGCCGGAAATGACGAGCATCCCGATCGAATCGACCCAGGCGCCATAGACGCCGGTGATCGCGTTGGTGCCGCCGGGGCCGGAGGTGACGTTGACCACCGGCAGGCGGTTGGTCAGCCGGTAATAGGCCTCGGCCGCCATCGCCAGCGCCTGCTCGTGATGCGTGAAGGTGGTGGTGAGTTCCGGATGCGTGCCCAGCGCATGATTGAGGTGCATCGCGCCGCCACCGGTCAGCATGAAGACGTCGCGGATGCCGCGCCGGGCCAGCTGCTCCGCCACCCAGGCGGCGAGTTTCATCTTGGTCATGGTTTCCATCCGTTCCACAGCGCCGTGCGTCGGATCGCCTCGTCGAGGCCGATCGTCGGGGCGACGCCCAGTTGTTCGCGTATCCGCGCGGTCGAGGGGACGTAGCGGCCGGGGTTCCAGCCCGGATCGGGGCGGCCGAGTATCTCGACGCCGGGCGCCTCCAGGATTGCCGCGGTGCGCCGCGCGAGTTCGGCGATCGATACCGCTTCCTCCGATCCGACATTGCAGACCGTGCCGGGCGCTCCGGCGAGCAGTAGCGCCCAGAGCCATACGGTCAGATCGGCGGCGTAGAGATAGGAGCGTACGGCCTCGCCCGCGCCCTCGATGCGGATCAAGCGGCCGGCCATCGCGTCGCGGATGAAGTTGCCGGCTGCGAAATGGATATCGAGCGAGAGCAAAGGCCCCAGCAGCGCGAAGATGCGCGCGCCGACCACGTCGAGCCCGAACTGCGCGCCGTAGATGGTGCACAGCATCTCGGCAGCGCGCTTGCCGGCGCCATAGGCCGATCGCGGGTCGAGCGGATCGGGGCCGCCGTGCCAGTCCTCGGGAACATGCGCCATCTCCCCGGGCTGGACGCCATAGACTGCCCCGGAGCTGAGGAAGAGCACGCGGCGGGCGCCGCGATCGGCGGCGAGATCGAGCGCGTTGCGGGTGCCCTGCAGGATCGTGTCGAACATCCGCCGCGGATCGCTCTTGTTGAGCGCGGCGCTGGCGTCGGTCGCGGCATGGATGACATGCGTGAAATCGCCCGGGGGCGGCACGAAATCGAGCACGTCGCCGCGCAACACCGGGAAGCGCGCGGCGAGATGCGGGGCGCGGACGGCGAAGCCTTCGGGATCACGGCTGAGTAGGGTCACCTCGGCGTCGACCGGCGCCCGCGCCAGCGCTTCGAGCATCCAGCGGCCGATAAAGCCGGTGCCGCCGGTCATGAAGATGCGCGCGCCATCCAGCCGCGGCCAGAGCGAGGCCAGCGCCATGTCCACGGCGGCCAGGTCGTGTTCCAGGATCATGCTGCCTGCAGTGCCAGGCTCGGGCGATGCACCGCATGTGCGCGCCACACCAGCACCAGGCTGTCGATCGCCAGCGCCCAGACGATCAGGATGATGAGCCCGGGCCGCACGAAATGGCCCAGTGCGATACCGAAGCTTGCCGTTACCGGCTGACCGCTCAACCAGCTCGTGCCGGGGACTTCGAGCACGGTCGCGAGCGTGCGATCGGTGACGAGGCAGAGCAGATAGGCGCAGACGATCGCGACGATCGGTCCCGGCCGTCGCCACGGCTCCAACAGCACCAGGAACAGCAGGAAAGTCTGGGTATAGCCACCCGGCGACTGGGTAATCAGATAGGCGCCGAGCAGCAGCGTCGCGATGCGATGCGCAGGCAGCGCGCGGGGCTGCAGCCATGCGCCCGCGAGTGCGAGCAGCGCGATCATCTGGCTGGCGCGGATCGCGATCGGCACGGCGAACTCGATTCCCTCGATCGTACGCGAGGGGATGAACGCGAGCACGGGCATCTGCGAGGCGCGGATCAGCAGCAGCGGGGCATAGCTGGTCGAGTAATGAACCTCGTTCCACACCTGCCCGGTCTGGAACACGACCCAGTTGGCCGTGTTCGCCGCCAGTTCGCCCGGGGTGCCGCTGCCGACGATCGCGAGGGTGACGAGATAGAGCAGGATCGTGGCGATCCCCGCCAGCTCCAGCGCGCGCCATTCGCGCTTCACCGCCAGCGCCAGCACCGGCAGCAGCAGATAGGGCTTGAAGTTGATCGTCGCGGCGGTCGCTGCCCAGCGCCAGCGTGGTGCGATATTGAGCGGGCCGTGCGCCAGCACGAAGCACGCGAAGGCGACCAGGATCAGGTTGCCGCGCTCCAGCGTGAACAGCAGCGGCAGGCCAAGCCCGAAGGCAAGGGCACGCATCGGTGCCGTACGCGGATCGGCGCGCCGGAAACTCAGCCAGACGAGCGCGACGTCGAGCAGGTAGAAGGCCAGGATCGTGGCCTGCCCCAGCCAGTCGCAATCGCGCGCGTAGAAGGGCGAGTTCAGATAGCAGCCGGGCAGGCTGAACGCGTTGAGAAACACGAAGGACAGCGGCGGATAGATGCTGCGCCACACGTCGTAGGTGCCGGGATTGTTCGCCCAATAGGCGGTGTTGAACCAGTCCATGAACGTGTCGTTGGTGTCGAACACGAAGGGCTGGGGCAGATAGCCGAGCAGCTGGAACTGCCACGCCGTCCAGCAGACGCTGGCGAGTACCGCGAGCGCCAGCAGCGCCTCGGGCACCAAGGGGAGGATGCGGCGCATCAGCGGCGCGGCGAAGCGCGGTGCGCCGGAAAGTTGATCCGCTCGCTCTCGAGGACCAGCGGCACGCCGCGCGTGCGTTCGGCGATCATCCGCACCTGCTCGCCGATCAGGCCGAGAAAGAACATCAGCACGGCGAACAGGGCCATGACGAACGCCAGGCTCAGCAGTGGCCAGAAGGGGCCACTCGTGACAAGCGCCGCTGCGGCCGCGATGAGCAGGGGCAGGGCGAGCGCGGCTGCACCCAGCGCGATCGGGATCGGTGCGCGGAGGAGCGATTTGGCCGATCCTGCCAGCCCCGAAAGCGCAAAGGACGCGAGCGCGGCGAACCCGTTCTTGGAGCTGCCCGCGGCTCGGGCCGGCCGATCGAAGGGCACGAGCGCGAGCCGGAAGCCGCTTTCGACCACCATGCCGCGAAAAAAGGGTTCGGGCTCCCTCCACTGCGCCAGCGCATCGACCACGACGCGATCGAACAGCCCGAAACCGGTCGCACCCGGGATCACCGGATAGTCGGCGACCCGGCCGAGCAGGCCATAGCCCAGTCGCCGAACCGACCCGAGCATAGCGTCACCCTCCTCGGAGCGACGCTGGCCGAGCACGACTTGCGCGCCTGCGCGCCACAGCCGCATGAACTCGCCAATCATCGCCGGCGGATCCTGGAAATCGGCACACATGCCGATCACCGCTGCGCCCCCGGCCTGATAGATGCCGTAGGTGGGCGAGCGCATCTGGCCATAGTTGCGGTTGTTGAAGATGGCGCGGATGCGCGGGTCCTCGGCGCACAGCGCGCGGATGATCTCGCGGGTGCCGTCGGTCGAGTCATTGTCGATCAGGATGATCTCGTGCGACGCGGCATGCTGCGCCGCCTCGGCGCTCACCGCCCGGCAGATCGCCCGGACATTCTCCACTTCGTTGAAGCAGGGAATGACGATCGACAGTTCGGGAGCGCCCAAACCGTTCATCGGTCGGCATCCTCGCGGAACAGGCGCAGGCCGGTGGCGGGTGCATAGATCTCGGTAAAGGCTGCGGCGGCGAGAATGAGCAGCAGCAGCGCGACCGCCGGGATATTGTATTTGCGATCCGGGTCTAGGCGCGGGGCCTCGATCACTTGCACGTCCGATGCGGTCTCGGCTGCGAGCGCATCGACCGCCACTTCCTCGGTCGAGCGCGCATAGACCTCGTACAGCGCCTGGGCGAAGCGATAGTCGCGATAGAGATCGAGATAGGCGCCCGTGATTTCGGAGATGCCGGCGACATTGGGACCGGCAGAGCCGGCGGCGGGAGCGTTGGTCCGCCCGATCTGCGCGCGCAGCGAAGCCACCTCGGACTGGACCGATTGGAGCTGGGGATTCTCGTCGCCCTGGAAGCGCTGGAGAGTCTCGAGCTCGACCAGTTTGGCCTGGAGCTGCGCCTGCAATCCCGCGCGCAGCGTCAGCTCGGAGCCGAGCTGGGCCTCGGGCTCGGCGAGCCGGTTGCGGCGGCGGAAATCGTTCAGCGCCGTTTCGGACGCGGACACGCGCGCCGCGGCTTCCTTGAAGCGATGCTCCACCACCTCGCGCTTGCGACGCACGCGATCCCGGCCGAGCAGGCCGATACGGTCACCGATCGCCTGGACATAGGCCGCCGTCAGCCGCTCCGCCTCCTGCGGATCGCGGGTCCGCGCCGTGATCTCCAATATGCCGCCGGTTAGCGAGTGGATGTCGACCTTGCGTGCCAGCGCGCGCTCGGCTGCGGCACGATCGGCGTAGCGGCCGGGGCCGACCAGCCCGAGACGCGCGATCACTGCGTCGCTCGCCTCGCCGCCGCGCCCGATCGCCAGATAGAGGTCGATCGGCGGCTTCGCACCGCCCAGCAGCGCGGCGAAGCCCTGGAGTTGGCCACCCGCGGCGTTCAGCGAGGAACTGAGCCCCAGCGAGCTGGCGTCCTGCGGCACGATCTTGGCGCGGGCGACATAGGGACGGGGCACCAGGCAGAGAATCGCGAGCGCCAGCGCCGCTGCGCCATAGGCGATCCGCCGCCGGCGCGTATCGCGCCAAAGGCGCGCAACCCGGGTTCCGATTGGCACGCTGCTGCTCATTTCAGGAGCGCAGCGATGGTTGCGGCACCGGTGAGGCCACCGAACATGCTGGTGGTGATGTCGCGCAGCCGCGCCCAGAATTCTCCCCGATTGGAATCGAGCGGCACGAAGATCAGGTCGCCTGGGAGCGCGATCTCGCGCAACACGCGCTTGCCGTCGGACAATACCGTACCGTTGGCGCGGACCACGAACACTTCGCCCTTGTCACCCAGCTTCTGCACACCGCCTGCAGTGCGGATGAACGCACCGATCGTCGTGCCCGGTCGATAGGCGAAGGAGGCCGGGCTCGGCACCGCGCCGAACACGCCGACCGTCACCGGCTGCGGCGGAATGTAGATGGTGTCGTTATTCTCGAGCACGAGATCCTCGGGCAGCGCCTTCGCCGCGATCGGCAGATCGAAGACGAGACGACCGTTAGGCTGGCGCTCGCGCAACTGTGCGACGACCGACTGGATCAGTGCGGGATTGCCCGCTTGCGCCGCGCGGGCACGATCGGCGGAGACGAGCGGCTGGGTCGAGAGCTGCAGCTCCATGTCGCGGATCGCGCGATCGAAGCTTACCCGCTGCTGCCGCCGCACGCTGTCACGCGTGATGACGCTGGCGAAGGGAAAGGCCTGGGAGGTGAGCCCGCCTGCCTGGGCGATGACCTCGCCCAGTTTGGCCCCGGGACGGAAATAATAGCGCCCGGGCTTCGCGACCTCGCCGCTGATCGTCACCAGTGCGGATTGCTGCTCGAGCGGGCGGGCGATGCCGACATTGGAGAGGATGCGGATGACGTCGCCGCGTTGCGCAGGGCGCGTGCGTGCTTCGGCAGGGGTCAGCTGCTGCCAGCCGGCGCCCCGCTGACCGAGTGAATCGAGTACCAAAAGGCGGCTGCTGTCGGCGACGGTGCTGACTCCGCCGGCATAGAGGATCGCATCTTCCAGCGTCTCGCCCGCGCCGACCTCGAAGATCGCCTGGCGGTTGATCGCACCGACCACCGCCACCTGCGGGCCGGCAGGCGCGATGTAGATGACGTCGCCGTTCTGGAGCACGGCGTCGCCGCTCTTGTCGCCTTTCAGCAACAGGTCGTAGAGATCGAAATCGGAAACCAGCTTGCCGCCGCGCTTGAGCTGGATCGAGCGCAGGCTCCCGCCGGACGCGGGGCCACCGGCCGCCAATACGGCATTGACGAGCGTGGAGAGGCTGCTGACCGAATACGAACCCGGCTTGTTCGCGAAGCCGGTGACATAGACTGTGATGCCGCGCAGCCGTGCAACCGTCACCTGCAGGTCGAAGCCGCGATACTGGCGCGCGATCTGGCGTGCGAGCACATCGTGCAGGTCGCCATAGCGCACCCCCGCCACCGTGATCCCGCCCACGCGCGGTACGAAGATCCGGCCCTCGCTGTCGATGGTCAGCCGCAGGTTGGTCGCCTGGACCGACCCGCTGAGGCCCAGCTGCAGCTGGTCACCCGGGTTGAGCCGATAGTCGTCGGGTACCGCCGTGGTGGGTGGCGGCGAGAAATCGCGCGCGCCCGGTATCAGCAATTCCGCCCCGAAGCGGCGCACCGGGGTTCCCGCGGCTTCCGACACGAAGGCCTCGAACTCGCTGGGCGCGCTCGCACGGGGCGTAACTTCGGTCTCGCCCGGCTTTGCGGAAGGCGCTGCCTGATCCGAGTCCGCCGGCGGACTGTCGATCACCGCGGGCTGGAAGCCGGGGCTGTCCTTCGGCTGTGGAATTGCCGTCTGGGTCGCGGCCGAGCTGCGCGCTTCGGACGTGCCGCCGGGCTGCGACGTGCCTCCGACCGGCGAGATCAGCTGCGCCGAAGCGGAGCAGGGGGCCAGGGTCAGCGCCACCGCAAGGGGCGCCGGCAACAGGTCACGCAGAGGGATCATGCAGCGATTACTTCCGGTTCGACCAGGCCGGCGCCGATGCCGAGCAGGGTGGAGGCCGCCGCTTCCCAGAGATCCGGGCTCGCTGCGACGAGTATGCCCGCGCTGCCCGATCCGATGCGATAGGGCCGATGGTCCCAATGACGGACCTCGCCGCCGGCCTCGGTCACGAACAGTGCGCCTGCCGCATGATCCCAGGGCAGGATGCGCTGAAACAGCGTCACGTCGTTCTGCCCGAACGCGATCCGCGGATAGCTTTCGGCGGCGCAGCGCGGGATCGGCACCAGATCGAAGCGCCGCGCGGCATGGGCGTGGACCCGCGCGCGGCGCTCGGCCGCAAGGAATTGCGTGCCGAGCGCGGCGATCGGGCGGGGGCTGCCCGACGACTGGGCGCGGACCGTCACGCCGTCGCAGGTCGCGCCCTTTCCGCGCGCGGCATGGCAGAGCCGACCGCTGACCGGATCGAACATCCAGCCCGCCAGCGGCACGCCATTCTCGACAAGTGCGACCATCAGCCCGAACGGACTCCTGCCGGCGGCGAAATTGGCGGTGCCGTCGAGCGGGTCGACCAGCCAGACCAGTCCCGAGCCGATGTCGTCGAGCAGCTCGGGCGCGTCCTCCACGGCTTCCTCGCCGACGACCCGCGCGCCAAGGCGAAGCGCGTCGAGTCCTTCGCGCAGCCGCAGTTCCGCTTCGCGATCGGCGCGGGTGACGATCTCGCCCGGTCGCTTCTCGGCGATCTCGTGCGGGGCGAGCGCACGGAAGCGCGGCATCACTATCGTGCCCGCGACTTCGCGCAGCAGCGCGGCGACCTGTTCGTGGAGCGCCATGATGCTCAGGCGGCGACGCCGGTCATCTGGTTGCGGGCGACGCTGGCGTCGCGTTCGCGCATCATCCGCAACCGCGCCAGGTCCTCGTCGGCAATCGCCGAATAATAAGCGCGCTTGTTCTCCAGCCAGGCGAGCTCGAACGCCACCGCATTGCCCACCGCGGCCTCGAAGTTCGGCAGCTCGGCCGCCGCGCCGTCGAAAACGATCTTGCGGGTCTCGAAGCGGTCCAGGCGGACCTGCCGGATTTCCCGCAACACCGGCGCGGCCTCGGCCGCGACCGATCCGCCCACCACCAGCTCCAGGTCCGCCGCAGCGCAGGCCCGGGCGGCAGTCAGCACCGCATCGGTGATCTGGCGCTCGTTGATCGCCCCGCGCGACAGCCCGCGCGACAGCGTGAAATCGACGCGGCCGAACACGATGCCGTCCAGCCCTGCGCGAGCGAGCGGCAGCATCGCGTCGAGATTGCGCAGTGTCGTCTCGGTCTCGAGGTTGAACAGGAAGCGCGTGCCGTGCGGCTCGTCGCCATAGGTCTTGCGCTGGGCATCGATATATTTGCTGAGCGCGTAAGGCGTCTCGATCATCGGCGCGATGACGTGATCGACGCCGTAGAGGCGCGACGCGAGCAGGTCGGAGACTGCTTCGCAGCCGCCGATCTTGAGCGCTACCTTGAGGTCCGCGGCGCGGGCGAGATGCAGCAGGCGGAGGAACTCGTCGGGACGGGTGCCCTCGGCCTCGAATTCGGCCTTCACGGCGACGACGCCGAATTCGTCGCGGCCCTTCTTCAGCATGTCGAGCATGCGGCGTTCGGTGGTGTTCAAGGTCGGGTCCCTCTCGATACGCAACTGTGGATCGGGAGGGAGACGGAGACTGGCGAGCGAACCCGTAACGCAATTTTCACGAACGAAAAAATTCGGTCCGGCGTTGCGGGTATCGGGATTCGGCTCCGTCTAACAAAGATGCCAGACATGCTTGCGATCCAGTTTCCCTACGCTTTCCTGCTCGCGGCGACGGGTCCGGAGACCCTTCCGGCAGGCAACGATCCCGCATTTCATGTCCGGATGACGGACGTGCCCGCCGAGCCTCCAGTCCCGGTCGAACAGCGGTCGGCTCGCGCAGCCGCCGTCGCGCTGCCCAGACTTTCATCGCGCTTCGGCTATCGCGTGGATCCGCTGCGCGGCGGGCGGGCGATGCACGACGGCGTCGATATTCCCGGACCGCTGGGCTCGCCGGTGCGTGCGGCCGATTCCGGCACGGTACAATTCGCGGGTGTTGCGGGCGGTTATGGCAACATGGTCGAGATCGCGCATCCCGGCGGACTCGCGACGCGCTACGGGCATCTGCTGCGCATGCTGGTGCGGCCAGGTGCGCATGTCGAGCAGGGCGAGGTGATCGCGCTGATGGGATCGACCGGGCGCTCCACGGGGAGCCATCTCCATTTCGAGGTTCGCGCGCACGGCCAGGCCATCGATCCCCTCAGCGTGCTCGGTGCCGCTTCGGCCTGGCGGGAGACGCGCCCTTTGCCGACTTTCGTCAGCACGCCGCATGTTTCGGCCTTCGCGAGGGCGCGCACGACCGCGGCGACGGAGCGGGACGATCGCTGAGTTCCGCTTCTTCGAAACGCAGCGTGGCGCGGGCGGAAACCCGCCGGTCACACGAGGGGTTGGCAACGCGGTCCGTCGCGGACTAGGGGCGTGGCGGACCCGTGAGACGACGGGCCCATTGAGTTCCGGTATCGATGCGTCTCCGGGGGCGGACGCATCGGCCGCGTTTGCAGGACAGCGACGGAAGCCATCTCGCGGAATGGACGGAGAACCCCAGATCGACGGGTTGCAGCGCGTGATCCTCAACGAGCGCGGTCGGCTGCTCCGCTTCCTCGCGGCCCGAGGTGCGGGAGCCGAGGCCGAGGACGTGCTGCAGGATCTCTGGCAGCGCATCGCGGCACAGCCCGTCCAGCCGGTCGCCGATCCGGTCGCCTATCTGTTCCGCGCTGCCGAGAATCTGATGCGCGATCGGCGTCGTTCCGAGATCAGCCGCGAGCGGCGCCAGCAGGACTGGCAGGAAAGCGGCGAGACCGCGGAGGAAGCGCCGCTCGGCGAGCGCGTCCTGATTGCGCGCGAGCGGCTGCGCGAGGCCGATTCGGTGCTCGCGGAACTGGGGTCGCGCGTCGATCGCGTGTTTCGCCGCTATCGCCTGGAAGGGGAAAGCCAGGCGTCGATCGCACGGGAATTGGGGGTGAGCTTGAGTTCGGTCGAGAAGGATCTGCAAAAGGCATATCGGGCACTCGCGACGCTAAAGGCGAAATTCGATGCGGAATGAACGCGTCGACTCCGTCCTTGGAGTGCAATGGGCATGATCGAACAGGAATCCGGGACGATCGGGGAGAATGCGCGCCTTTGGGCGATTCGCGTCCAGGATCCGCATTTCGCGGACTGGGACGGTTTTACTGCGTGGCTGGAGCAGAGTCCTGCGCATCTCGCCGCGTATGAAGCAACGCTCGAAGACGATCGCTGGGCGGAGGATCTGTTCCGTTCCGCTCCGCCGTCCCGCCCCGAGCCGCCCGCGGCTCCGCCCTTGCGGCGACGCTGGGCTTTTGCCGGAACCGCGGCCGCGGCACTCGTTGCGATCGTCGGCGGATGGGCGGCGCTCGATCGCGAAGCGCCGGTGCGCGAGGTGGCGACGGCGCCGGGCGAGCATCGCACGATCGCGCTGGCCGACGGCTCGCGGATGATCCTGAACGGCGCGACGCGCGTCGCATTCAGCGAGAGTTCGCCGCGTGCGGTGGAGCTGATCTCGGGCGAGGCATTGTTCGAGGTTCACCACGACACGCGCAATCCGTTTGTCGTGACGGTGGCCGGAACGCGGCTGGTCGATGCCGGTACGGTATTCAACGTGGTCCGCGATCGCGGCGGGCTCGATGTCGCGGTGGCGCACGGCGCGGTGATCTATGCGCCGGGTAAGGAGCAGATCCGGCTCGACGCGGGTGCCGGCCTGTCGCGTGCGAGCGATGGCGCCCGGCCGGTGCTGCGCAAGACGAGCCCTGACGGCATCGGCGGCTGGCAGGTGGGCCAGCTCCAATATGACGACGCCACGCTGGCCCAGGTCGGTCGCGATCTTGGGCGCAATCTCGGTCAAGCGATCAAGGGCTCGGATGCCACCGACCGGCTGCATTTCACGGGCACGCTGGTGCTGACCGGCCCGCCCGATCAGGTGCTCGCGCGGGCGGGCTTGTTACTCGGCGTGCGCTTCGTGCGCGGGAAGGACGGGTGGACGATGGCTCCGACCGATGCGGCCCCGCATTAGGGCCTGGCCTCTCGCCTTCGTCCTCTTCACCACGCCGGCGCTCGCGCAGGAGCGCGCGGCAAGCGTGGACGTGCGCGCCGCGTCGCTGGGGCAGGCGGTCCGCGTGCTCAGCCAACAGACCGGGACCAGCATCGGATTTCGCCAAGCGCGCTTGCGCACGCAGCCCGTACGCGCTGTGCAGGGCCGATTCACCACGGGCCAGGCGCTGGAGCGCATGCTGGCCGATACCGGCCTGCGCGCCCGGCGCGTCGCGCCCGGTACCTGGCTCGTCGAGCCGGCGCCCCGCCCGGCACCCGTTCGTCCTACGCCCCAGCCTGCCGTCCATGTCCGGACCACGCCACCCGTATTCTCGGATTCCGAAACGCAGGAGATCGTGGTCACAGGCTCGAAGCGTGACATCCCGATCGCCGCCTATCCGGGCGGGGTGCAGATCGTCGACGGAGACAGTTTTTCGGCGGCCCAGGCGGGGCGGGGCACTGACCTTCTCGAAACCCGCGTCGCGAGCGTCGCCTCGACCCATCTCGGGCCAGGCCGCAACAAGCTTTTCATCCGCGGCATCGCCGATTCGAGCTTTGTCGGCCCCACCCAGGCGACCGTGGGCCAATATTGGGGCAACAGCCGTATCACCTACAGCGCACCCGATCCGAGCCTGCGCCTGTACGACGTTCAGCGGATCGAGGTGCTCGAAGGACCGCAGGGTACGCTCTATGGCGCCGGTTCGCTCGGCGGCGTGGTGCGGGTCGTGCCGCACGCGCCCGATCTCGATGCGATCGGCGGGTCGGCGTGGGGGGGCGTGCAGGCGATCCAGCACGGCCAGCCCGGCGTGGACGGCGGTGCAATCCTCAATGTTCCCATCGTCGACGGGAAGCTCGGCTTTCGCGGGCTCGGTTTCGGCGCGATCGACGGCGGCTATATCGATGATGTCCGCCGTAACCTGAAGGACGTCAATCAGGTCCGCACCTACGGCGGGCGCGCGGCGCTGCGCTACGAACCGGGCAATGACTGGACGATCGACGTGAGCGGCGTCGGCCAATGGATCAAGGGCGACGACAGCCAATATGCCGAGCGCGACAGCGGCGGTGACGGGCTCAGCCGGGCAAGCAGCATCGCACAGCCCTACAGCAACGATTACTGGCTGGTGGATCTGGTGGCGCGCAGGCAATGGGGCACGCTCGATCTGACTTCGTCGCTCGGTTATGCCCGCCAATATGTCTTCGAGCAGTTCGAGGGCGCGCCGCTCGCCGATCCGCTCGATCCCACGGTGGCGCCCGTCGCCGTCGCTCTCCCCAATGCCGCCTATGTCCAGACAGACCGGATTTCGATGATCACGGCCGAGACCCGCGTCGCCCAGCGCGGCCCGGACGGGACCGGCTGGCTGATCGGGCTGAGCCTGCTCCACAATGAGGCGCAGGTAAGCCGCCGGATGGAGACGGGCATGTTCACCGTCCCCCTCACCGGCGTCAGCAATCAGGTGGACGAAGCCACGCTCTATGGCGAGGCCTCGGTGGAGCCGGTCGACCGACTGACGCTGACCGCCGGCGGCCGGCTCACTTATTCCCGGCTTTCGGGCGATTCGCGTGATGCGCTGTTCTCCGTCGCTTTCCGTGTCGATCCCGATGCCAGCGCCGAACGCTCGGAGACGCGGCTGTTGCCTTCCGCGGCGATCGCCTGGCGCGCGAATGACCAGCTGACTCTGTTCGCCCGCTATCAACAGGGCTTCCGCCCAGGCGGCATCGCCGTGCGCCGCGAGTTCGTCGAACGCTTCAAGGGTGACCGGGTCGGCACCACCGATCTCGGCGTGCGCTATGACGATGGGAGATTCAGCCTGTCGCTCAGCGCTTCCTGGACGCAGTGGAAGAATATCCAGGCCGACTTGATCGACGGTTTCGGCTTTCCCACCACCGCCAATATCGGCGACGGGCGGGTGCTGGCGGTCGGCGCCTCGGCGCGTTGGCGGCCGCTGCGGGGACTTTCGCTCGACGCAGCGCTTTACCTCAACGACAGCAAGGTCACGGCCTATTCGGCGGCGACGCTGACGCTGATCACGCTGCCCAGCAACAATCTGATCACCGTCGGCGGTGTGCTTCCGGTCATCGACGACAGCGGGGTGCCGGCCAAAGCCTTCGCGCCGAGCTATGACCGACTGCCCAACGTTGCCGACGCGACGGGCCGGCTGGGCTTCACCTATACGACATCGCTCGATTCCCGCTTCGATCTGGATGTGAACGGCTTCGCTCGGTACGTGGGCAAGTCCACCCTCGGGGTTGGCCAGATCCTGGGCCAGCTCCAAGGCGACTATCTGGACACCGGGCTGGAAGTGCGCGTCGGCACGCCCAAGCGCGGGATCAGTCTGTCGGCGACCAACCTGCTCGATTCCCGCGGCAATCGTTTCGCGCTCGGTTCGCCTTTCCTGATCCGCGATCGTAACCAGATCACCCCGCTGCAACCACGCAGCATCCGGCTCGGCTTCGATCTGGCCTTCTAGATCTTACGGGCCGACCTCGGTGACTCCGTCTTCGCGTCAAGAGACCGATATGCGGAGTGAAGATGCGAACAGTGATTCTGGCCGGGGGGCTTGGCAGCCGGCTCGGTGAGGAGACGGCCGTGCGGCCGAAGCCGATGGTGGAGATCGGCGGCATGCCGATCCTCTGGCACATCATGAAGATCTACTCGGCGGCCGGGCTGAACGATTTCGTGATCTGCCTTGGTTACAAGGGCTATCTGATCAAGGAATATTTCGCGAACTACTTCCTCCACACCTCCGACGTGACGATCGATCTGCGCGGCGGCAACGGGATGGAAATCCATTATGCTCGCAGCGAGCCCTGGCGGATCACGCTGGTCGAGACGGGTCCGACGACGATGACTGGCGGCCGGCTCGCGGCGATCCGACCCTATCTCGATCCCGACGAGCCATTCTGCTTCACCTATGGCGACGGCGTCGCCGATATCGACGTCGCCGAACTGGTGCGCTTCCACAAATCGCACGGGCTTCGTGCGACGATCACTTCGGTCGCACCCCCTGGGCGCTTCGGCGCGCTCGAATTCGATCAGGGGCGCGTGACCGATTTCCGCGAGAAGCCGGCGGGCGACGGCGGTCAGGTCAATGGCGGCTTCTTCGTCGCCGACCCCTCGGTGCTGGACCTGATCGATGGACCGGAGACCGTTTGGGAAGCCGAACCGCTGGAGCAGCTCGCGCGGCGCGGCGAACTGATGGGCTATCGTCACGAGGGCTTCTGGCAGCCGATGGATACGCTGCGGGACAAGCTGTATCTGGAAGACCTGTGGAAGGCGGGTAACGCCCCTTGGAAGCGCTGGTGAACGCTGCTGCCTGGAGCGGGCGTCGCGTCCTCGTTACCGGCCATACCGGCTTCAAGGGCAGCTGGCTCAGCCTGTGGCTGCATGCGCTTGGCGCGGAGGTGACCGGCTTCGCGCTGCCGGCGCCTACCGTGCCCAGCCTGTTCGAAACCGCCCGGATCGATGCGCTGCTTACCCATATCGAGGGCGATGTGCGCGACATGGCGGCAGTGCGTGCTGCGGTGGAGGCTGCGCGGCCCGAGATGATCTTCCACCTTGCCGCCCAGCCGCTGGTTCGGGCATCCTATGACGATCCGGTCGGGACCTATGCCACCAACGTGATGGGAACGGCGCATGTGCTGGAGGCAGCCCGGCTCGTGCCGGGGGTGCGCGCGGTGGTGTGCGTCACCAGCGACAAATGCTATGAAAATCGCGAATGGGTGTGGCCTTATCGTGAGACCGATCCGATGGGCGGCCACGACCCATATAGCAGCAGCAAGGGATGCGCCGAGCTGGTCATCGCGGCCTATCGCCGGTCCTTCTTCTCCGGGGAGGGGCCTGC
Source organism: Sphingomonas sp. (assembly GCA_040508955.1). Classification (GTDB taxonomy): domain Bacteria; phylum Pseudomonadota; class Alphaproteobacteria; order Sphingomonadales; family Sphingomonadaceae; genus Sphingomonas. The sequence goes on along the minus strand of JBEVLV010000029.1, from coordinate 4,449 downwards.
GATCGCATCGGTACGCGCGGGGAACGTGATCGGCGGCGGTGACTGGGCGGCGGACCGGCTGATTCCGGATCTCCTCCGCGCCTTTGAGGCGGGCCGAGCACCATTGATCCGTTCGCCTGACGCCGTGCGCCCCTGGCAGCATGTGCTGGAGGCGCTGGGAGGCTATCTGGCGATCGCGGAACGGCTGATGGCTGGAGACACGCGTTTCGCGGAGGGATGGAATTTCGGCCCGTCGGATGACGATGCGCGTCCGGTATCGTGGATCGTCGAGCGCATGTACGCGGCCTGGGGAGGGGCCAGCGAGCCACGGGTCGATGACGGGTCGCGCCCGCACGAAGCGGGGCTGCTGCGACTCGATTGCTCGAAGGTTCGCAGCGCGCTGGGATGGCGCCCTGCGCTTGCGCTGGAACAGGCGTTGGAATGGGTTGTCGCGTGGCAGCGGGCGGTCGCAGAAGGCGGAGACGCGCGCGAGGTGTCCCTGGCGCAGATCGCGACCTATGCGAGGCTATAACGTTGGACCCCGCATCGATCCGTCCAGTCTAAAGCCGATGCGTCATCGGCAAGGACGAGGAGCAGGGCAATCCGAGCGCCCGATTCACGCGGGCGCAAATCTGCAGCACTTGCGAGGGAATCCTCGATGATCCCGAAAGCGTTAAGAGAAAAAGGAGAAACCGCCAAGCAACGGGCGCGGATATCCGTCAACCCATTGAAAATACTTGGTGACCCCTACGAGAATCGAACTCGTGTTTTCGCCGTGAGAGGGCGACGTCCTAACCGCTAGACGAAGGGGCCAAAAGCGATCGAAGGCGGGCATTAGGAGGCCGTGCCCTGGTCGTCAAGCGTTCATAATCGCGTTGTCATCTTCGACCTCGTCGATCGCCGCGTGATGGGGAGAAGGGAAAAATACCGATAGCTGGTGAGAGCATCGACGTCGGTCGCAGGACTGACAAATTCCGTATCAGCCGGCCACCGGCAATCTCAGCGCGCCATCAGGCTCATAGGCGAGTTCGCTATAGGCAACCACCGCGTCCAGCGGCAGTGCGCCATAGATGTGGGGAAAGAACTGGCCACCGCGCGAAGGCTCCCATTTCACGGCATCGCCCAACGCGTCGAGATCGACCGCGGCGAGCCAAAGATGGTGCTGGCCCGCGAAATGCTTGTCGATCGTCTCCTGGAGCTGATCGGCGCTCGACAGGTGAATGAAGCCGTCGGCGAGATCCACCGGCGCGCCGGCGAAGACGCGGTCCTCCTCCAGAGCGCGCATCTGATCGGCAGTCAGGACCTTATAAGCAAGCGGGGGACGATCAACCATGAGCATCTTCCGTTATGGGCGGCTCGCACGGCGCTATCGCGAACGCACGAGTGGCGCGCTTTCTTCGAATCGATATGCCCGGCGACACCCTTGCCGCTGCGCGAGAAACGCGGATCATGGGGTCCTTCTTGAACCATGCGCAAGACCGACGCCGGCCTTGCGCATGGCACAATCGGTCAACCAAGGCTCGCCATCATGGCCAGGCTCATTCCCCGCCTTCCTGTCCGGCGGCGAGATCCTCCCCGGTATCGGCATCCGGTGTCGGCTCTCCGGCCGCCGGGCCGTCGGCGAGGTTCACTTCGGCCTCGTCTTCGCTTTCCTCGATGCGCGCCGCCGAGACGACATGCTCGTTGTCGGCAACGTCGAACAATCTCACGCCTGCCGATCCGCGGCCGATCACGCGGGTATCGCCCACGTTCATGCGGATCAGCTTGGCCTGATCGGTGACGAGCATCAGCTGTTCGCCATTATGTGCCGGGAAGCTGGCGACCACCGGGCCGTTGCGCTTGAGGTTGTCGATATTGGTGATGCCCTGGCCGCCACGATTGGTCTTGCGATACTCGAAGGCAGAGGAGCGTTTGCCATAGCCATTCGCGCAGACGGTGAGGATGAACTCCTCGGCCGCCGCGAACCGCGCCATCTCTTCGTCGCTGAGTTTCTGCTCCGGTTCGGGCTGGCCCTCGCGACGTTCCTTCCAGGGGGCGGCACGAAGATAGTCCTCGCGTTGCTCGGGGGTCGCGTCGAAACCGCGCAATACCGACAGTGAAATGACCTCGTCGCCATCGGCGAGCCTGGCACCCCGTACGCCCGTCGAATCGCGGCTCTGGAACTCGCGCACGTCGGTCGCGGCGAAGCGGATCGCCTTGCCCTGACGGGTGGCGAGCAGGACATCGTCTTCCTCGGTGAGCAGCGAGACGCCGATCAGGCGATCGTCCGAACCTTCCTCGAACTTCATCGCGATCTTGCCCGACGTGCGGATGTTGGCGAACGCATCCATCGAGTTGCGGCGCACCGAACCCTTGGCGGTCGCGAACATGACGTGGAGCGCGCCCCACTCGTCCTCATTCTCGGGCAGCGGCAGAACGGTAGAGATCGTCTCGCCGGCGGCCAGCGGCAGCAGGTTGATCATCGGACGGCCGCGCGTGGCGGGTCCACCCTCGGGCAGACGCCACACCTTCATGCGATAGACCTTGCCGGCAGTGGAGAAGAACAACACCGGCGTGTGCGTGGAGGTGACGAACAGGTGGGTGACGACATCCTCGTCCTTGGTCGCCATTCCGGCGCGGCCCTTGCCGCCGCGGCGCTGGGCGCGGAAGGTCTCGAGCGGGGTACGCTTGATATAGCCTTCCATGGTCACGGTGACGACCATGTCCTCGCGCTCGATCAGGTCCTCGTCCTCGATCCCGTCGGCAGCGGCGGCAATCTCGGTACGGCGCGGGGTGGCATAGGTGTCGCGCACGAGCACCAGCTCGCCGCGCAGCACCTCGTACAGCTTGGCGCGGTTGCCCAGGATCTCCAGAAGCTCGGCGATCGTGTCGGCGAGCTTGGCGAGCTCGTCGCCGATCTCGTCGCGGCCGAGCGCGGTCAGGCGGTGCAGGCGCAGGTCGAGGATCGCGCGGACCTGGACATCGCTCAGGCGATAGACGTCGCCTGCAACCTCGGTTTCCACCGCCTCGACCAGGCGGATATAAGGCGCGATCTCGGCGATCGGCCATTCGCGTGTCAGCAGCGCTTCGCGTGCCGCGGTCGGGCTCGAGGAACCGCGGATGATGCGAACCACTTCGTCGAGATTGGTGACCGCGATCACCAGGCCGAGCAAGATGTGCGCACGGTCGCGCGCCTTGGCGAGCTCGAACTTCGAGCGGCGGGTGATCACTTCCTCGCGGAAGCGGACGAATGCCTCGATGATGTCGCGCAGGTTGAGCAGTTCGGGGCGGCCGCCGCGGATCGCGAGCATGTTGGCCGGGAAGCTCGATTGCGCTGGTGTGTTGCGCCACAGCTGGTTGAGCACGACCTCGGGCGTTGCGTCGCGCTTCAGGTCGATGACGATCCGCACGCCTTCGCGATTCGATTCGTCGCGGATGTCGCTGATGCCCTCGATCCGCTTTTCCTTGGCGGCCTCGGCGATCTTTTCGACCAGCGCGTTCTTGCCCTGCTGGTACGGGATTTCGGTCAGCACGATCGAGCGGCGCTCGCCGCGCTGCTCGGTGATGTAGCGCGAGCGGACCATGATCGAGCCGCGCCCGGTCTGGTATGCCGAGCGGCAGCCGCTGCGGCCCAGGATCACCGCGCCGGTCGGGAAGTCCGGCCCCGGCACGATCTCCATCAGCTCCTCGAGCGTGACCGCGCCGTTATCGATATAGGCCAGGCAGGCGTTGATGACCTCGCCCAGATTGTGCGGCGGGATGTTGGTCGCCATGCCGACCGCGATGCCGCCCGCGCCGTTGACCAGCAGATTGGGGAAGCGGGCGGGGAGGACCGTCGGCTCGCTTTCGGAGCCGTCATAATTGTCCTGGAAGTCGACCGTGTCCTTGTCGATATCGTCGAGCAGCGCGGAGGCGACGCGGGCGAGGCGCGCTTCGGTGTAGCGCATCGCCGCGGGTGGATCGGGATCCATCGAGCCGAAATTGCCCTGGCCGTCGATCAGCGGCACCCGCATCGCCCAGTCCTGGGCCATGCGCGCCATCGCGTCATAGATCGAGCTGTCGCCGTGCGGATGGTATTTACCCATCACGTCACCGACCAGGCGGGCAGACTTGCGATAGGCGCGGCCGGCGACATAGCCGCCTTCCTGCGCGGCGTAGAGGATGCGGCGATGGACCGGCTTGAGACCGTCGCGGACGTCGGGGAGCGCACGCGCCACGATCACGCTCATCGCGTAATCGAGGTACGACGTCTTCATCTCGTCGACAATCGAGATCGGGGTAATGTCAGAGGGGTCGGCGAGGACGGTCTCGTCGGTCAATTTCCGGTGTCTTTCGGGTGATGGTGCGGTTCGATGACGGCCTTAGACGGTCGTACAGCCGATGTCACGCGTATGCGCGCGCGTATGTGCGCGTACGCGTGCGCGCGAGGCAGACCTACGACGCGTTGAGTGCGGCGCAGGTTTTGGCGATCGCCAGCGGCGTTCCGATCCC
>JBEVLV010000028.1:0-13755 GCA_040508955.1 Sphingomonas sp. | reverse complement strand
AGCCCCGCCTTCCAGGCGCAGATGGTCGCCAGCACCCCGGTGCGGGTCGAATACACGCTCCAGACCGGCCACACGCCGTTCCTCACCGATCCCGATGGCGTCGCCAAGGCGATCGAAGAAGCGGCGCAATAAGCAACGCTTATCACGCGCGCGCCAGCAACGGCGGGGTGACCTTGGTCGCCCCGCCGTCAGCACTGCCCGATGGTCAAACCGGTCAGCTTCGGATGTTCTGCCGCAGGGTAAGCGAGTCGTCCGGATTGAGGCTTTGCCGGCATGCCCAGCGCAGGGGGTGTCGAACACCCTTTACCTCCAACTCGGCGCTTAGCCGCAAACCCTGCCAGTCGCGTCCATCCGCCCAGGTCAGCATCGCCTGACGAATTCCCGCAGGCTTGGGATAGCCGGGATCGACGCAGCCGCTGGCCACCGTTGCTCCCGCTTCATCCTTCAGCGTCAGCCGGATCACCCCGGGAACACCTGCAACGCCATCATTGGCGAGACCTATGACCACGCCGTGACCGCCGTCGCGTTCGAAGGGCCAGATAAAGGCCGGATAGACGCGATAGCCGATTCGCCGGGCGATATGGTCGATCGGCTCGGGATATTTATCGTAGTAGCTCAGCACGTGCGCCGCGGCTTCGTCGTGCCAGTTCCAGACCGACCAATAGTTCGCCCCCACGGCCAGTACGTGCGCGATCACCTGCTCGTTGTGGGTGACGCCGTCCACGATGCCAAGCCGGGCCGGATCGCCGGTCGTCATCGATACCTCGCTGACGGCGGCGGCCCAGGGCGGGCGGTTGCTCAGTGCCTCGATCTGGCTGTTCTCGATGAAGATCGTGTCGCTGCGGATCCAGTTGCCGCTGCGGACAGTGCGATCGAGCATCGCGGCATTGCCGACATTGTTGAAATCGGGCTGGGTGTTGGTGACGAGCGGTGTCCGGGTCCAATGCGCGAGCTGGGTCTCGAGCATCCGCAGCCATGTCCGCTCGGCGGCCATGTTGCTGGCGAAGTAGTTGCCCTCGAAAGGCCAGGTGTGCCCCTCGCCCCAGAAGCCGTACATCATCGTGTCCATATATTCGATGTCGGGGCTGCCATTGTACTGATCGGCAAGCAGTGCATTGAGCTCGCCGAATGCCGCCTGATAGGCGGGATGGTCGAACTGCGGCATCGCGTGCTTCTTGCGGTAGCGGGTCTGCGACGGGTCGCCGGTCCAGCTGCCCTTGAGCGGCACGTAGGGTACTTTCTCCATGAGGAATTCGGGCATGCCCGGCTCCGGGAAATCCGGATTTTCCAACATGATGCGAAAGCCGACCCGCTTTCCATATTGCCGGGCGAGATCGAAGGTGATGCGCCACCAGTCGGGCAGGTCGAGCTTGCCGGGACGCGACTGCACCTCGCGCCAGTTGGGGCGGATATAGACGTTCTGCGTGAAGGGCAGCTTGACGATATCCTCGATCGCCTTTTCGAGCGACTGGCCTGGAAGGCGCGGCGGCCCGGTATCGCCCGAGACATAGGCCGTGAGCCCCATGCCGTAGTTGGGCACGATATCCCGCGAGGGCGAGGTCGCCATGCCGACTTCGCCGCCCGGCGCATTGGCGCCGGCACCGTAGTTGGTGAAGGGCCCCTGATAGAGGCGGTCGGGAACCGGAAGCGGATTGCCCCAATCATAGCCGTCCCAGACATGCTCGACGTCTTGCGCACGCGCCGGCTGGGTGGCGAACCCCGACGCCGCCACACCGGCGGCGCTGGCCATGAGGAAGTCGCGGCGCCGCAACTCAGGCATTGGCGATCTCCTGTGCGACGCGCGCCGCCGAGCGGACGCAGGATTCCATGCCGCGGCTGAGCGCGTCGGCATAGGTTCCCGCGAAATAGATGCGTCCGTCCGGCTTCATGATCTCGGGCCAGAACTGCCGGAGCGTGCCGGGCTGGAACGGCTCCATTTCGCAGGTCGGCGCGAACGGGTCCTTGGTCCAATCCCATGTCAGTGCCTGGACGATCGTGTCGCGCTTGCCGGGATAGACTTCCCGGAACGCGGCGAGCACGCGTTGCGGTGACAGGCCGCCGGGGCCGAACGCCTTCAGGATCACGCGGTTCGATTTCGCCGTCTCGGGCACCACCCAGATCTGCGAGATGTCGGGATGCTCGAACGACATGGCGAGCGTCTCGAAGCCGTCGTCGCGCCAGAATCGGGTCTCTGCCTCGAAGACGAAGAACGGGTGCGAGCTGTAGGTGAGGTTGTCGACGACATATTGCTTGGCCGGCGACAAGGCGGGCGTCACGGGAATGCGGCGGAATACCGGCAGCGAGATGCAATTGACGAGGTAATCGGCGCGCATCGTCTGCGGCGTATCGTCACCATAGGCCGTGTAGGTCACGGTCACGCCCTCCGCATCGCGCTGGATCGCGGTGATCGGATGGGCGAGTTTCACCCGCGGGCCGAGCCGGGCGGCGAATGCCTTGGGCATTTCCTCGTTGCCGCCTTCGAGGTGGAAGGTCTCGCCTTCGGACAGGGGGATGCCGCGATCCTTCATCACCGCGAAGCGCCACACGCCATAGAGCGCGTTGACGTGCTGGCCGCCGAGATAGTCGCGGGCACGCTGCGAGGCGCCCTGCCTGGCGTACAGCGCATCGAGGTCGATTGCGTCGAGATCGTCGCAGCCATTGCCGAACGGCTGGCTGGCGTCGCCGAAGCGGGCGAGATGATCGGCGAGGAACAGGTTGGGCAGCTCGTACCAGGGATGCTGCGCCAGAAACGCGACCTCGCGCACATTGAAGCCGAGCGTGCGCTGCGTCGCCGGATCGGCGAGCATCTTCTCGCTGTAGAACTTGCCGCCGATCATCGTCATCTGGCCGTTGTTCGCCGGAAGCGGCGATCCCTCGGCGTTGGGATAGGGCACGACGTTCAACCCGAACGCATCGACATAGCGGAAGAATTGCTCGTAGCCCGGCCTGGTCAGATGGTCCGCGCCGTAATCGGCGAACAACCCGTCCGACAGCCCGTCATGGCCGGTGTAGACGTGCCCGCCATAGCGTCCAGAAGCTTCGAGCACCGTTACGTCCACGCCGCGCTGCATCAGCTCATACGCGCAGCACAGGCCGGTGATTCCGGCGCCTGCGACGACGACCTTCTTGCCCGTGGCGGCGGGCGGCGTGGCGGCCTGCGCCAGCACCTCCTCCGCGTCGATCATCGAGGCGCCGAGCCCCGCTGCGACGGTCTTCAGGAAAGTGCGGCGTTCCATTGCGTGCCCCTTTTGCTTGCGCCGTCCGATCAGGATCCCGTGCCGCGTACGATCACCAGGTTATGTCCCGCGGCATCGCGGGTGGCCCCGGCCTTGAGTGGACCGGTGTAATAGGCGTTGAGCACCATCCCGGCGCGTTGCCCCGGTGCAGCGGGCGCGATCATCCGGAAGCTACCCTTCGCGCCAGCATAATAATGGACGGCTGGGTCGGCGGCATGCACGACGATCCAACTGGCGATCGCGGTCGCCTGTGCCGGGGTGAGATCCGGGTGCGGCGGCATGCTGCCTGCGCCCCAGGCGCCCCTGGAGCCGTTCCGGATATGCGCGGCAAGCGTGCTGATCGCGGCAGCCTGGCCGGTATAGCGCTTGCCGATCGCCGCGAAGGACGGACCGCCGGAATTGGCGTTGAAATCATGGCAGCCGGTGCAGTTCGATTGGGTGATATCGACCAGCGCCTGGGGCAACGGTCTTGCCCGGCGGGCCGAGGGCGCGTCGGTATCGGGTATGAAGGCGGCGCTCACCAGCACGTCGTTCGGCGGAATCTCGCCATATTTCGTCGACTTGCCGTCATAGGCGACGGCGACCGCATAGCTGCCCTGCGCCTGCCAGGCGAGACGCGCGGTGTCGGCAGGGGCGGCGATGTCGACCTGCAGCCCTGGTCCGGGCGCGGGAGGCGCGGCCCGCAGCAGCGCGGCGGAGAGCGACGATGCGAGCAACAGCGCGGAAAGGGCGAAGAACTTAAGCTGTATGATCGATCCCTTTCGTGCTGCGCGGTGCGTCAGGCCGGCCTTTCGCCGACCTGATGCGCGGCGTAGAGCGCTGCGCCGTATGCGGGCGAATGAAGCGGCGCGACGAAGCGATAGGGACCCAGCTCCGCCAGTCGCGTTTCGAGCCGCGCCCGGATCGACGCGTCATTGGTCAGCACACCACCGGACCAGGACAGCGGAACTTCCTCGTCCGCCGCGAAGCCGAGTTCGGTGCGCAGCGCTTCGGCCAGCGCCGCGAGTTCCTCGGCTGCAAGATCGTGGATGCGGATCGCCGCCGGATCGCCGGCCGCGACCGCTTCCGCCACGACCGGCGCGAGCCCGGCGATCTCGCCGCGGGCGAGACCCTGCTCGCCCATGATCCTGGCGCAGATGTCGAGATCGGTATCGAGCGCGAGTCGCCGTCGGAAAGCGTCGTGGAGCGGCCCCTTGGGCAGGCGACCGTCGCTCATCCGCGTGAACGCGTTGAGGCCCTGGATCGCGATCCAATAGGCGGAACCTTCGTCGCTGAACACTTCGCCCCAGCCGCCGGCGCGCGCCGCGCGGCCCTGCCGCTCGCCATAGCCGATCGATCCGGTGCCGGCGACGAGGTTGATCCCATCGGCGCAGGCGAGCGATCCCGCCCAGCCGCAGACCATGTCATTGCCGCAACGATAGCGATCGTGCCCGAGCAGCCGGCCGCAATGCGCCTCGAGCTGCGGATCGATCGCATTATCCTCGCCGAACGCGGGCAGGCCGAAAAAGACATAGGCGAGCCCGGAAGGCGCGATGTCGATCTGGGCGCATATGCCGGCGATACCGGCCTCCAGCGCGCGTACCGCGCTATCGAGCCCGACCTGGAGATGGTAGGTCGTGCCCTCGATCTGTCGTGCGACCACCTCCCCGGCGCCGTTGATGCAGACGAACTCGGTCTTGGTGCCGCCGCCATCGACGCCCAGGAAATAGCGCGGCTCGCTCATGCGCCCACGCTGTGGATGCGCACGCCCTGGACGACGCGGTTGACCGTGCCGGCGTTGTTGGGCGTGTCGGGCGTCAGGCCGCGCTCGAGGGATGCGTGGAGTGCAAAGAGCTGGGCGGGAATGATGTAGGGGAACAAAAGGTCGCTGTCCGAAGCGCCCTCCAGCCCATGCACCGCGAGAGTCTCGCCGAGCAATTCCTGTGCGGATATCGCCAGCACGCTGCCGGCAACCTTGTCGGCCCGCAGTTCGGCGATCAGGTCGAGATCGTAAGCCCGCGTCAGCGGATCGTTCGAGACGAACACCACGACCAGCGTGTCGCCATTGACGATCGTCTTCGGCCCGTGGCGAAAGCCGAGCGTCGAATCGAAGGCGGTGACCAGCGCGCCATCGGTGAGCTCGAGCAGCTTGAGCGCCGCTTCGCGCGCCAATCCCTTGAAGGGGCCGCTGCCGAGATAGACCACGCGGCTGAAACCGCGCGTGGCGAGCGCCGCCATGCGCGGTTCGGCGTCCTGGAGAACGGCGCCCACTGCATTGGCGATGGTCTTGTTGCGGTCGCCGAGTGCGGCGGGCCCGGTAAAGATCGCCAATGCCGCGTAGGTCATCGCCGAGAAGCTCGAGGTCATCGCGAAGCCGCGGTCGTGTGTCGCTTCCGGCAGCACGACGACATAGGCGTCCTCGCCCCGCCGCTTGGCCAGGGCACCATCGGCGTTGCAGGTGATGATCAGGTGATGCGCCTCCGCGACGCGGGCATCGACGAGGTCGACCGCGGCGATGCTTTCCGGGCTGTTTCCCGATCGGCCGAACGACACGACCAAGGTAGGAACCTGCGGTTCGAGATAGAGATCGGGCGCGCTCACGATATCGGTGGTCGCCACCGCCTCAACCCTGCGCCCGGTCGCGTGCGTCAGGATGGTTGCAAGACATTCGCCGATGAACGCCGAAGTGCCCGCGCCGGCGAGCACGATGCGCAGATCCGGCCTGGCGAGGAGCGGAGCGAGGAATGCCTCGATCGCATCCTGCTCGGCACCGAGCAATGCCTGCGTCGCGCGCAGCGTCTCGGGCTGCTGGAAGATTTCGCGGCGCGTCCAGGGCTCGGTGCCCTCCGTCACAGCGGCGGCAACAAGGTCAGACATTGGGATGGCAAGCTCCATGATAGGCGTCGAGCGTCGCGCTGACATGGGCCACGACCAGATCGACGGGGTCGAGCGTGGCGCGGCCCGCGCGATGCGCGGAAAAGGCGAGGGGAAGATACTGGCTGACCAGCGCCAGCGGTGGCACGGTCTCGCGCAGGTTCGCAAACAGCCCGTCCTGCGCTGCGGCGATCTCACCGTCGGGCCAGTAGTAGCGGATGCGATCGCTGAAGCTGTACTGCAGCTGGAAATCGAGCGCCGCGCCCGTGGCGTGATAATATTTGGCCCAATTTGCCGGTTCGGCCTGCATTCGCGCCAGCGCGACGTCGCGGAGGTTGGCGCGGCTGGCGGGCGCCACCGTCTCGCGCTCGATCGCGTCGAGCGCCCATAGCGCCTCGCGCAACGCGAAGGTGACCCCTGGGCCGACCTTGAGAATCGCGAAATGATCGCGCACCAGGGCGGCGAGTGCGGCGGGCGTCTGATAGTCGGTCGAATGCGCCTCGAACACGATGTGCTCGACCGGCACGATTGCCGCGCTGAGCGCAACTGCCTTTTCGGGGACGTAATCGACAACCTTGTCGTGATCGAACTCCACGCCGGGCTGGACGACGGTGGCGATCACGCGCTGCCAGGCATCCGACAGCCCTTCCGCCGCGAACAGGTCGCGGTGCATGGCGATCGTCGCCAATGCCGCCTCGGGCGTGGTGACGGCGAGCTCGTCCAGATCCTCCGCAGCGCCGCCGGGCACAGGCACTTCGGTGCCGATGATGTAGCTCGGCGCAGTAGCGGCACCGCCCGCATGGGCCGCCTCCGCGGCCTTGCAAAGCCGCGCGGCCCGCTCGGCGATGACCTGCTCGGGCAGCGGCACGGGGTCGTCGGCACAGCTCATCGAGCAGTCGAGATGAATCTTGCCGAAGCCGGCGGCGACATAGTCGCGCACCATCACCTCGGCTTTGGCCATCGCTTCGTCGGCGTCGAGCTTGGTCCAGGCATTGGGACCGAGATGGTCACCGCCCAATGCCAGTCGCTCACGGGCAAAGCCGACGCGATCCGCGATCGCCCATACGAAGTCGCGATAGGCGACCGGCGTCATGCCGGTATAGCCGCCGTCCTGGTTTACCTGGTTCGACGTCGCCTCGATCAGCGCGAGCGGCGCTTCGTGCGCCAGCGCGTGGCGCAGGGTCGCTTCGATCACCAGCGGATGCGCCGAGCAGACCGAGGTGATGCCGACGCGCTCGCCGGCTTTGTGCCGGGCGATGAGGTCGCGGATGGCTTTCATGATTGCTCCTTGAAATCGCAACCTATCTAGAGAGAAAAGTAACGAAACGCAAGAAAATGATGTATAATGAAATTTACGCAGCTACAGGTTCAGCGTCCGATTCCGGGGCGTCACCGGCCGCGTCGGGCTCGATCGCGAGCAGCAGCGACGCAAGAAGTGCCAGCACCAGGCCGACGATCTTCAGCGTGTCGGGCATGACGCCGAGCGCGATCAGCGAGATGACCGCGGTCGCAAGCGGCGCGCCTGCGTTGGAAAGCGGCGCCACGATGATCGCCTTGCCGTAGCGGAAGGCGAAGACGAGGGTGAGGGCGCCGATCGCATTCAGCACCTGGATGCCGGCGGCCAGTGCCGGGCCGTCCCAGCCCCAGTTCACGGCGTGCGACCGGTCGGTCAGCGCCCAGGCGACCGGGATCAGCAGCAGGCCGGCGACCATCATGTAGAAGAAGATGCCTTCGGCCGACATGTAGTTGTTGGCCGACTTCATGAAATAGGCCTGCACGCCCCAGCACAGCATGACGATCAGCGCGAGGACGAACCAGGTCGATCCGCTCGCCGCGGTGCCGTCGGCCGGGGCATAGTTGAAGATCGGCAGCGCGATCAGCGCCAGCGCAATGCCGACCAGGCCGAGCTTGCCGGTGCGCTCGCCGAGCAGCAGGTACGACATGACGATGGTGACCAGCGGCGACAGCGAGATGATCGGGAAGATGAGATAGGCCGGCCCACGCGTCACGGCGTAGAACAGCACCATCTGGCCGCCCGCGCCGAGCAGGCCGACCGCCATGCCATAGGCGATGGCGCGCGGGCTCCGCTCGAGCTTTCCGCCGCCCAGCTTCAGCGCGATAAAGGCAGGCGGGATCATCGTCAGCGCCCAGACGCAATAGACCAACGTGTCAGGGAAGCCGTGCTTGGGCGACTGGTCCGAGAAGGCGCCCCAGACGCCCCACAGGACGACGGTAATCAGCGCATGCACCAGCCAGGTGCGGCCGGCACGGGCGGGGGTGGCGGTCAAGCGGTGTCTCCTGCGGGGGCCGCTTCGATGACGAGGAAGCGCTCGAAGCTGGCGTTGATCTTGTTGCTTCCGGCCGTGGCGTATCCGAGCGGAGCGCCGGTGAAGCTGTCGGTCAGGCGATAGCGCCCCTTGCCCAGGCCGCGCAGCTCGACTGGCCCGTTCCAGCTCTTGGCGTAGAATGCATAATGGAGCTTCCCGCCAGCTTCGACCGCGTGCCCCTCGGGCTTGTCGAAGCCGATATCGTAGAGCTCGCCCAGATAGCGCCCCTTGGACAGCATATTTTTGCGGTAGAGCGCGATCCACTTGCTCCAGAGCCGCTCTTTTTCGGGCGTCAGGACAAAGCCGCCGGGCGGCAATTTGTCGGTCGGCTTGTCGGTATCCTTGGGCCAGGTGAACTTGGTCGACGGTATGCCGCCGATCCCGTAGGTCGAAGCGAAATCGTCACCGCCGTCGCTCAACTCGACATGGTCGCCGGCGAACGGCGCGGACGGACCCATCATCGCCTTGAAGCTCTTGCCCTTCAGCCGCACCTGCCAGGACGATTCGGGGTCGGATGCCGGGGTGTTGTTGATCGCCGGTATGTTGAAGAAGGCGAAGGAGTCACCGCACGGACAGAGCTCGATATTGGCGTCCGGATTGATGGCGATCGCGGTATCATAGATCGCCTTCCAGAAATCCTGCAGCTTCTCGACCGATTCCTCGGGTCGCTTGTGGTTGTGCGCGGGATTGTAGCAGGGCGCGACACCGTTCAGGTCCTGCCCGTCGATCTTGAGCCCCTCATATCCCCATTCGCCGATGATCCGCCGGGTGACCGCCTTGAAATATTCGACCGTCGGCGGATAGGCGGGGCACAGCATATAACTGTTCCACCAGCTTACATTCTGGGCGGTACCGCTGGCGTCGAGCAGCAGCATGTCGCGATGGTCGCGAATCAGGTCACTGGCAGGCGCCGCCGAAAGCGGAGAGATCCAGAGCTTGGGCCGCATGCCATAGGTCTTGATGCGATCGGCCATCGCCTTGACGTCGGGATCGCCGCCCGGGAATCGGCCGGTATCGGCGACCCAGTCGCCGACCGACTTCTGCCAGCCATCGTCGAGCACCGCCCATTCGCAGCCGACCGCCTTGGCCTTGTCGAGCGTGCCATAGACCTGCTCGGGTGTGACGCTGCGCTCATAGCCCCAGGCGCACCAGATCGGCGCATAGCTCGATTCGGGTACCGGCGGCGCGGCCAGCCCGCGCTCGGCCATGATGCGGCGATACGTGTCGAGCGCGGCGAAATGGTCGCCCCGGTGTGCCATGATGAAGGTCTCGGGGAGGGTTACGACCTCCCCCGGCGCGAGAAGGATCGGCTGGTCGCCCTCGATCGCGATCCGGGTGCCGCCAGGCTGCGACGCGACGGGAAGCGCCACCAGTTTGGGGACCGTCTCGACATGCCCGACCGCCAGTCCGGCATCCGGCCGCCAGACCGCCGAGATCGGGGTCCCGCCGCCATAGTCGGGGCCGCTCATGCCCATATAGTTGCGCTGCTGGAAATCGGGCCGGACGCGCTGCACCCAGTCGCGTCGATCGGGATAGGATGCGCCGGAGAAGGTCCATGCGCCGTCCGAATGCGGCAGCAGGACATGGGACGCCGACCACCAGGCTGCGATCACGAGCGGTGCCTTGCCGACGTTGCGATACTGTACCGTCATCAATGCTGCGCCTGGAAGCGCGTCGCGAAACACCAGATCGACGCGCTTCTCGAGTCGCCCACCGGCCACCCCGCGGACCGTGTGGCGCTTGCCGCCGCCCTGCACGCTGGCGGGCGTGGTGCCGCTCTGTCCGAGCAAAACGAAGCGATCCAGCACCGAGCCATCCGCGAGTCGCACGCCCTCGCCATTCTCGAACGCGGTCAAAGGCTGGCCCTGCCGGGATATGCGCGACAGCAGCGAGCCGTCGAAGTCGATAGACAATATGCCGTCGGAAGCCGTTGCTACTGCACCCGTGGATGCCCAGGCGCGGTTGAGGGGTATCAACCCGGCAGCGATGGCCGTGGTCCCGTAAAGCAGGCTCGCCAGCGTTGCCCTTCGCGTCAGTGTCGCTTCCGCCATTTGATCCTCGCCAGTTTGGCGCCCGTTTGAGATGGGTGCGATGGACGAGCTTGCACAACGAAAATCGGATACGCAAACGAAAATGAGCGTGACGCACTCGTTTTCTTTCGTTTCTTCAGTTCCGATGCGAGTTCCGGATCACGCAAAACGCAATCGGGGCGTCGCCTAAAATCGGCCGAAACACCAGTGGCTGCTGATATCGCGCGGGTAAGTATCAGAAAATACTATAAAAAACTGAAAAGGACCTTATTGCGATAATATGACAAAAAAAGGTTGCGTTGTCGTGAAACGAACCACAGAATGAAAGATAGTGAAATCTCGGGTTGATTAAGGGGAGAACCATGGCCTCACGATTCCTGCGTACGCATGCCTATCTATTTGCCGGGGCGCTGGCCTCGGTATCCAGTGCCGCTATGGCGCAGGCCCAATCGTCACCGAGCGGCACGCCCGACAGTCCGGCAGCCGATCAGGTGCCCAGCGATGGCGCCGACGACATCGTCGTCACGGGCATTCGCGGCAGCATGGACAAGTCGGTCGAAATCAAGCGCAACTCCGCCGTGGTGCTCGATTCGGTCAACGCGACCGAGCTGGGCCGCTTTCCCGACAGCGACGTCGCCGATTCGCTTCAGCACATCACGGGCATCACCATTAACCGCACGACCGGCGGCGAAGGCCAATATGTCAGCGTCCGCGGCCTGGGATCGCAATACAATATCACCACGCTGAACGATCGCCTCCTGGCGACCGACGATGACGGCCGCGACTTCGCGTTCGACATTCTGCCGTCCGACGTGATCTCCGGCGCCGACGTGCTCAAGTCGCCTCAGGCGAGCGCGATCGAGGGCAGCATCGGCGGCACGGTCAACCTGCGTTCGGCACGGCCGTTCGACCATCAGGGCCTGCATTTCGCGACTCGGGCGGAGGGCAGCTACAACCAGATGTCGCAATATGGCGGTTACAAGCTGTCCGGGTTCGTCAGCGACACCAACAGTTCCGAAACGCTGGGCGTGCTGCTCGGCGCTGTCTGGTCGGATCAGAAATTCCGCACCGACGCGCTCAATTCCGCGAGCTATGACGCGGACAATCCCGGCGTCTGGCCGGTCGGGCCCACCGCGGATTCGCCGCCGCCGGCCAATGCGCAGCCCGTCAATGGCCTGAGCAGCATCCAGTTCGGCTCGGTGGTCGACCGCAAGCAACGCCTCGCGTTGACCGGTACGGTCGAATGGCGTCCGTCCGATACGCTGCACGTTACGGTCGACGGCATGTTCACTCGACTGAAAGACCCCCAGGTCGGCTATGCCCAATCCTATTTCCCGGGGTTCACCTATGACCAGAACGGGTTGCCCGAATGGTCGAACGTTACCGTCAAGAACGGCTATATCAGCCAATTCACCGCGAACAACTTCACGCCGGAAGTCGTCAACGAGACGATCCACCGCGTGGTCAACACCTATCTGATCGGCGCCAACACCACCTGGACCCCGACTCCACGCCTGACGCTGCGCGGCGACGTCTATCGCTCGCAGGCGAACCGGCCGGAGGGCGGCACGGACACCTTCCTGACTGCGGGTCTCGTTTCGCCGACGCCGTACAACCAGAATGTCCTGAACTATTCGGCCAATGCGAACGCGATGCCGAACATCAGCGTCACTCTGCCGGGTGGCGTGGATTATGCCAGCGCGCTCGCCTCGGGCCAGCTCAACAACCAGAGCCTGTGGAGCACGCATTATGACGGCCTGTCGGGTTTCTCCGTCAAGGACACGGTGACTGGTGCCAAGTTGGACGGCACCTGGTCGTTCGACGGCAGCATCCTGAAGCATATCGATTTCGGCGGCGCCTATCTCAAGCGCTCCAAGTCGCGGAGCGACATCAGCAACGACTGGAACAACGGTTCGAACCAGTACAGCACGCTGTACAACACGATGCCCGGGCAGCCCGGACCGATCACGTTCGCGTCGATGGGCCAGAACGTCATCTCGACCTTCAACTTCCCCAATTTCTTTTCCGGCGCGGGCGGCAACTTCCCGCGGACTCAGGTGCTGATCAACGCCCAGAACCTGCTCAACGGCCTGAAGTCGCTCGACGGCACGCCGAACTATACGTCGGGTGAGGGTGTCTATAACTTCGCCGACACCCTGCCGCAGTTCAATGCGACCAACTCCTATGTGGTCGATGAGCAGACCCTGTCCGCTTATGCCCAAGCGACGTTGGGCGGCCCCAAATGGGACGGCAACCTCGGCGTGCGCCTGGTCCGCACCACCACCCATGCATCGACTGCGATCAACAAGATCATTTCGGTGACTGTGGCGGACACCGCCAACCCGACCGCGTCGGCGATCACCGACTATTCCGATGCGACCCCGGTCAGCGGGCATGGCACCTATACCCTCGCGCTGCCGTCGGCCAATTTCAATTATGGCTTCACGGACAGGCTTCACCTTCGCCTGGCGGTCGCCGAGACGATCGCGCGACCGAATCTCAACCAGTTCGCGCCGACCGAAACCGACGGCACGAGCAATCAGACCTATCGCATCGATTACAGTGGCAACGCCAATTTGAAGCCGATCAAGGCGTGGCAGGCGGACGCGTCGCTCGAATGGTACTACAGCCACAACAACATGGTGTCGCTCGCCGTCTTCGGCAAGAAACTGCGTGACGATATCACCACGGTCGAAACCAACAATGTCGATATCGGCGCGGTCGGCTGTTTCAATGGCAACGCGTGCACACCGCTGCTGTTCAGTGTGGTCCAGCCGATCAACGGCGACGATGCCAAGATCTACGGCGTCGAATTGAGCTGGCAGCACATGCTCAAGAACGGTTTCGGCATGCGTGCACAATTTACGCACACCTGGAGCCAGACGACCGTCAACGGTCAGGACGCAGGGCAGGAAGCCGGCATCTCGCCGACCACCTTCTCGATCAACCCCTTCTACGAGAAGGGGCCGGTCTCGATCAGCGTGTCGTGGGATTATTCCAGTTCGTTCGTCTATGCGAACTTCACCGAGATCGACAATACGCCGGCGATCGCCAAGGCCTATAACTGGGTCACGGCCACGGCATCGTACGACATCACCAAGCAGATTAAGGTGTATGTCGAGGGTCGCAACCTGACCAACTCGATCGTGCGGACCTATCTGAACGGCGATCCCAATGTGATCTGGGCCTCGGGCTCGACCGGCACGAGCAATTCGGTCGGTGCAGGTTACACCGCTTACGGCCGCAGCTTCACAGCAGGCGTTCGCTTCGGCTTCTGATCCTTCGAAGACCGGCGGGCGGCACCGGGGT
>JBEVLV010000027.1:0-15344 GCA_040508955.1 Sphingomonas sp. | reverse complement strand
CGGGGGCGGGGGCGCCGCGGGTACGGGGTCATCCGCGGCGAACGCCGAAGCCGGCATCATCAGCGCGACAAGCGGCAAGAAGTGATAGGCTCTCATACTCCCCTCCCTTCAGGGCGCGGCGAACCGTGCGTCGCGGAATGTCGCCGCGACGCGATCGGTTGACCGGATGGTGAACAGCCCGGACTGACGCTGTTTTCAGCGCTCAGGCGGACCTTGTGTGCGCTACTCGCTGACCGTGCGGGCCAGATTGAGGATGCGCGCGTCGAGGCTCTTGGCGACCTTGTCGATTTCGGGATTTCGGAACTGCCCGAACATCGTCGACGGCTTGTCATATTCGATCGTCGTGCCGCCGCTCGCGTCTTCGTAGACGACCATGCGGAGTGGCGCGTAGAGGCCGGCGGCGGGATTAATCGCCGTCATGCTGGTCGCGGACAGGATGTTGCCGATGTAATAGGCGATCAGGTTCTTCTTGCCGCCGTTCAGCATCAGCAGATCGCCATGATAGGCGGTGTAATGGATCATCAGGCCGAATTTGCCGGCGCCCTTCGCAGCGGCGGCGCGCAGCTCCTCGATCTTGCCGTCCTTGAGCAGCTGGCGCATCGGCGCGTCGAAGCTGGCCAGGCTGGATTCGATGGCCGCGCGCACATCCGCATATTTCTTGGTCGTGTGGACCTTGATGTGGGTAACCGCCAGCGGCGCGGATTCGACCTTGACCTTGTCCTGGGCGACGGCGGGCGTCGCGATCACACCAAGGCTCAGCCCTCCCAAAAGGGTCATCGCAATCTTTTTCATGTCCTCGTCCTCATATATTTGCCGTTGATCAAATTGGCGGCCGGAACGCTCTCCGACGCGAATACTGCGCGGACGGGTTCGGGACGGTGCTCGATGGTGATGCCGGTTTCCGAGCGGATCAGCTGGCCATCGAAGGCCGCGCGCTCCCGGCCGGCACGTGCGCTTCGATCGGTCAGCGACAGGAGCCAGATCGCGCCGAGTGCCAGCGGCATCGTGAAAAGGGTCGGGTTGTCATAGCCGAACAGCGGATGCGCGAAGTGGAATACGCTCACCCACACGGTCTTGCTCGCGATCACCAGCGCAACCGAGGAAACCAGCCCGACCAGGCCTCCGCCGACAATGCCGCGGGTGGTCGTGCCACGCCAGAAGATCGCCATGATCAACATCGGCGCGTTGCAGCTCGCCGCTACCGCGAGCGCCAACCCCGCCATGAAGGCGACATTCTGCTTCTCGAAACCCAGCGCGAAGGTCACCGCGACGACGCCGATGGCGATTGCCGCCAGGCGGGACACCAGGACTTCGCGACGCTCGTTCGCGCGGCCGGCACGCATCACCTGACCGTAAATGTCATGGCTGATCGCCGAAGCGCCGGCGAGGGTCAGTCCCGCCACCACCGCCAGGATCGTGGCGAAGGCCACGGCCGAGATGAGCCCCATCAACACCGGACCGCCCAGCTCGCCCGACAGATGGATCGCCGCCATATTGGCTCCGCCGATCAGGTCGGTGACGCGATCATAATGGCCGGCGGCGTCATGCACGAAATAGTCCGGATTGCGCATCAGGAGCGCGATCGCGCCGAAGCCGAGCAACGGGATCACCAGGCAGAAATAGGCGACGCAGCAGGTTGCATAGAAGACCGAGCGTCGTGCGCGCGCGGCGTTCGACACGGTGAAGAAGCGCATCAGGATATGCGGCAGGCCCGTCGTTCCGAACACGAGCGCGAGACCCAGCGACACGGCGGAGACGGGCTCGGCGAACATGCCGCCGGGCATCAGGATCGCCTGGCCCTTGGGATGCTCGTCGCTGGCCGCCTGCAACAAGCCGGCGAGATCGAAATCGAACGCGCGCAGAACCAGGAAGCCCATCAGCGTGCCGCCGACCAGGAGGATCGACGCCTTGCTGATCTGCACCCAGGTCGTGGCGTGCATCCCGCCGACGGCGACGTAGATTATCATCAACGCGCCGACACCCGACACCGCGAGCGGATAGGAAATGCCGAACAGCAGTTCGATGATCTTACCCGCGCCGATCATCTGGGACACGAGATAGAGCGCCACCACGACGAGCGATCCCGCCGCCGCGGTCAAGCGCACCGGCCCCGGTTCGAGACGATAGGAGACAGCATCGGCGAAGGTGAAGGAACCGAGATTGCGCAAACGCTCCGAGAGCAGGAAGAGCAGGATCGGCCATCCGGCAAGGAAGCCGATCGCGTAGATCATGCCATCGAAACCATTGCTGTAGACGAGCGCCGAGATACCGAGCAGCGCGGCTGCCGACAGGAAGTCGCCGGCGATCGCCAGGCCATTCTGCAATGGCGTGATACCGCTCCCCGCGGCATAGAAATCGGCACGCGATTTGGTCCGACCCGCGGAACGCAGCGTAATCGCCAGGGTCAGCACGACGATCGCGACGAACATCACCACGGTGACCATGCTGACCGAAGTCGGCTCGTCGACCAGGTTCGCGGCCCGCGCGCCTGCGGCATGGGCGAGGAAAATCACGACCGGTGCTCGCGGCGAAGGGCCTCGACCAGCGGATCGATCCGGCTGTTCGACCAGAGCACGTAGAAACCGGTCATCAGGATGATGAGCACGATCAATCCGAAAGCGGCGAACATCTCCAGTGGAACGCCAACGATCTTAACCGTTGCCGCACCGGCAGCGATCGGCGTCGAGATCGCGAAGACGAAGCCGAAGAACAGCGAGAGCGTCACCATCGAGAAGCCGACGCGAAGTCCGCGACGCGCACGAATGACCTGATGAAATCTTGGATCTTTTAGGGGGTCGGCAGCGCCGCTCTTCCAGCTCGTCATGACACCTCTCCGGTTGTGCATCGACATCGGCAGGGTTGCATCGCTCGACCGTGAGGCACGGTGGCCCGGCTTTGCGCCGGCCTGCTGGAAGCCTGTTTATGCGCGATTCTCGATCACGTCAAATAAAATCGATATTTTATCTATCTATCGATAGTGCTACCTATAATGGACATGCCTATCCTGCTCGATGGCGTCCATCGAGGCCCAGATCCGATATGTTGAAGCAATGCGAAGGCGCGGCGCGCCGCATTCAAGCGGGCTGCAGATCGCCCTCAATGTCCGCCAGCCCCTCGTTCAGCAGGACCTCGGTCGTCTGGTGGATGTGATCCGTCATCAGGGCCACGGCCAGATCCGCATCGCGGCTCAGGAAGGCATCGGCAAGACGGCGATGCTCGCCATCAAGATCCCGCTTGAGGCCGGAAGCGGCGACCGACACCCAGCGATAGCGATCGCCCTGGGTCGCCAGGTTCTCCCGCAAACGCAGCATCCAGGGATTGTCGCACGCCGCGACCAGCGCTTTGTGGAGGCGGTTATGAGCCTCGGCCCATTCCGCCCGGACCTTGCCCGTCTCGTCATAGCGCTCGGTGCGCAGCAGCCCGTGGAGCGCGGCGACGATCGCGGCCTCCCAGTCGATATCGCCAAGCGCGATCGAGCGACGGATGCACATCTCCTCGAGCGGCACCCGGACCTCGGTCAGATGACGCAGATCGTCTGCGGTGATCGGGGCCACGCTGAACCCGCGCTGCGGCTCGGCGACGACCAGCCCCTCGGACGTAAGGCGTGCCAGCGCCTCACGGACGGCACTCATGTTTGCCGAGAGCGACTGGCAAAGGTCGCTGATCTTGAGCTTGGCGCCCGGCCGCAGCGCCCCGGAGACGAGTTGCGTCCGAAGACCCTCATACGCGCTTTGGGTAAGGCTGGCAGACGGGGCCGAGATTTTAGGCATACCCCTCGATAATCGAGAATATTGCAAAAAACAAGCACCAGTGATAAATATCGATTTTATATTGACGTATCGATATAAATGTTTTCTACGGACGATATCCAGCGCGAGGCAACCGAGTCGTGGTTCATGCCCCGGCTCGCCCGGGCAGCTGGAGGCAGCCCAGGGCCCTGCCACGATCCCTTCCCGGGATGTCGTGGTGCCCGAGAGGAGATCAGGGTGATGGATCAGACCGAAATGACCGGGACCGCGCGCCGCGGTGGCCACGCGTGATGGCAACGCTGAAGAACAAGGTGGTGATCACCTGTGCGGTCACGGGATCGATCCACACGCCGACCATGTCGGATGCTTTGCCGATCACGCCGGCGCAGATCGCCGAGCAGGCGATCGCTGCGGCAGACGCCGGGGCGGCGATCCTTCATCTCCATGCGCGCGACCCGATCGACGGCCGGCCCAGCGCCGATCCGAAACTGTTCATGGAATTCCTGCCGCGCATCCGCGAAGCGACCGACGCGATCTGCAATCTCACGACCGGCGGCAGCCTGAAGATGACGGTCGACGAGCGCATGGCCGCTCCCCTCGCCGCTTCGCCCGAGATGTGCTCGCTCAACATGGGGACGATGAACTTCGCGCTCTATCCCATGGCCGACCGCTACTCGACATGGAAGCACGACTGGGAGGAGTCCTATCTGCGGGAATCCGACGACTATATCTTCCGCAACACGTTCCGCGACATCGAGAAGATCTATCGCGCCCTGGGCGAGGAGCATGGCGTCAAGTTCGAGCATGAATGCTATGATGTCGGGCATCTCTACAATCTCGCCCACTGCATCGATCGCGGGCTGTTCAAGCCGCCGGTCTTTCTCCAGCTGATCTTCGGCATCCTTGGCGGGATCGGCCCCGATATCGAGAATCTGAACTTCATGAAGCAGACCGCCGATCGCCTGTTTGGCGACGACTATGTGTGGTCGGTACTTGGCGCGGGCAGGCACCAGATGCCGTTCGCGACGCATTCTGCGCTGATGGGTGGCAATATCCGCGTCGGCCTCGAGGATAACCTCAATATCGGCCGCGGCCGGCTGGCGGTCAGCAATGCCGAGCAGGTCGCCAAGGCAGTGACGATCATCGAGGAGCTCGGCTATTCGGCGGCGACGCCATCGGAAGCGCGCGCACTGCTCGGTCTCAAGGGCGGCGACAAGGTCGCCTTCTAGGTCCCGCGATGCGCCTCCCCTCCCCGGGAAACGGATCAATCGATGGCCGCGGTCGCGGCCTGCAGGTGAACGGGCAGGATGCATGGCAAGCAAGATCTATGAGACGGCGGGCGCGGCGCTCGATGGACTGTTGTTCGACGGAATGGTGATCGCCGCCGGTGGCTTCGGCCTGTGCGGCATTCCCGAGCGGCTGATCGATGCGATCGCGGTAGCGGGCACGCGGGACATCACTGCGATCTCGAACAATGCCGGGATCGACGGCGAAGGCCTTGGCAAGCTCCTGCGCACCCGCCAGATCTCCAGGATGATCGCGTCCTACGTGGGCGAGAACAAGGAATTCGAGCGGCAATATCTGTCGGGCGAACTCGCGGTCGACTTCACCCCGCAAGGGACGCTAGCCGAGAAGATGCGCGCCGGCGGCGCCGGCATCCCGGCCTTCTTCACCAAAACCGGCGTCGGCACGCCGGTCGCGGAAGGCAAGGAAACCCGTTCATTCGACGGCGAAACCTATCTGCTCGAGAAAAGCCTGCGCGCCGACCTCGCCATCATCAAGGGCTGGAGGGCGGACGCGGCGGGCAATCTCCTGTTCCGCAAGACGGCGCGCAACTTCAACGCGCCCGCGGCCCAGTGCGGGCGGATCTGCGTCGCCGAGGTCGAGGAGATCGTCCCGGTCGGCAGCCTCGATCCCGACACGATCCATCTTCCGGGTATCTATGTGAAGCGCCTCATCGTCGGCGCGCCGTACGACAAGCGGATCGAATTCCGCACCGTGCGTCAGCGCGAGGAGATCTGACATGCCCTGGAGCCGCGACGAGATGGCGGCACGCGCCGCCAGCGAACTGAGCGACGGCTATTACGTCAATCTGGGCATCGGCATCCCGACCCTGGTAGCCAACCACATTCCGCCCGGTATGGAGGTAACCCTCCAGTCGGAGAACGGCATGCTGGGGATCGGCCCGTTCCCGTTCGAGGATGAGGTCGACCCCGATCTCATCAATGCCGGCAAGCAGACGATCAGCGCCTTGCCGTCATCGAGCTATTTCTCATCCGCCGACAGCTTCGCAATGATCCGCGGCGGGCATATCGACCTGACGGTGCTCGGCGCGATGGAGATCAGCGAGACCGGCGACATCGCCAACTGGATGATCCCCGGCAAGATGATCAAGGGCATGGGCGGCGCGATGGACCTGGTCGCCGGCGTCAAGAGGATCATCGTGGTCATGGAGCACAACAACAAGAACGGCGAGCCCAAGATCGTCAGGCGGTGCACGCTGCCGCTGACCGGCGTTCGCGTTGTCGACATGATCATCACTGACCTGGGTGTCCTGGCCTGCGACAAGGACCGGGGCTTGCGGCTGCTCGAAACCGCGCCTGGCGTGTCCATCGAGGAAATCCGGCTGCGCACCGGAGCGCCCATCGACGCGAGCGGCCTTGGCACTATTTGACGCTGTTTTCGACGCTATCCGCCATTGCCGTTCGCATCCCCCTGATGAAACCTAGGCACTGCGAGATGCCCGCTAGTGGCACCGATAAGGAGAGGAATATGAGCATCCTGCGACGGAGTCTGCGGGTATCGCGCGATATCGGCTTGGTGGCCGTAGCGACGGGACTGGCAGCATCGACCCCAGCGTTCGCACAAATCACGGCAGTGCCGATCACGCCCACCATCCCGGTGAAGATCGCGGAAAAGACGATCTCGGTGAAGCACGTGTCCATCGACCTGCCGGTGGACTTCGACCAGTTCAACCGCAACTTCACCTATCTGCTCGGCCGCTTCGACCCGAGCGATTTCGACCTTGCCGTCAAGAATCCCAAACATGGCTTCGAGCGGCTCAAGGCCGCGGCAGGCGATCAGGGGTTGATGCTCTTCGAGGGCACCAACAACCATGGCATCCTATTCGCGACGATCGGGCAATCGCGCAAGGCGCTACGCTATCATATCGGCAACCCCCAGATCGCGCTGAAGATGACCGTCCACAACATCGGCGCCGCGCTTTATGCGCCGCTGACGGTGCTGGTTTACGAGGTCGGCGAGAATCATATCCGCGTGGAATATGACAAGCCCTCGAGCGTCTTCGGCCAGTTCAACGAGCCGGACATCGACGCGATCACCGCGGTGCTCGACATCAAGCTCAACAACCTCCTCTACCGGGCGGCGGAGCTGAAGCCCGAATAGCGCTCGCCCGCGCCACCGGCGTTCGGGACCAACCAGCAAGACTTGGCAGCAGAAAGGCTATCCCGTGATCTATCAGACGATCAATCCCGCGACCGGCGAGGTGGTGAAGTCCTTCCCCGACATCGGCGATGCCGAGCTGGAGACTGCCGTCCGCAGGGCTACCGCCACGTATAATGACGATTGGCGCCATCGTCCGATCGCCGAGCGGGCCAAGGTGTTGGCGGCCGCGGCCGCGCTGCTGCGCGCAAACGCCGAGGAATATGCCTCCTACGTCACGCTCGAGATGGGCAAGCTCCACCAGGGCGCGCTGGCCGAGGTCGGCCTGTCGGCCCAGATCCTCGATTATTATGCGCAAAACGCAGAGGCCTTCATGGCGCCCCGGCATTTCGATGGCTTTCCCGGGGCCCAGGTCGTGACGCGCCCGATCGGACCGATCCTCGCCATCGAACCCTGGAACTTTCCTTACTATCAGATCGCGCGCGTCGCCGGCCCGCAACTGGCTGCCGGCAATGTGCTTCTCCTGAAGCATGCCGAGTGCGTGCCGCAATGTGCCCTGGCGTTCCAGCGGCTGCTCGAGCAGGCCGGAGCCCCGGAAGGCGCCTACACCAATATCTTCGCCACCCACGAGCAGATCGGCCGTCTTATCGCCGACCGGCGGATCGCTGGCGTGACGGTCACCGGCAGCGAGCGCGCGGGCGCGGCGGTCGCGGAGCAGGCCGGCCGCAATCTCAAGAAGGTGGTGATGGAGCTCGGCGGAAGCGATCCGTTGATCGTGCTCCCCGACGCGCCGCTCGATGCGGCGATCGCCAGCGCGATATTCGGCCGCATGTTCAATTCCGGGCAAAGCTGCGTCGCATCGAAACGCATCATCGTCGTCGGCAAGGAACGCGGCGAGGCGTTCATCAAGGCGTATAGCGACAAGGCCGCCGCCATGAAGATCGGCGACCCGACCGATGACACCACCGAACTCGGACCCGTATCGTCCGAACGCGCGATGACCGGGTTGCTGGCCCAGATCGAGGCCGCCCGCGCGGGCGGCGCGACGATCCGTACCGGCGGCAAGCAGGCGGATCGACGCGGCTTCTTCGTCGAACCGACGGTAATCACCGACATCGACGCCGCGAACCCGATCTATCGCCAGGAATTGTTCGGGCCGATCGCGTCCATCTATGTCGTCGATACGGTCGATGAAGCAATAGAACTCGCCAATGACACGCCGTTCGGGCTCGGGGGCTCGGTGTTCGGGGCGGACATGGCCAATGCCCGCGCGATCGCGGACCGGATCGAGAGCGGGATGGTCTTCGTCAACCAACCGGCCTGGACCGCGGCCGAGCTGCCGTTCGGCGGCATCAAGGGATCGGGTTTCGGGCGCGAACTGTCGGAGCTCGGCTTCGGCGAATTCGTCAATCGAAAGCTGATCAATGTGGCGCCCGCCGGCTCACCGCCTTGGGGACCGGTGGCGCTCGACGCCGCCGAGTGAAGACGAGATGAACGATCCCGTCCAGGGCAGCCCCCACTTTTGGCTGGCACGACAAGGCGGAACGCGCATGTTATCATCGAAAGACCATGGTCGTGAGCAGGAACAAGGTTGTCAGCGCCGCCACGGCTGATCCGGACGCGCCCTGCCGGAGCCTGATCGGCATCGGCGCTATCGCAGCCGAACTCGCGGCCGAGGGCGTGTCCGTCGATGAATTATTGCGGACTACAGGCATCCATCCCTGGCAATTGCAGGATGATTCCGCGCGGATCAGTTCGCGCCAGCGCCTTGCCGTCTACCGGCGCGCTACCCAGGTCGCCAAGCGATCGGACATCGGCCTTCTCGCGGGATCGCGCCAGCGCTTGAGCGACTATGGCATTTACGGGTTCGCAATGGTGAGCAGCGCTACGTTCGGCGACGCGCTGGAATTCTCCCTTGAGCATATCGGGCTTGCCGAGCCGATGGTCAAAGAGATCCGCCTGCGCATTCACGGCGACACCGTCATGCTGAGTAGCCACGGCATCGAGTCGCTTGGCGACTATCTGCCCTTCTGCGCCGAATTCTGGCGCAGCTCGAT
Organism: Sphingomonas sp.; assembly: GCA_040508955.1. Classification (GTDB taxonomy): domain Bacteria; phylum Pseudomonadota; class Alphaproteobacteria; order Sphingomonadales; family Sphingomonadaceae; genus Sphingomonas. The sequence goes on along the minus strand of JBEVLV010000027.1, from coordinate 6,136 downwards.
GACCACCTTGTTCTCGCGCGTATTGGAAGCGCCATTCCCTTCGAAGCGCATGGTGTTCCCTTTCCCGGCACCCAAGCACTGGCGCAACTATGAGCGCCTGTTCAATTGCCCGGTCGATTTCGACGGCGCGGGTATGGAATGGCATTTCGACGCCAGCCTGCTCGACCGGCCTTGTCCGAATGCCAATCCGATCACGACCAAGATCTGCCAGCAATTCTGCGACCGGATGATCGAGGACGATGAGACGGTCCAATCCACCTTGTCACGGCGCGTGCGCTCGCTGTGCATGAACCACGGCCGGCATTTTCCCTCCGCCGACCAGATCGCGGCCGAACTGGGCCTTTCGCCCCGCACATTCCATCGCCATCTCGCGCTCGAGGGGGCGAGCTATCAGGGCATCCTCGACGATCTTCGCCGGCGGCTGGCGATCGAGTTCCTCGAGAATACCCGCATGCGGATCGATGAGGTCGCCGAGCGCGTCGGCTTCTCCGACGCGACGGGCTTTCGACGCGCCTTCCGAAAATGGACCGGGGAATCGCCGACCCATTATCGTTCGGCCGCCTGACCGCCGCTGACACGAGCGGGTTTGGCAACATTAGCCTCCTTCCCGCCCAAGCATGAGCTGATCCGAACCCCGCCACCCGCCTTGCACGCGACCGAGCGGTTGCACGGTGACTGGTGAACGGGTTGGCAGGATTTGCCCCGAACATTGGCGCCCCCCGTCATTGTCGCATGCACCGCGGAAGCACAAACTCGACCCAACAAAAAGATAAAGCGGAACGAGGATGCCATGCCAGCCAATGACCTGCTGAGACCGGGCCCGGCAGAACGCCGCCCCCACCGTCGCCGCGCACGCAGCGCGCGACGTCTCACGCCGTCCCCGGTGCCCACGTCCTCCCGGCCCTGACCTTCGTCTATCGAGAGACCCTCCATGTCCCATGTCCTTCACGAACTCGACGGAGCCGTCGGCATCGTCACCCTTGCAAAGCCGCCGCACAATCTGATCGACGACGCATTCTGCCGCGAGATCGTCGCAGCCTATCGCGCAGTGCTGGCGGAGGGTTGCCGCGCGATCCTGCTGCGCAGTGCGATGCGCCATTTCTGCGCCGGCGCGGAAATCCAGTCGTTCGACACAACATCGTTCATTCACAAGGATCAGGGGCTCTTGTCCGAACTCATGGACACGCTCGAAGACGCGCCGGTACCTACGGTTGCCGCGGTCCATGGCGCGGTGCTTGGCGGAGGGCTCGAGCTTGCCCTGACCTGCGACATGATCCTCGCGGCAGACACTGCGAGCCTGGGCCAGGTCGAGCAGACCGTCGGCCTGTTGCCGCTGCTCGGCGGAACTCAGCGCCTGGCGGAACGCGCGGGCTCGGTCCGGGCGAAGGAGATCGCGATGCTGGGCCGCCGGCACACGCCCGAGGCGTTCGAGCGCTGGAACATCGTCAATCTGGTCGTACCCGAGGACGATCTTGCCGAGGTATCGCTCAACTGGGCGCGGCAGCTGGCATCGGGCCCGACCAAAGTACTGGCGGAGATCAAGATCCAGGCGAACCTTGCCGCGCGCTTCGGGGTCGCCGCGGTCGACGACGAGCAGATCGAGATCAACGGGCGAATGTGGGCGGCCAAGGATCGCGTGCGCGGTGCCGAGGCCTTCTTCAGGACGGGCCCGGCTTCCGCCGTGTTCGAGGGAGACTGACTCATGTCGGCTCCGCTCGCAGGACTGCGCGTCCTTGATTTCACCAGGGTCCTGGCAGGGCCGCATTGCACCAAGACGCTGCGCGACCTGGGAGCCGAGATCCTCAAGATCGAGCCTCCCGCGGGCGATCTCGGGCGGATGGGCCTCCCGCATATCGCCGACATGGGGATGTATTACATCCAGCAGAACGCCGGTAAGCGGAACCTCAGCATCGACCTCAACTATGCGGAGGCACGCGAGATCGTGAAGCGCCTCGCGGCGCAGGCCGATATCATCGTCGAGAACTTCCGGCCCGGCACGCTCAAGCGGTTCGGCTTCGCCTATGACGACATCCGCCGATACAATCCCGGTATCATCTATGCCTCGCTGAGCGGCTATGGCCAGAACACGACCTGGAAGAACCGCCCCGCCTTCGCGCCGACCGTCCATGGCGAGACCGGGCATACCCGGATCGTCGCCGAACATTTCGGCGAGACGCTGACCGAACCGCGCAACGATGCGTGCAGCCATGCCGATGTCTATACCGGCCTGCAGGGCGTCATCGGCATCCTCGCCGCTCTCCAGCACCGCAACGTCACCGGCGAGGGCCAGCATATCGACGTGGCGATGGCTGCGACCATGCTGTCGGTCAACGAGCGCGCCGGGGCGCTCCTTGCGGGGATCGACACCGATGGCGAACCGATCGCGCTGTCGGCCAACGAATCGCATGTCTTCACGCTCAGCGACGGACGCCAGATCACGATCGCCGGCAGCCCGATCCATTCGCCCTTCTTCATCCGCTATTGCGCGATGATGCGGCGCAACGATCTCGTGCGCGATCCCCGGTTCGCCACGGCCAAGCTCAGGCGGGAGAATATCGCCATCCTTCTTCGCGAGGTGCTCGCCTGGATCAAGAGCTTCAGCGACCTCGATCAATTGCAGGCGCAAGTCAGCGAAGCGGGACTGGCGCTGGGCACGCTTCGGGACATCACCGATTTCGCCCAATCGGACTGGATCCAGGAATGGGGCGCGATCGTCCCGGTAGACGATCGTAACGGCGGGACCACGCCGATGCCGGGTCAGCCTTGGAAGTTCAGCAATGCCGCGCTGCCCGAGGCAGGAATCCCCTATTTCCAGGGCGAGAACAACAATGAGGTTCTGGAAGAGCTGGGGATCGACGCAGGGACGATCCAGGATCTCGCCGAACGGCGGGTGCTGGTGAGCCGCCGCGCGCCGGTGGGAGCACCCGACTGAGCGTACCAACGCGATTTACTGTGAAAAGAACTGGTTGTTGAGAGAGGAGAGAAGCAATGCCCCTTTGGCAGATTTTTCATCCGGTCGATGCCTTCACCGAAGAAGACAAGAAGGCTTTCTCCGAGCGCATCACCACGCTCTATGCCCAGATCCCTATCCCGAAAATCTATGTCGTCGCGTTGTTCATCCCGGTCCCGGCCGATTCCTGTTATGTCGGCGGGGTCTCCCATCCGAAGTTCGTCCGGTTCAAGATCGACCAGATGGCTCGGACGCTGCCGGGCGCAACGCTGCGCGGCTGGTGGATGCGGCGCATCGAGGAGATCATCGCCCCTTATGTGAAGGAGCGCGGTTTCGAATGGGAGGTCCAGATCGGCGAGCTTCCATCCGATCTGTGGACGATGAACGGCTTCGTGCCGCCGCCCTTCCAGTCGATCGCCGAGAAGAGATGGGTCGAGGACAACGCGACCAGCGCCTATGACGAGGATGAGAAGGTTCCGGTCAACCTGTCGCTAGCGCCCGGCGTATGCGACTAGTCCAAGTCACCGTATCCGGCCGGTTGCCTGGAAGGGCAACCGGCATGTTTCTTGATCTCCCATCCGCGGGACGCGTTTCCCCGGATTGGAGCTGCCTCAGACCTGAAGCGGCCCTTCGTTATTCACCCGCAGCCTTCAGCAAGACCGCCTCCAATTCGCGGTCGAGATAGCGCCCCACCTCGGTGATCTGGTCGTTGCCGATCTGGCCGAACAGCGTCGACGGCTTGTCATATTCGAATACGACCTCGCCTTCGTCCGTTTCGAACAGGGCGATCCGCAGCGGAGCATAGAGCGACGCCGCAAGGTCGTGCCGGGTCATCTTCGAGGCGATGATCGGATTTCCGATCTCATATTGGATCGCGTTGCGCTGCCCTCCGGCAATCGCCAGGAGCGCCCCGTGGTCGCGCTGCAGGAAGATGAAAAGCGAGGGGCCGCGCGCCTCACGCTGCTTGATCGTTTCCTGATCGCCGCTGCTCAGCTCCGTCATGACATTGGTATCGAGCGGCGGAACATCGGCCTCAAGCGCCGCACGCACCTCAGCGAAGGCACGCTTCGAGGTTATTCTCACATGATCCACGGGAATCGTCCGGGATGACACTGCGGTATTGGACATCGTTCAATCCTTTCGACGAGGAAGGTTTTCGATGGTCGGCCGAGGCGGTGGACGCGACCTGCCGCCTCGGCCAGCCGCTCAGCGGAGGAAGGTGAGGACCTGCTCCACGAACACCGGATAATATTGGAAGATCCCGCCATGGCTCGCGTCCGGGAAGATGCTGAGCTCGGCGTTGGGCAGCCGCCGCGCCAGCTCGAACGAGTTGATCGTCGGCGCCATGACATCGTCATCGCCATTGGCGACCAGGACCGGATGCGTGATCTTGCTGAGACCGGCGGGATTGCCCTGCCCCCATGCATGAATGGCCGTCAGCTGGGCACCGATCGTCTCGTTGCTGATCGATGCGTCGCGATCCTCCTTGCGGGCGCTCAGCCGGCCGAGAAAGGCATTGGCCGCGGCCTGGCCGTTCTCGGTCTGCGAAAAGAACAGGAAGTGCTTCGGGTGCTTGCCCGATGCAGCGGCCTTCGCAAGTCCATCCTGCAGGACGGCGCCCATGTTGGAGATGCCTTCGCCGCCGGCAGGCGCCGAACCCGCGATGATGATCTTGCGGACGAGCCCGGGTTCTTCCTGGGCGATGACCTGTGCGACGAAGCCACCCAGCGAAAAGCCCAGAAGGTCGACCTTGCTCAGACCGAGCGTGCGGATGAACGCAATTGCGTCCTGGGCCATCTCTTCGACCGAGCTCGGCGTCGAGCCGCCCGAGCCGCCCACGCCGCGATTGTCGAATGCGATGACATGATGCTGGGCAGCCAGGCCATCGACGAACGCTGGATCCCAGTCGTCGAGCACCGCGGTCAGGTGATGGAGAAGGATGACGGGCACGCCGCCCGCATTGCCCGCCTCGCGATACAGGAAGGAGGTGCCATTCACGTCGATCGCCTTGGTCGGCGCATTCTCAAAGCTCATTGTCATGTTCCTTTCGTTGAGCCGCGTCCTGTGCGGCGGTGGTTGGCATTTAAGATAACGATCGTTATATAACGGTCGTTATCTTACGAGGCAAGGTGCTACCGCTACTTTTTTGGAGACTGGAAGAATGAGATATCCGCCGGACCAGAAGGCGAAGGCCAGGGAGGCGATCTTGGAGGCCGGGGCCCGCACGCTTCGGGCCAACGGGTTCAACGGCATCGGCGTCGATGGATTGGCCGCCGCGGCAGGCGTGACGTCGGGAGCCTTCTATTCGAACTTCGCGAACAAGGAGGCGCTCCTGGAAGCGGTCATCGCGACGCGGCTGGGCAGACCCTTTGTCGACGTCGACGCGGACAGCATCGCCGAGCGCCGCGAAATCCTGCGGCAATGGCTCATCGAATATATCAGCCCATACCACCGGGAGAACCCCGGAGTGGGCTGCGTCATGCCGAGCTTGAGCGCCGATGTCGCGCGCGCCGGCCCTGCGGTGCGCGATGCCTATGGGCGGGCGATGACGGATCTTATCGGGAAGATCTCGACGGTGCTCGATGGTTCGGCAGAAGACCGCGCGCGCCGTGCATGGAGTATCGTCGCCGTCATGATCGGTGCGCTCGAAATCTCGCGGGCCATGCCCGACGGCGAAGAGTCCGATCGCGCCATCGCTGCGGCATTGCAGACCGCGACAGGCTTGCTCGGCTGACGGCTTCGTTCCGCAATCAGGGCAGTCCGGTACGGCGCCGAACGTAGCGGCGTATCGCCATGGCCGTTTGACCTGCGCGCTGTTCCGCGGTGAACGGCTTGGGTCAAATGAACGAGGGGCGACGGAACCAGCCCCGCCGGATCGGGCGGAAGAAGCAGCAACCGTATCGATATGCCGTTCGCGCATGTGGCCAGCCCAATAAGCTCCATTGCCTTATGGTCACCGTAGCGGCGAGGTCGCGGCCGCGGCTGGATCGATGCCAGGGGCGGAGCGGCCGACAAGCCGCCCCGCCCTTGGTCGGAAATCGATCCCGCTTGGCCTTATTGCGCCGCTTCTTCGATCGCCTTGGCGACGCCATCGGGATCGGTGAGGAACGGCGTGTGGCCGGTCTGGAGCGTGTATTCGACCCGCACCGGGGTGCTGGCGACCATCTGCGCCTGGAAGGCGGGGCT
>JBEVLV010000026.1:0-10705 GCA_040508955.1 Sphingomonas sp. | reverse complement strand
TCGGCGATGCCTGGCCGGAGCGCTATCCGCTAACCCAGTTCGCGGATTCGGAGGAGCGATGCGCGGTATTGCTCAAGCTCTATCAGCGCGTGATTCTGGATATCCACACGCAGCCCTATCCGGCGACGCTGGAGCCTGGCGAGCGGCCGCTGGCGAGCCCTCTCGCACGGGCGCAGATCGCGGCGGGCGAGCTCAACTTGTTCACCCTGGATCAGCGGACGGTGGCGTTTTCCGAAGCGGGCCCGCGGGCGTTTCTCGCGCTGCTCGACGGCACCCGCGATCATGAACAGTTGCGCGCCGATTGGGCGAACACGGCGTTCGGGCATCAGGTTTCGGCGGAAGACGCGCTCAGACAGCTTGCACGCGCGGGAATGCTTCTAGGCTGACTGCGGCCGGTGCGGCCTTTCCGGCGCCCGATGCCGGGCAGGCGATCTTGACGAAGGGATCGACGACGAACGGGTTGGTGCCCGCAAAGGTGCGGATCCGGAAATCGAAGCGCGCGCCGGCCTGGGTCAGGCTGCCCTCGCCGATCGCGGGAGAGGCGCCGGCCTTGATCGCGGCGGCCTTCATCATGCGGAAGGCCGCCCACTGCCCGGGCCAGGAGCGGACCTGCGGCGCGGCGCCGCCGGTGGCGAACTCGACCGATGCGGCGCCCGCTCCGGGCCAGTCGAAGGTCACCGGGATCGGCGACTTGCCGTCGAACGACAGCGACTGGCCGTCGATCTTGAGCGTCACCGAGGTCGCGCCGCTGAGCGCGACGGGCTCGACCTGGTAAGAGAGGCGTGCGGCGTTGGGATCGCTGGTGAAGAAGGTGCGGGTGACGAAGTTCGCCGCCTGGAGCGCGCGGACATTGGCCTCGGTCAGGCCGATCTCGGCGGCGTTGGATTTGGCGGTCCATTCGGGCGTGGTGGTATCGAGATAGCCCGCCAGCTCCTGCGTCACGAACTTCGCGAATTGGCCCTGCGGCGAGAAGAAGCGCGCGAACACGTCGAGCGGCAGGTCCGCCACCGCGGCGGGCTGGACCGGGAAGGCGCGCGACAGGAGCTGCTGGCACTGGTCGCCGAAGCTGGCGTTCAGTGCCTCGCCCATCTGGGCGAGCCGTGCTCCGCCCAGGCTGACGCTGGCATCGCTGGCAACCCCTTTGGCCCAGAGCCCGGCCGGCTGTGGCATCGAATTGGCCGATTGGTCGAGCTGGAGGATCAAAGCCTTCACCTCCATGCTCTGCTGCGATCCGGTCTCGCCACCGCCGCCGGGCAGGACGGCGATGACGTTGAGCTTGTCGGCGAGCTGGCCCATCGTCGTCATCAACGCATCGACCGGCGCGTTGGGGGCGGGCGCACCGCCGGCGGCCGGCGTGCCGGCGAAGATCCTGAGCGGCAGGAAGGCGTTGACGACGTTGCGGCGCGGATCGTCGCCCGTGGGGCCGGCGCCGGCCGCGTTCATCGCCGCGCCGAGCATGCCGCCGGTGGGTACCGCCGGCGCGCCCTTGGGCGGGGTCATGTCGGTCGCCCTGGCGATCGCCTTCATCAGCGGTGCGATCGGCGAGAGCGGGCCGCTGCCGTCGCGCAGGCGCTGGACGTTATCGGCAAGCGAGGTCACCGGGCGCGGCTGCATCGCACCGATATAGGCCTGCCAGCGGCTGAGGAACTCGGCGAAATAGAGCCGCTGCAGGTCCTGCTTGAGCGAGGCGAGCTCGGCCGGGGAGATGCTGGTATCGGCCGACTTGTCGTCGACCACCCAATTCTCCTCCTCGAGCAGCTTGGGGCCGCTGGCGAGGATCGGCAGGAAGGTCTTGTCGTATCCGTTGCGGGTGAACAGCGCCGGCACGCCCGCCCCGGGCGCGAAGGCGCCGCCGGTCGCGAAGAACAGCTCGGGTCGCGGTCCGGCATTCTCGCGCGCGGTCCACATCGGCTCGCCCTTCTCCATCGCCTTGCTCTTGAGCCGGCCATAGACGCGCACCGCCGCGGGTTGGGCCCGGAGCACGACGCGCGCTTCCTCGATCTGTGCGGCGTCGATCGCGACGGGACGGAAATTGCCGTCGAACAAAGCCGCGGTATGCTGGGCCAGCTCGCCGGCCTGCGATTCCGATCCGCTGCCCTGGCGCGCGGTCCAGGCCTGCTGGACCCAGGCGACGACATGGTCGCCGAGCGCGGGCCCCTTGGCGCCGAGGATCAGATAGGATTTGAGATCGTCATAGAGCGCGGCGGGCGCGGCCTTGTCCGCGGTCATGCTCTGCTGGGCGAGATTGACGAGGATCGGGGTGAGGCGCCGCTGCAGGTCGCGGCCATAGATGCCGCGCAGCTCGCCCTCCAGCCGGCCGCCCTGGCCCAGGCCGAGCGCGAAGTCACCGGCCTTGCCCATGTCCGCCGTGGCCTTGCCGAGCACGCCCAGCGCAGCAAGGTCCTGGTCGACCGTGTCGCTGCCACCGCGCGAGGTGCCAGCGGCTTCGGCATAAGCCGCCGAGGTGGTGTAGACACTGGCGATCAGTGCGGTGTTGCGGAAATAGCCCCACGTCCAGATGCCGATCGCCAGCACCAGCGCGACGCATGCCGCCGCGGCGCTGAAGATGTAGCGCTGCCGCGCGCGACGCTCGGCCGCGAGGTTGCGGCTCGCCATGCCCTGTTCGGGGAAGATCAGGTCCGAGAAGAAGCGCTTGAGGAAATAGCTGCGCCCCTGGCCGACGGCGTGCGCCGATGCGGTTGCCGGCATGCCGATGCTGAGCAGGATACGATCGACCGGATTGCCGGTCTGCGTGCCAGAGGCGAGATAGACGCCGCGCAGCCGCGCCGGCTCGTCGAAGCGGCTCTTCTGGCCGAGTGCGCCGAGCAGCGACGCCAGCGGCGTGCGCAACGAGGCGAGCTGGGCGGGGAAGGCGGCGATCTGGCCGCGCAGCGGGAGCTGCGGTTCGGCCTGCATGCGATCGACGACGCGCGACGAGATGCTCGCGACGAGATCGTCGAAGCCCTTGAGCACCGAATCCGCGTCCGGCGTGGTGCCCGGCGCGGTAGAGCCGAACACCTGGTCCGATTCCGCATCGGTGGCGCGTGAGAAGAATTCGCGGAAGCCGGCGAGCAGGTCGGCCTTGGTCACCAGCAGATAGACCGGCAGGTCCTGACCGAGCGTGGTGCCGATCTCGGCGAGTCGGGCGCGGATATTGTTGGCGTGGCCGGCCATCTTCGCCGGATCGGCGAAATCGGGCGCGGGAACCGCGACGATGATGCCGTTGAGCGGCTGGAGCGGGCGATGCGTCTTGAGCAGCTCGAGGAAGCTGCGCCAGCCCTCGGCATCCTTGGCAGCGTCGATATCCTGGGTGACGTAGCGGCCGGCGGTGTCGATCAGCACCGCCTCGTCGGTGAACCACCAATCGCAGTTCGGCGTGTTCGGCTGGCCGCGCAGCGCGCGATACTCGCCGGCGACTGCGGTGGGGAAGTTGAGGCCGGAATTGAGCAGGGCGGTGGTCTTGCCCGCACCCGACGGGCCGATGATCGCGTACCAGGGCAGCTGATAGGCATAGGCCTGGCGCTTGCCGAGGCGCACCGACTTGAGCATCGTCAGCGCTTCGACCAGCTTGTGCGAAAGCTCGTCATGATCGGCCGGTGCGCTGGGCTTGAGCGCGTCCATCATCTCGGCGTTCTTCTTCTGGTCGCGGCGGCGGGCGAGGAACCAGAAGACGCCGACCAGCACCACCGGCAGCAGTGCGAAGAAGAGGGTGACCGGCCACCAGGCGAACGGGCGGAAGCCGCCGATCGCGATCAGCGGACCGACGAACCAGATCACCAGCCCGAGCAGGATCGCGCCCAGGAAGCGCCAGAACCATCGGGAAAGGAACAGGGCTTTCATTGCGGTTCCCTCTCGCTATCGCCAGGCGATGTCGTTGGCGACGCGGATCTCCACGCGCCGGTTCTCGCGGCGGCCGTCGTCGTTGCCATTGTCGCCGATCGGGCGGGTATCGCCGAAGCCGGCGGTGCTGATCCGCGAACGATCGGTGAGGCCGGCGTTGCCGATCGCGCCGGCCACGCCCTTGGCGCGGGCCAGCGACAGTTCCTGGTTCGACGGGAACTGCAGCGAGCGGATCGCCTGATTGTCGGTATGTCCCTCGACGCGCATCGGCCCCTTGGAAAGGTTCGCCGCCTGGGCGACGCGGCCGAACGTATCGTTCCACGCGCTTGACGGATCGGCCTGGGCCGAGGGGAACAGGCCGACATTGTGCAGCCGGATCACGATCTCGTTGCCCTCGCGCAGCAGCTCGAGCCGGCCGCTCTTGATGTCGGGGGCGAGGATCTCGCCCATCTTGTCATAGGTCGGGGTCTTGCTCTCCGGCGCGGGCGGTGGCGGGGGTACGATCTGGGCGGTGCCGACCGCCTGGTTGAGCGAGGCCACGGCGGCGTCGCTCTGCGTGCTGAGGCGGAAGAGCAGGGCGGCGAAGATCAGCAGGCCGATCGCGGCGAGCCCGCTCAGGATCGCCCAGAGCGGGATGCGCGGGGCATAGCGGCCGGCGGCGATCGTGTGCCCGCGCCACTGCGGCGACAGCTCGCCCGGAAGCGCGCCCTTGCGGCCCGCGATCGCGGTCGCGAGGCGCGCGCGGCGCTGGTGGAGTAGCGATTCACCGCGCGGATCGAGTGCGGCGCGGCCCTCGAACCCCAGCGACAGGCACTGGTAGAGCAGCTCCATCAGCCGCGGTTCGCGATTGGGATCCTGCTCCATCCGCTCGGCGAACTGGAACATGCGGTCGCCGCCCTGGGTATCGTTGTGATACGCGGCAAGCAGGCTCTGCTGCGACCAGGGGCTGTTGGCGCCCCATGGCGTCGACATCACCGCATCGTCGAGGAACGCGCATAGGATATAGTGCGCGAGCTGGATCGACTTGGGCTCGAGGCCCAGGTTGCGCGCGCGGGGGCCGAACGCCTCCAGCTCCTGGATCGCCAGCTTGCGCAGCGCGCCGAGATCGGGGCCGATCGGCATCGAGCGAATCTGGCTGGCGAGATGGATCAGCCGTCCGGCTGCGGCGACCAGCGGCTCCGGACCGTAGAGATCGGGCTCTGCCGTCGCGAAGTCGAGCCGTGCGGTGCCCCCGCTCGCGCTGCCCTGCGGCGCTATCGGTGGTGCCGATGGCCGGGGTGCGGCAGGGCTGGGCGCCGGTGCGGACTGCTGCGGCGGGAAGCCGGGCGGGGGCGGGAATCCGGGAGGTGCGGGAAAGGCGGGCGCGCCGGCCGGCGCCTGGCCGGGCACTGGCGCACCGCCTGCCGGGCGGAAGACCGTGCGTTCGCTGTCGTCGCCGTCATCGCCGCCGTTCATGCCTGCGCGCCCCTGATCGCCCACATCTCAAATTCCAGGCCTGGAATGTCGCCGGCGACGTGCAGCGCCACCGTGCCCGAGGTCCGCACCGCCTGCCACTGCTCGTGGCGGGCGTTGATGCTGAAATATACCGTGTTGGCGCGGAACGGGATCTGCCGCGGCTCGGCCGGCATCGGATAGATCTCGACGCCGGGAAGCTGGCGCATCACCAGGTCGCGGATATGCTCGACCGAGCCGATCTTGGTTCGGCGCGGCATGTTCGCGCGGAGCTGCTCGGTATCGACCGCTGCGCGCACCGCGAGCACGAACGAGGCGGTGGTAAACAGCGAGCTGTCGGTGATCTGGCCGACCGAGATGCCATAAGCGCGCGCCTCGAGCGGGATCGCGACCGCCACCTGCTCGAACACCGCGCTGAGCGAGCGGCGCAGGTCGTGCATCACCGCGTCGAAGCAGACGCGCTGCTCGCGATGCGAATAGAGCGGCATGAATTGCGGCCGGTTGCTGGTGGCGGTGAAGGTCGAGAGCTCGGCCGCGAGACCGCACAACATGCCATAGAGATCGGCCGGATGGACCACCGGCAGCGCGGCGATATGCTTGAGCAGTGCCTCGGCCCGGTTGACCGACAGCAGCATCAGGAAATCGGTGACGTCGGCCACGCCCTTCGCGCCCGGCGTGCCCAGGCGCCCGGCGATCGCCTCGGCGCGCTGGTGGACCATGCCCTCCAGCTCGGAGACAAAGCCGGTAAGAACCGGGCTCGCGCCGATGCTCACCCCGCACGGGATGAAGCCCGGATCGAGCGACACCGAATCGTCCGAGCGGCGCTCGATCACGCGGGCGACCGGCAGGGTGACATAGCCGTCCAGCCCCTCGCTCGCGTCGCGCAGCGAAAGCTGCAGGCGGCCGATGTTGAGCGGGACGCGCGACGAGGCGCCATAGACGATGTCCGCCGCCTCGAATTCCTGGGCGACGAAGCGGGTCTCGAGCCCGCCGGTATTCTCCAGCGCGACGTCGGCAGTGCCGGCACGGGCCTGGGGGATGCAGAGATGGATGGTGGCGTCGCGCGTGTCGCGCATGATCTCCAGCGGCAGCGGCGCCGCCACCTCGTCGGGCACGCGGAAGGGGGTGCCGTCGCTGAACACGCCGGCGCAGCGGGTGATCGCGAGCTTGCCGGTCTTGAGCTGGCCGGGATCGATCTGCAGCTCGGAAATGCCGTAGCCATGTGCGGCGAGCGGCGCCACGCGCGCCTCCAGCTGCGCGCCGACGAAGCGCTCGAACTGCTGGAAATGCTGGGGCCGCAAGAACATGCCCTCGGACCAGACGGGCTTATTCTCCCATGTCACTCGGCCATGACCTTTCGCTCCCCCCGGTGCATATCACTGCCCTGACTTCAGAAACTTCTCATAGCCCTCGCGGAAGGCGACGCTCATCACGCCGTTCGCGTTCGATACCGCGTCCCGCTTCAGGGCCTCGAATACCGTCTGATACACACTCCATCGATCGATGCCACGAAAGAAGGACATGCCTTTCTTCTGGCCTGCAGCCTTCTCGATCAGCTTGTCGATCTCGGCCGGGGACAGGCGATCGAAAACCGCGGCAAGCGCATGCTGCACGCCGGCGAGCATGGCGAGCTGGTGCTTCTTGATGTCCTCGAACGCGGTACGCACCGTGTCCTCGGTCGACATGAAGCCGGGCAGCGGCTCGCCGAGCAGGAACTTGGCAGCGTCGAGCGGAGGCAGATGCTTGAGCGGATTGTTCTTGCCGATGCTGAGCTGGGTGCGCTCGACGCGGAACTCGTCCTTGAAGGCGGCGCGATCCTGGATCAGGTCCCACAGGCCGAGCACGATCTGGCGATAGAGCACGCCGAGGCGGAACATCGCATCGGGCGAAAGTTGCAGTTCCTCGGGCGACAGGCCCGCGCCCTCGTAGAATGCGCTCCAGTCGACGCCCTGGCCCGGCGTTCCCACAGGGGCGACCCTGGGTGTCGCAGCAGGCGCAGGGACCGCTGGCGGCGGCGCTGCCGGAGGTTCCGGGAAAGGCTCCCATGCCTCCGGCGCGGTCGATAACGGGGTCGAGAGATCAAAAGGATCGGCCGCATCGGACTTGAACGGCGCTTCCGGAAACGGCGTATCGGCGAAGGGATCCTGCGAGAATGACGCTGCCGGAGCAGGGGGCGGCGCGAACGATTGCGCAGGCGTGGATGCAGGCGCTGGGCCGGACAAAGGCGTCGACGCCCAGTCTTCCGGGATCCCGAAATTAGTGGGCGGGGGCAGTGGATCGGCCATGATCGGCCGTGAGAACGCCTGACCCAGCGGATCGCCGAAGCCGAAGTCGCTCGGAGCGCTGGGCCGGGATGGCATGCCGCCCGACGGAGTCAGGAAATCGTCCATCGCATTGCCGAGGAACTCGTGGACTGACGAACTCGTCTGGCCATTGTCCCAGATGGGATCGATCGGCGTGTCGAACCAGGAATCGCCGCCGAGGGACGACGGGGTGGCGGCCAGCGGCGGGGGCGGCGGCGGGACGAGCGAAATGCCGGCGCCCACCGTGTCGGTCGCGACCGTGATGATGAAATCGCCGACCAGCAGCCGATCGCCCGGCCGAATCGCGACCGGCATGTTCGGTGCGATGCGGCCGCCCTGATCGTTGAGCGCGACTCCGTTGACGCTGGTGTCGACGACGAAGAGATCGAGGCCGACCGCGGAGATCGTGCAATGATGGCGCGAGATGAAACCGTGATCGTCGGGCAGCACCAGATCGCAGGTCTTGTTGCTCCGCCCGACCTTGATCTGGCCGGTGTCGATCTGGCGGCGATCGAAGAAACTGCCGGGCGGGTCCGATGCACGGGACAGCAGGAGAGTCCACATGGCTGGGATCAGGCCGAAAGAAGTCGGTCGCGAACCATCGCCTGGGCTTGCCGGCCATTCTCGCCGTTCATCAACGCGACGCCGATATCGAGCCAGTCGCCGAGCGTGGCGCGGCCGTTCAGGCTGGGCTCGAAGGTGAGCAGGAGGAGTGCGGTCCGGACTGCGACGCCCGGCAGATGCGGGGCGGGCGGCACCGGTTGCTGACCGCGCGGCGCGAGCGACGGTCCAGCCCAGAAGGCGGCCATCGCCACCCATGCCGGGGCGGAACCCGAATCGGACGCGGTCGCAAGCGCACCGGCCTGTTCGGCATCGGCAGGCGCGGCACTCTGGACCCAACGCTCGGCGATATCGACTGCGGCGAGATCGTCCGGACGCTTCGCCAGATCGGGCAAGGTGCGCGCGGCGAGGCAGCTCCACCACACCGACTGGCGATGCGGCAGCATCATCACGAGCGCATAGAGCGCATCGCGCGCATTGCCGGTTTCGATCAGCGCGCGAACCATGCGTTCGGGATGCCCCGCCTGCGACAGGCACAGCAGCCCTTCTGGCGTGAGATCCGCCTTCTGTTCCAGTTCGGCGCGCTGGAAACGCATCGGGATCGTGGTGGCGACGCTCATCTCAGTTGATCATTACGATGCCGCCCTTGAGCGTCAACATCGCGTCCGCCGTGACGTCGGTCTTCGGCGCCTTGAGCGCGGCCGTCGCGCCGCCGGACATGTCGAGCTGGGCATCCGCCTTGATCGTGATCTTGGGCGCCTTGATCGTGATCCCCTGCGCGTTCATCACGATGGACGAGCCGGCGACCTTGAACTCGATCTCCTTCTTGGATTCGAGCGTGCTCTTGTCGGTCACCGTCACCGTGCGGGTCTTGGTGATATCGGTCTTCTGGAGGCCATCGATCTTTACCGTACGATCGCGCGTGACCGTCAGCTTCTGGTCGCGCTGGACCTCGAGCGTCTGGTCGCGCTTGACCGTGCCCCAGTCGTCCTGGTCGATCATCCGGCGATAGTCGCGGCCGGTGTAGAGATAGATTTCCTCGGATCCCGGCTTGTCCTCGAAGCGGAATTCCTGGACGATACTGCCATTCTTGTCGGTCACCGAGCGCCAGCCGCTCTGCGTCGCCTTGCTGGTGGGATCGAATGGGTAGGGCTGGGACGGCGTGTAGACCGTGCCCGAGATGAACGGCAGGTCCGGATTGCCATAGAGGAAATCGATGATCACGCGCGTGCCGATGCGCGGGAAGAACTGCGCGCCATGGGTCGAATGCGCCCATTGCTGCTGCACCGGCAGCCAGACATATTTGGGCAGGCCCTTGGCGGAATAGTCGCGCGCGTTGGCGATCTCGATCGGCACGCGCCACTGGTCGTCGATCTTCGCTTCGCCGGCCGCGCCGCCATCGACCTTGACGACGCCGAGCAACGGCCCGGGCGCCTTGCGCTCGAGCGGGGCGACTGCGGGCCGGAAGACCTTGGTCGCGTCGACCGCGGTGAACTTGTTGCTGTAGGTGCCGGTCGCCGCGCCTGGCAGCATCCACGGATCATAAGCGGAATGCTCGACCGTGGTGAGCACCACCCGCCGCGGAGAAAGCGGTTCGCCGCCGGTGATCTCGACGCGCCCGCCGGCCATGAAGCTCGGCTCGCCCGAGCCGCCCTCGATCGTCTCCGCGGCGATGCCGTGGTCCTGTTCCTGCGCGGTGCTGCGGTTGGTGCTGTCGCCCAGGGCCACCGCTTCGAAGCCGGTGGTCTCGTAATTATGGCTGTGGACCGAGCCCCAGGCATCACCGCCGGTCGCGTCCTTGCTGAACGGCGTGTCGAGCTTGTTGACGTTGAACGAGATGTAGCTGTGCTTGCGCGCGGCCGCCTTCTGGTCCCGCGCCAGCGATGGGATCGGGCTCTTGGCCGAATTCGGCAGGAAGTCGACCGGGCTCGCCGCGACGTCGATATAGTCGGCCGACTTGTTCGTCACGACCATCTTGTGGCGATACGGCCCCGAGGCACGGTCATAGACGAAGAAATACATGATGCCGTCCTGCGCCAGCAGACGGGCGAGATAATCGATCTCGGTCTCGTCGTAGCGCACCGAATAGCCGCGGACGGGCGGTGTCGGGCTGACGCTGACGGACTTCACGAAGCCCGTCGCATCGGAGGTCATCGCCTCGAAGATGTCGAGGCTGTTCTTGTCCTGGACGAAATGGGTCGCGCGGCCATAGCTCAGCGCGTGATAGGCGGGACGCACCTGCACGAAGACGCGTATGACACCGCCCGATACGACGCGCTTGGTGCCATAGATGCGGCCGGCGAAAATCCGCGGCGTGCCGTTGCCGAGGCTGACGTCGAATTCCGCGAGCTTGCCGATCCAGCCGGACACATCGACATCCGCCACGGCGATCAGTTCCAGCCGATACTCGAACGGCTCGGAAATCGCCTCTCGTCCTTCGAAGCCCAGCAACGAATAGTCGTCGACCGAGGCGTCCGCGAGAACCCGAAGATTGAGAAGGTGGTCGGCCATTACGCCCTAATAACACAATGCAGGGCCGGTGGGGCGCC
>JBEVLV010000025.1:0-6213 GCA_040508955.1 Sphingomonas sp. | reverse complement strand
ATGCTCGGCAATTTCTCGTTCGGCGACTATTTCAAGGAGCAGGCGATCACCCATGCCTGGACCCTGCTGACCAAGGTCTGGGGCATTCCCGCCGAGAAGCTGACCGCCACCGTCTACCACACCGACGACCAGGCGTTCGACCTGTGGAAGAAGATCGCCGGCCTGCCCGAGAGCCGGATCATCCGCATCCCGACCAAGGACAATTTCTGGGCGATGGGCTCGGACGGCCCGTGCGGCCCATGCTCCGAGATCTTCTACGATCATGGCGACCATATCTGGGGCGGCCCGCCGGGATCGCCCGAGGAGGATGGCGACCGCTTCGTCGAGATCTGGAACCTCGTCTTCATGCAGTTCCTGCAGGAAGCGGACGTCATCGTCGGCGATCTGCCCAAGCCGAGCATCGACACCGGCATGGGGCTCGAGCGCGTCGCGGCGGTGCTGCAGGGCGTCCATGACAATTACGACACGGACACGTTCAAGGCGCTGATCGCCGAGAGCGGCGCGCTGACCGGCGCGTCGACCACCGGCGACAACCAGGCGAGCCACCGCGTGATCGCCGATCACCTGCGCTCGTCCGGCTTCCTCGTTGCGGACGGCGTGCTGCCGGCAAACGAGGGCCGCGGCTATGTCCTGCGTCGCATCATGCGCCGCGCGATGCGTCATGCCCATCTGCTCGGCGCGAAGGATCCGCTCATGCACCGCCTGGTGCCCAGCCTGGTCGCCGAGATGGGCGCCGCCTATCCCGAGTTGGTCCGCGCGCAGCCGCTGATCGAGGCGACTTTGCTCCAGGAGGAGACTCGCTTCCGCCAGACGCTGGCGAACGGCCTGCGCCTGCTCGACGAGGCCACTCAGGGCCTGACCGAGGGCGACACGCTGCCCGGCGAGACCGCGTTCAAGCTCTACGACACGTTCGGGTTCCCCTATGACCTGACCGAGGATGCGCTGCGCGCCGGCGGCATCAGCGTCGATCGCACCGGCTTCGATACGGCGATGGCCGAACAGAAGCGCGCCGCCCGGGCAGCCTGGAAGGGCTCGGGCGATAAGGCCAACGAGGAAGTCTGGTACGACATCGCCGACGCGCTCGGCGGCACCGAATTCACCGGATACGGCGCGACCGAGGGCGAGGGCCAGGTCGTCGCGATCGTCAAGGACGGCGCCCGGGTCGACAAGGCCGGGGCAGGGGACAGCGTCACCATCCTCACCAACCAGTCCCCCTTCTACGGCGAATCGGGCGGCCAAATGGGCGATGCCGGCACGATCACCGGCGACAATCTGAAGGCGGTGGTGGACGACACTTCCAAGCCGCTTGGTCGGCTGCATGCGCATCACGCCAGGATCGAGAGCGGCACGTTGTCGGTCGGCGATTCGGTGCGCCTGTCGGTCGATGCCGAGCGTCGCGATCGCATCCGGGCCAATCACAGCGCCACGCACCTGTTGCATGCCGCGCTGCGCCATCGGCTGGGTGGGCACGTCACGCAGAAGGGTAGCCTGGTCGCCGCCGATCGCCTGCGCTTCGACTTCTCGCACCCTTCGGCGCTGACGCCGCAGGAGATCGCCGACATTGAAGCGGACGTGAACGCGCAGATCCGCCACAACGAGGCGGTCGGCACCCGGCTGATGACGCCGGACGACGCGATCGCCGCGGGCGCCATGGCGCTGTTCGGCGAGAAATATGGCGACGAGGTCCGCGTGCTCTCGATGGGGCGTGGCGACGAGCGGCATTATTCGGTCGAACTCTGCGGCGGCACGCACGTCGATGCCACGGGCGACATCGCGATCTTCAAGATCGTCTCCGAAAGCGCCGTATCGTCGGGCATCCGCCGCATCGAGGCATTGACCGGCGAGGCGGCGCGGCAATGGCTGAACGGACGCGACGAGCGGCTGCGCGAAGCTGCGGCGGCACTCAAGTCCTCGCCCGACGAGGTGCCGGCGCGCGTCGCCGCGCTGGTCGAGGAGCGGCGGCGGCTCGAGCGTGAGCTGGCCGATGCCAAGAAGGCCCTGGCGCTGGGCGGCGGCGGTGCCGCGGCGCCGGCGGGTCCGGAGCAGGTCAACGGCATCAATTTCGTCGGGCAGGTGCTCGACGGGCTCGATCCCAAGGCACTGCGCGGCGCGGTCGACGAGGCCAGGGCGCGGATCGGCGGCGGCGTGGTCGCGCTGGTGGCGGTCAACGAGGGGCGCGCATCGGTCGCGGTCGGCGTCAGCGACGGGCTGGGACTGAGCGCGGTCGACCTGGTCAAGCTCGCCGTGGCGGTGCTCGGCGGGCAGGGCGGCGGCGGTCGTCCCGATATGGCACAGGGCGGTGGACCCGATGGCGACAAGGGCGCGGAAGCGCTCGAAGCCGTGAAGGGCGCGCTGGCGGAGGCCAAGGCCGCCGCCTGACCCGGCTACCTGGCCGCGAAGGCCAGGGTCTTGGCGAAGAAGGGCAGCATGTCGCTGGCGACCCGTCCGTCGGGCGTCCAGTGCCGCTCGCCCCAGCCGCCGCGATACTCCTCGGCCTCATAGGGTACGCCATATTCGTCGAGGATGTGGGTGAGCGCCTGGTTCGAGTAGATATGGTCCTGGTTGGTGTCGCCGCGCGCCCAGTCGAACTTGAGCCCGCGTAGCTTGCGCAGGTTCGCGGCATGACCCGGCACGAGCCGCGCGAGCAGGAAATTGTCGTGCAAGCGCCCGGTCACCGCCGGATCGATCACCAGCTGTCCGTCGACCCGCCGCGCCGGGGGATCGAAGAACAAGGGCGCCCGCCCCGGGTTGGGCAGGTGCGCCTGGAAGATCGAGGTGAAGATCAGCGAGAAGCCGTCGCCCTGCAGGTCGCCCAGCGCCTTGGCATTGGCGAGCCGATCCCAATCAGGGCGCGAGAGCATCGTCTGCAGCCCGGTCCCCGTGCCGATCGGATGCAGGGCATAGACCGATCCGAACACCTCCGGATGCGTCATGCCGAAGCGGATCGCGCCATATCCGCCCATCCGGTCTCCGGCCACGCCCCGTGATTCGGCGCGGGACAGGGTGCGATAGGTTGCGTCGACATGCGGCACGACCTCGTGGACGACGAAATCCTCCCAATTGCCCGTCACCGACGAATTGACGAACCAGCTTCCGCCCATCGGCGTGCCGTAATCGGCCGATACCAGGATCACCGGCGGGATCGCCCGGTCGCGGATCGCCGCGTCGAGCACCGCCTGCGCGCCGTGATTGGCGAAGGGCGCGGTGTGGTCCTCGAAAAAGGCCGGGAGGTAGTAGATGACGGGAAAGCGACGGCCGGGCTCGTCATAGCCGTCGGGCAGATAGACGCTGATCTGTCGGGCGGTCGGCAGGCCGATCCGGTTGCCGGCCAGGCTCTTCGCTTCGATCGTCGTGGTGAGGATCCGGCTAGCCGCGGACGCGGGCGAAGCCTGTGCGAGGGCCAGTGCGGCGACGACAAGGCCGAGCATGTTCCGCATCGTCCGTTCCTCCCGTGTCTACTGTCCCAGCGCGTAGCCCTCCCCGGGCCTCACCCAGATGAACTTCTGGGTCATCTCCGGCCGCGCCACGCCGTCCAGCGTCACTTCCTCGATCATCAGTGCGCCTTCGGCACGGTCGCGTGAACAGGCCTTCTTGCCATCGAGCGCGGCGATGCTGGCCAGCACCTGGGCGCCGATCGCGCTGGCGGTCGCCGTATCGGCGGGCTTGCCATCGATCGTGTATTTCGCCGCCTCGTAATCCGCTTTCCGGACGCTCGAGCAGACCGCGTCACCCTCCACCGTAGCGATACTGCGCGTCTCGATAGCGATCAGCGGGCTCGGCGCGATCATCAGCGTGACCACTGTATCGAAGCTGCCGTCCGTCCGCGCCGCATAGCTCGCGAAGGCCAGGCATTTCTTCGTCTCGACCTTGGGCGAGACGCACTGCACCTTGCCCGCGCGCGCTTCGGCAAGCGGATCGGCCGTCTGTGCGGCAGCGAGGAGAAACAGGGTTCCGAACATCGTGCACACTCCCTCGGAAAAATCGTGTCAGCTGGCGGCTTCGTCCCTGCGCACGCGGCGGAGGCGCGGTTCGCGTTCCATGCCCACCGCTTCCTTGATCGCCTTGCGCATCTTGTCGCGCTCTTCGTGGATCGACGCGATCACCGGGCCCACGGCGATGCCGAGATCGACCAGCAGCGCCTCGGACAATTGCAGCGAGCTTTCCAGCGTTTCGGGCACCGCATCGGTCGCGCCGGCCTTGTAGAGCTCGGCGGCATGGGCGGCATCGCGGGCGCGGGTGATGATCGGCAGCTCGGGCACCCAGCCGCGGACCCTGCGCGTGAGGCGGACGGTGAGCACCGGATCGTCCATCGTCAGGATCAGCGCCTTGGCGTGGCCGAGGTTCAGCCCATCGACCAGCTCGCTGCGGGTCACGTCGCCGAACAGCACGGTATAGCCTTCCTTGCGCGCCGCGTTGACGTTGTCGACATCGGCATCGACGCCGACATAGGGCAGGCCGTGGCGCTTGAGCATGTCGGCAACGGTACGGCCGACGCGGCCGAAGCCCAGCACCACCGTGCCCGGCCCGGCGGCGTCGATCGCCGTCTCCGGCTCCTCGCTCGCTTCGCGCCGCTCGATCATGCGCGCCACGAACTGGCCGATCTTGGCGAGCACCGGGGTAAGCGTCAGGCCGATCGCGGTCACCGTGGTCCAGAAGGCGGCGGTCGCGGGCACGATCAGCCCCGCCGCGCCGGCGACACCGAGCACGATCAGCGTGGTCTCCGACGGGCTGGCCATCAGTACGCCGGCTTCCGCCGCGGTGCCGGTGCGGGCACCGGAGAGCTTGAGCAGCCCCATCGTCACGCCCGCCTTGACCATCATCACCAGCACGCTGGCGCCGAGCAATGCCGCCCAGTTGAGCAGCACGAAGCCAAGATCGAGCCGCATGCCCACCGTGATCAGGAACACGCCGAGCGCGAGCCCCTTGAAGGGGGCGGTGATCGCCTCGACCTCGCCATGATATTCGGTCTCGGCGATCAGCAGCCCCGCGATGAGCGCGCCGACGATCGGGGAAAGGCCGGCGGCGCTGGTCGCCAGGCTGGCGACGATCACCACCAGCAGGCTTGCGGCAAGGAACAGTTCGGGGCTCTTGGTCCGCGCGGCCTGGGAGAACATCCGCGGCAGCAGCATCCGCCCGCCCAGGAACAGGATCGCGATCGTCACGAGCCCCGCGCCGAGCGTGACGAGGAGCCGCATGGCGCCGCCATCGCCGGCGGACGGTGCCATCGCGCCGAGGCCGAAGATGATCGGCACCAGCGCCAGGTCCTCGAACAGCAGCATCGCGAAGGCGGCACGGCCGACCGCGCTGGTCGTGCCGGCGATCGGGATCACCAGTGCGGTGGAGGAGAGCGCGAGCGCCAGGCCGAGCCCGATCGCCCCGCCGGTGCTGAGCCCGGTCAGGTACAGCACCAGCGCGAGGATCGCGCCCGATCCGATCAGCTCGGCCGCGCCGACGCCGAAGACGAGCGTCCGCATCGCCCATAGCCGCTTGAACGACAGCTCCAGCCCGATCGAGAACAGCAGCAGGATGATGCCGAACTCGGCGAAGGGCTCGATCGAATGGGGATCGGAGATGGTGAAATAATAGAGCCAGGGTTGGCTCTTGATCAGCGAGCCGAGCCCGAACGGACCGACCAGCGCGCCGACCAGGATGAACCCGATCACCGGGCTGATCCGGAAGCGCGCAAAGGCGGGGATGACGAGACCCGCCGCACCCAGGATCACCAGCGCGTCGCTGAAGCCGCTATTGGTGAGGCTCAGCATGCGCGCATTCCCGCCACGCGAAGTTGACGATGTTCCCGGAAACGCGGCCAATCACGCAATTTTGTTTCACGCCGCAGCGTCGGGGAAAAGTCGGCAAAGTTGATGTCGCGGATCATGCCGCCAAGGGCAGCACGAGAAGTCCTACATTGCAAGGCGCGCGGGCGGATTTCCGCCATTTCACACAGTTCGTAACAAAAAGACGCAGGTCGATCGTCAAACTATCGGGCGAGATCGCGCTTTCAATCTTCCTCTCCGCCGGAGCGGATCGGCGCTCGCGTTATTTCCTCGATCTCTTGCTTATCCAGGCACCCCAAACCTGTTCCGGGGCCCACACAGCTTCATGCGATGATGCCTGAACGTCCTGCGCAGCGCCCGCCTCCCGGTAGACCCGGAACGAGTCCGGGGTGACGAGGTGGGATGAGGCCAGCGAAGGAGCCTTTGAAGACCATCC
>JBEVLV010000024.1:0-5780 GCA_040508955.1 Sphingomonas sp. | reverse complement strand
CGGAACGGGGGCGCCTATAGCGTCGGGACGGCCACCGGTCAACCGCCCGACCGGCCCATGCCCCATCGACTCGGAACAGGCGTCCCGGACTTCGCAATCATAGCATCCGACGGCCGGTTTTTGGAGTCCGCCTCGCGCCCGCGCCGTGCTAATTCCGCGGCGGAAGATTCGCGACAGCCGATCGGGGAGCGCAACCATGTTCAACAGCAATCGCAACCGCGACGATCGCGGCGCCGCGCCGGCCGTACCGGCAGGCGGCAACGGCAAGCGCGGCATGTTCTCGGTGTTCGGCGCCGACGTGTCGGTCACCGGCAACGTCACTGCAACCGCGGACCTGCACATCGACGGGCGAGTCGAGGGCGACGTGCATTGCGGCAATCTGGCGCAGGGCGCGGAGAGCCGGATCCTGGGCAGCGTCGTCGCCGAGACCGCGCGGATCGCCGGCACGATCGAGGGCGCGGTGCGGGTCAAGCAGCTCACCGTCGAGCGCACCGCGCGGATCGTCGGGGATGTGGAATATCAGACGATCACGATCGAGCATGGCGGCCATGTCGAGGGCCGGATGAAACATCTCGATTCGCCCGACTCGGCGGCAGCGACCGGCCCGCGCGCCGTGCCTGACGCCGAAGACGCGGCATAGGAAGAAAGGGCGCCCCCGGCCGGGCGCCCTCCCCGGCTCACATCGCCTTGATCTTGGCGAGGTGCGCCTCGACCACCTTGACGGTGTCGCTCGCGAACTTCTTCAGCTCGGGCACGTCGCCGCTGGCCGCATAGTCCTTCATCGCGGCAAGGGCCTTTTCGTGCGCGGCGATCTGCTGCGCCTTGTACTTGGCGTCGAAATCCGCGCCGTCGGCTTGCTTGAGCGCGGCAAGATTCGCCTCCTGCTCGGCGTTCAGCACCGGGTTCGGCGTGATCGCCGGGCTCGCCTTGCCGCCCGCCGCCTTCAGCTTCTCGGTCGAGTCGGTATGGTTCGCGACCATCATCTTGCCGAAGTCCTTGAGGCCCTGGGCGGTCGCCTTGTCCTCGGCGAGCTTGCCGGCCTGGACCTCGTAATAGTCGCTGGCACCGGCGGCATCGGCGAACGTCTGCGCAGGCGAGACAGGCATGGCCATGTTGCCCATCGCATTGTCGCTCATATTCTCGTCGGCGGGGATGTTCATCGTCGCGTCGTCGGGCGTGGCATTGGTGACCGGGCTATCCGTGTTGCCGCCGCCGCACGCGCCGAGCGCAAGCGCCGGGGCAAGCCCCAGCATCCATAAGTTCTTGTTCATGCAGGCATCCTCCTAGATGCCGCCTGAACGCGCCGAGTCGTGCGCCCGTTCCCCCGCCCGTCGCGCCATGGCGATATCCCTCCCTCTTCCCCGTCACCCCGGACCTGTTCTTGGGCTCGCGCCGCCTCACCACCCGGGCAAGAACTTCGTACTCAACGCTTGCCTCCCGGTGGGCCCCGGAACAGGTCCGGGGTGACGGAGTGTAACGAGGCTGGCGAAGTATTTTCTTCGAATGCCTATCCATCCCAGGCCACCCGCCGCCACGGAACCCTCGCGACAATGGATGCATTTCAGCCACGCATCGGAGAATTCGCGCGCGATCCGGTCCGCCCCTGACCTGCGGGACTTGCCGCGACGCAACATTCGCGCCTAGGGCGGCGATGTGACGGGTGTCCTCGTGAGAGGATGAAAAAGGGAACTCGGTTCAAGCCCGAGGCTGCCCCCGCAACTGTAACCGGATAGCCGGCGTGCCACGATGCCACTGGAGCAGAAGCTCCGGGAAGGCGGCACGCTTCAGGCCGCGACCCGGGAGCCAGGAGACCTGCCCGCCACAGTCGATTCCTTTGCGCGGGCGGGGTGCACCGGGCGAACGGGGGGGAGTCCCCCGCGCGAGCGACACCAAACCGGGTCGCCGCGCCATTTCCGGCAAGGCGGCCCTCGCTGAAGGTGTCTTGCAATGAAGAAGCTCAAATTCCTCCTGATCGCATCGGCGGCGCTGCTGCCCGCGGCGATCGCCCATGCCCAGGCCCAGGAGCCGATCACCCAGGCCGACATAGATGCGACCCATATCGATTCGGCGAGCGATTCCGGAGACGACGAGATCGTCGTGGTCGCCAGCGGCGTGCCGCAGCGGCTCGACCAGATCGCCCGCTCGGTCACCGTGTTCCAGCAGGCCGAGATCGAGCAGCGCCAGACGGTGGTGCTCTCCGATCTCCTCGCCACCGTTCCCGGCGTCAGCGTCGCGCGCAACGGCGGGCTGGGCACCACCACCTCGGTGCGCATCCGCGGCGCCGAGGCCGAGCAGACGCTCGTCCTGATCGACGGCGTGCGCGTCAACGATCCCTCCTCGCCCGGCGGCTCGTTCGACTTCGCCAACCTGCTCGCGGGCTCGGCCCAGCGGGTCGAGGTGCTGCGCGGCCCCAATTCGGTGGTCTGGGGCAGCCAGGCGATCGGCGGCGTCGTCAACGTCGTGACGCGCGACGGCAGCCAGGGCCTGAGCTTCCGCGGCAGCGCCGAGGGCGGGTCGTTCGGCACGTTCAACGGCACCGCCAGCGTCGCCGGCGGCAATGAGCGCATCTCGGGCGCGCTGACCGCGGGCTATCTCACCACCGACGGCATCTCGGTCGCCGCATCGGGCACCGAGCCCGACGGCTATCGCCAGTTCGGCACGACCGGCCAGCTGAACGTCAAGCTGGTCGACCATGTCTCGCTCGACCTGCGCGGCTATTATGCCCACAGCAAGGTCGATCTCGACGGCTTCCCGGCGCCTGATTTCGTGCTGGCCGATACCCCCGAATATGCCGTCACGCAGGAGATCTACGGCTATGTCGGGCTCAAGGCCGACCTGCTGAACGAAACGTTCCGCAACCGGCTGGCCTTCACCATCGCCGACATCAACCGCGACAATTACGATCCGACCCTGGCCGATCCGGTCACCTTCTTCGGCCGCGGCCGCAGCGAGCGCTACGAGTATCAGGGCGACGCGCAGCTCGTGCAGGGCCTGCGCACCGTGTTCGGCGCCGAGCATGAGGAGAGCCGCTATTTCGACGGCACGCTGCGCAAGGCGACCGGCATCACCAGCTTCTACGGCCAGCTGATCGCCAATCCGCTATCCTGGGCGAGCATCAACGCCGGCGTCCGCCACGACGATCATCGCGACTTCGGCAGCCGCACCACCTTCGGCGCGAGCGCGCTGATCGAGCCGATCGACGGCACCCGCATCCATGGCAGCTATGGCGAGGGCTTCAAGGCGCCGACGCTCTACCAGCTCTACAGCGATTTCGGCACGGCGACGCTGCGTCCCGAAAGCTCGAAAAGCTATGAGATCGGCGCGGAGCAGCGCATCCTCCCCGGCGTGCTGGCAAAGGCGACCTGGTTCCACCGCGATACGAACAACCAGATCGATTTCGACCTGGGCACCTTCACCTATCAGAACATCGCCAGGACGCGCGCCAAGGGCGTCGAGCTCGAGCTGATCGCCACCCCTGTCACCGGACTGTCGCTGCGCGGCGCCTATACGCACACCGATGCGCAGAACCGCTCGCCCGGCGCCAATTTCGGCAACGACCTCGCCCGCCGTCCGCAGGACGCCGGCAGCGTCTCGGCCGACTATCGCTTCGGCTTCGGCCTGAGCCTGGGCGGCACCGTGCTGGCCGTGGGCGACAGCTTCGACGATGCGGGCAACTTCACGCGGCTGAAGGGCTATGCGATCGCCGGCATCCGCGCCGCCTATCCGGTGACCGAGATGATCGAAGTCTATGGCCGGGTCGAGAACCTGTTCGACAGGAAGTACCAGACCGTCGCGAGCTACGGCACGATGGGCCGCGCGGCCTATGGCGGCGTACGGCTCAAGCTCAACTGATGCGCAGCGCCGCGCTCCTCTGCCTGATGGCCGCAGGATGCGCGGCGCCGCCGTCGCACGGCGGCGGGGGCATCGTCTCGACCAACCCGTGCGCCGACGCCGCGCTGATCGAGCTGGTCCCGCCGCAGCGCATCGCCTCGATCAGCCATTATTCGCAGGATCCGGTGGCGACCTCGATCCCGCTCGACGTCGCGCGGCGCTTCCATGCCAATCGCGGCACGGCGGAGGAGATCATCGCGCTGAAGCCCGACCTCGTCGTCGCGAGCAGCTTCACCGCGCCCTCGACGCGCGAGGCGTTCGCCCGGGCCGGCCTCAAGACGCTCTATCTCGACATGCCGGTGACGATCGAACGCAGCCAGGCGCAGGTCACCGAGCTCGCCGCCGCGGTGGGTGCGGTGGCGGCCGGCAAGGCGATCAACGCGCGGATCGACCAGGCGCTCGCCGCCACGAGCTGGCGGGGCGCCCCGGCCCCCGCCCTGCTCTGGATCGGCGGCAACCTCGTCTCGGGCGGCGGCACGCTGCTCAACGACATGATGATCCGCGCCGGCTTCGCCAACCATGCCGCGCATTACGGCCTCCAGTTCACCGGCTATCTCCCGATCGAGCATGTCGTCGCCGATCCGCCGCGGGTGATGCTCGTCCCCGACGAGGCCGGGCGCGACCAGTCGTCGCGCGCCAACCAGCTGCGCAGCGAGGCGCTCACGCATATCGGCGGCACCGTGACCCAGGCCGCTTTCCCGCGCGCGCTGGTCAATTGCGGCGGACCCGTTATTCCCCGGGCGCTGGCGCGCCTCGCCCAGATCCGCCGGAGCATCCCGTGAACCGCGCCCTTCTCCTCTCCGGCCTGACCCTGCTCGTCGCGCTGCTGTTCGCCGGCTCGCTGATGGCGGGCAAGGTCTGGGTGCCGTTCGACGCCTGGTTCAGCCACGATCCGCGCTGGTGGATCATCGCCGAGCTGCGGCTGCCCCGCGCGATCCTGGGGCTGGCGATCGGCGCGGGCCTCGGCCTCACCGGCGCGGCGCTGCAAGGCTATCTGCGCAATCCGCTCGCCGATCCGGCGGTGGTCGGCGTCTCGGCCAGCGCGGCGCTGGGCGCAGTCGCGGCGATCGTGCTGCTGGCGGCGAGCGCGCCGCTGGTGATCTTCGCCGCCGCCATGATCGCCGCCGCGGGATCGATGCTGCTCCTCGTCGGGCTCGCCTGGCGGGCCGAGAGCGCGGTGACCTTCATCCTGGCGGGCACCGTCCTTTCCAGCCTGGCGGCGGCGCTCACCGCCTTCCTGATCTCGATCGCGCCGAACCCGTTCGCGGTCGCCGAGGTGATCGACTGGATCATGGGCGCACTCACCGATCGCAGCTTCGCCGAGGCGCAGCTGGCGGTGCCGTGCATCGCGCTGGGCTGCATCATCCTGCTCTTCACCGGCCGCGCGCTCGACGCGCTGGCGCTGGGCGAGGACGCCGCGCGCTCGCTCGGCCTCAAGCGCCAGCGCACCCAGTTGCTGATCGTGCTCGGCACCGGGCTCACGATCGGCGCCAGCGTCGCGGTGACCGGCGTGGTCGGGTTCGTCGGGCTGATCGTGCCGCACCTGATGCGCCCGCTCACCGGCGCGCGGCCCTCGGCGCTGCTGCTGCCGAGCGCGCTCGCCGGCGCGGCGCTGGTGCTGGCGGCGGACAGCCTCGTCCGGATCGGCCCCGGCGCGAGCGAGATCCGCCTGGGCGTGGCGATGGCGATGCTCGGCACGCCCTTCTTCTTCTTCCTTCTCCTCCGGATGCGGCGGTCGGCATGGATCTGAGCTTCACCGATCTCGCCGTCAGCCTGGGCAACCGCACGGTGCTGCAGGGCGTGAGCGCCACGTTCCGGCCCGGCCGCGTCACCGCGATCCTGGGGCCGAACGGCTCGGGCAAGTCGACCCTGGTCAGGACGCTCGCCGG
>JBEVLV010000023.1:0-28017 GCA_040508955.1 Sphingomonas sp. | reverse complement strand
CCTGGGGACGCCGTTCCTCAAAGTGCGCGCAGCTGACGCCGAAGTTGACGAAGTTGTCCCCGCAGCGGAAAAATCCGAAGCCGTCTCCGAGCCGGTCGCCAAGCCTGCGCCCGTCCTCCCGATCGAGCAGCCGCTGCCCGAGGATCTGGAGCAGCCGCTTTCGGCCTTCGATCCCGACGCCATCCTCGCCGTGCCGATGCCGCCGCCCATCAAGCTGCCGCCGGTTCGTCGTGCACCGCAGCCGCCGGTGTTCGCGCCCAACGAGCGTTTCGAAGTCTTCGAGCTGACGCCGCCGGTGCGCAAGCCGGCCGCCGCCTATGTCGCGCCGGCTCCCACGCCGGTGCCGCCGGCCGAGCCGATCGCCCGGCCTGAGACCGAAGCTTCGGTGCATGCGCTGCTCGAGCGCCTGGAAAAGGGCGTAGTGCGTCGCGGCCTGGCTAAGGCCAGGACGGCCAAGCAGGCCGAGCGCGGCCTGGAAGATGCGCTCGCGACGCTGCGCAACATGGCGCGCCAGGCCTGATCTTCCCCTAACGGTCCTCGACCGTGAGGACTTCCAGTTCGATCGCGATCCCATCGCCCTCGTGCCGTGCGGCCGCGATCGACAGATCGGCGACGAGGTGGCCGCGCAGCGCGAACTCGGCTTCGGGCAATGCCGCGATCCAGCCGATCAACGCCGGTGACGGCGCCCCCGACAGCCGAAGCATGTGTCGCGCGCCGGTGAAGGTTGCGCTCGCCCAGCGCGTCCACTCCGCGGTAACGATCGTCACGGGGCATCCGGCGGCATCAGCATTCGCGACCAGCGCGCGCGAAAGCAGCGTCGCTGCATCCGGCCCGCGGCTCATGGCGCGCTTCCCGCAGCCCGCTGCTCGGCGATAAACGCCTTCACGCGGCCTTCGAGCTTGGGTCGCAATTCGCGCCCATTGCGCAAGTCGCGCACCAGGCCAGGATCGCCCGCCGCCAGACGGCCGAATTTGGAGGCGGGCATGTTCGTCCGCCGCAGGAATTTCTCGATCTCGCGATGCACCGACATCCATGTTCTCCTCCTGAGTCGCGACGAATATGATCCTGTTTTGTTCTCAAAATCCTACTTGTCTAGGAAAAATCCTACGAGTATGGAGGAGTCATGGATCCGGAGGCGCAGCGGGCCGCGCTGGCGGCGCTGATGAGCGAGCAAGGCATGAGCTTTGCCGAGCTCTCGCGCGTGATCGGGCGGAATGCGGCCTATCTGCAGCAATATGTAAGGCGGGGCAGTCCGCGCGAACTGGCCGAGCGAGACCGGGCGCGGCTTGCAGCCTATTTCGGAGTCGAGGAGGAACGGCTCGGCGGACGCCCGAGTGCCGCCGCGCTGGTCATCCCGCGCATCGACGTCGGCGCCTCGGCCGGTCCGGGCGGGTTGGTCGACGGCGAGGATCGCCGCCAGCCCTTCGCGTTTCCGCCGGCATTGCTCCGCCAGCTGGGCGTGCGGGTCTCGGCGGCGAGCATGATCCGGGTCGAGGGCGATTCGATGTCGCCGACGCTGGAGGATGGCGACGAGATCCTGGTCGATCGCGACGTTCGCCGCGTCGATCCACGCGGCGGCGTCTTCGTGCTGCGGCTGGACGGCGAGTTGATCGTCAAACGGCTAAGGACGGCGGTGGGGGGTATCGAGGTAGTGAGTGACAACCCGGTCTATCCCGCCCGGGTTGTGCCGATGCGGGAAGTGGAAGTCATCGGGCGGGTGGCCTGGCTCAGTCGCTCGATTTGAAGCGAGGCACACAAGCCTGTTGTAGTTGCCTAAAGCACCTGATTAGAGTGGCGCGCAGTCGGTTATGGGGTGGGGCATGGACGCATTGCGGCTGGATGGCGTGGTGAAGCGCTTCGGCGATTTCACTGCGGTGGACGATCTCGGCTTCGCGGTCGCGCCGGGCGAGGTGTTCGGCTTTCTGGGAGGCAACGGCGCCGGCAAGACCACGTCGCTGCGGATGGTGCTCGACATCCTTCGGCCCGATGCCGGGACGATCTCCGTGCTGGGCCGCGCGCCCGGACGCGCGAACAGCGCCGGGCTGGGCTTCCTGCCCGAAGAACGCGGCCTGTACCGTGCGATGACCGCGATCGACACGATCGTCTATTTCGGTCGGCTGAAGGGAATGACCGCAGCCGACGCGCGCCGCGCGGGCACGGTGCTGCTCGATCGCTTCGGGCTCGCCGCCTTCGCTCGGACGACGGTCGACAAGCTCTCCAAGGGCATGGCGCAGAAGGTCCAGCTGGCGACCGCGGTGGTCAACGCGCCGCGCCTGCTGATCCTTGACGAGCCGTTCTCGGGCCTCGATCCGGTCAATCAGGGCCTGCTGGAGGAGGAAATCGTGCGATCTGCGCGGGACGGCGCGGCAGTCGTCTTTTCCACTCATGTCATGCAGCATGCCGAGCGCCTGTGCGACCGGCTGCTTCTGCTCGCACGCGGCACCAAGCTGTTCGAGGGGACGCAGGAGGCGGCGCGGGCGACCTTGCCCGTCAGCCTGACTCTGATCGCCCGTCATTCCCCGGCGGAGCTGGATGGGGTCGCTTCGGCGATTGCGTTGCGCACGGTGGATGGCGAGTGGACTGAATGGGACGTCCGGCTCGATCCTGGCGGCAGTCCCGAGGCCCTTCTCGAGCGCTGCACCGCCCAGGGTTTCGCGCTGCGCCGGTTCGAGCAGCACCGGCCCAGCCTGCACGACGTATTCCTGCACATTGTCGGCGGCGCGGAGGCACGGCCATGATCCAGCACATCCTGCTCGTCGCGATGCGCGAGTTTCGTCAGATCGCGATGACGCGCAGCTTCTGGGTAACATTGCTGATCCTTCCGCTCGCCTTCGCCGTCGGGCCGATCGCCTCGCGCTTCATGGACAAGTCCGACACCGAATCGGTGATGCTGGTCGACCAGAGCGGCGGCGATGTCGCGCGGACCGTGGCGCGCCAGCTCGATCTCGATCGGCAGCGCGCGGTGATGAATGCCCTGTCGCGTTACGTCGTACGCCATGACCTGCAACGCGCGGCGCCCGATGCCGTCTGGGCACGGCAGGGGCGCTGGTTCAGCGATGCCGATATCGACGGGTTCGTCGCCGCCGGCGGCCAGAAGGCGGCGCTCGCCCGGATCGCACGCGTCTCGCCCGGGGATGCCAAGAGCTTCGAGGCGCCCGATGCCGATTACCGCATCGAGCCGACCCCGCCCGAGATCGCGCAGGCGAGCCCTGCGGCGATGGATTCGGTGCTGGCACCCTATCTGCGTCCCGCCGACAAATCCGGGCGCAAGCCGATCGACTATGTCGTCCTGATCCCGCGCGATTTCGGCAAGTCGCCGGTGGTGCGGCTATGGGCCAACGGCCAGCCGCGCACGTCGTTCGTCGGCACCTTGCAGCGGGTGCTCACCGAGCGGCTGCGCACCGGCTATCTCCAGGCAAACGGCGTTGCAGCGCCGGTCGCGGTCTCGGCGAGTCTGGTCGCGCCGGCGATCCAGATCACGACGCCGCCCGAAGGCAGCGGGCGCGAGCGCGTACTGATCCGCTCGATCCTGCCGCTCGCCAGCGCCTATCTGTTGCTGATGTCGCTGGTCCTGTCGGGCAGCTGGATGCTGCAGGGCACGGTCGAGGAGCGCAGCAACAAGCTGCTGGAGACGGTGCTCGCCTGCATCAGCCCCAATGAGCTGATGTACGGCAAGCTGATCGGCACCGTCGCGGTGGGGCTGTCGATGGTCGCAACCTGGGTCGCGTGCGGGATCTTCGCCGCCTATGCCACGCACGGCGCCATCGCCGACGTCATCCGCCCGGCACTGGAGCCGGTATCCTCGCCGGGCAGCATCGCGACGATCGCGTTCTTCTTCGTCGCGGGCTATCTGATGGTGTCGATGATCTTCCTGGCGATCGGGGCGATGAGCGATTCGATGCGCGACGCCCAGGGCTATCTGACGCCGGTCATCCTGCTCATCATGATGCCGTTCACGCTGCTGGTACAGGCGGTGCTGCGCGGGGCGGGCGGGATCGGCATTCAGGTGATGACCTGGGTTCCGCTCTACACGCCGTTCGCGGTGCTGGCGCGGCTGGGCTCGGGCATCCCGGCATGGGAGGCGATCGGCTCCGGTCTGTTGCTGGTCGCCTTCATCGTCGTCGAGATCATCCTGCTCGGCCGCGTTTTCCGCGCCAGCCTGCTGAACGGCGGGCAGCGCCCGAGCCTTGCGGGGATCGTCCGGCTGATGCGCAGTCCGACCTGATCGGGCGCGGCTAGCGGCGCATCCGATCGAGCAGCCATACCAGCACGGCGAGCGTGATGCCCACGCCCGCGCCTACTACAAAGCCGAACGAGGCCTCTCCCTTCACCGCGCCGGCGACCGCGCCGACGATGATGCTCATGCTGAGCAGGAAGCCGCCGGCCATCGGCGTGCGCGAGGAAGAAGTTGCCATGCCCGCCCTGTGCCACGTCGTGCGGCCCCGCGCTACCGGCATGGCGGACATGGTTAGCGCCTCTTCACCAACCTCATCGACCAGATGCAGAGGAAGCAGGCGTATGAGGGAGCGCATGGGGGCCGGTCCGAGCCCTTATGGGTACGGAGTATCGATGGACAGCTATCCCTATCTCGACCGCCGCGAAGTGGCCGAGGCTACCGATCTGATCCGCAAGTTCGGCGAGGATGCCGGATGCGAGGCCGCTGCACGCGCCGACCGCAGCCGTGACCTGGGCAACCACATCCATTTCGCGCGCTGGCGCCAGATCGAGCGGCTGGTGGTGCTGATGTCGATCCCGCGCGCCGTGGGAACGGTGCACTAAGGCGCGGGCCTCGGACCCGAAACCATCCAAGCGAGTTAAGGCCTCAGCAACAGCGCCGAGGCCGGATGACCACACCCCAGATACTATCCATCGGCGTGCTCGCCGGCATGATGCTGCTCTTCATCTGGGGGAGGTTCCGCTACGATCTGGTCGCCGTGATGGCGCTGCTCGCCGCGCTTGCGCTGGGCGTGGTGAAGCCCAAACAGGCATTTACCGGCTTTTCCGACGATATCGTGATCATCGTCGCGTCGGCGCTGGTGCTGTCGGGCGCGGTGCAGCGCTCGGGCGTGATCGAGCGGGCGATGCTGGTGCTGCAGCGCCGGGTGACGCGGATCCGTTCGCAATTGCTGCTGCTGTGCGCCAGCGTCGGTTTCGCCTCGGCGCTGGTCAAGAATATCGGCGCGCTGGCGATGATGATGCCGGTCGCCTTCCAGATGTCGAAGCGGTCGAACACCGCGCCGGCGGTGTTCCTGATGCCGATGTCGTTCGCCTCGCTGCTCGGTGGACTGAGCACGCTGATCGGCACCTCGCCCAACATCATCGTCAGCCGCGTGCGCGAGGAGATGACCGGGCACCCGTTCCAGATGTTCGACTATGCGCCAGTGGGGTTGGGACTGACGGCGATCGGCCTGATCTTCCTGCGCTTCGGCTATCGCCTGCTGCCGCGCGATCGCCGCGCCGCGCCGACCCTGGGCGAGGCGATGGATATCCAGGACTATGTGACCGAGGCCGAAATTCCGGCCGGATCGCCCGCGGTGGACCAGACCGTTGCTGAATTCCGCGAGCGCCACGATCACGCGGTGACCGTTACCGCGATCCTGCGCGCGGGCATTCGCAGCACCCCGTTTCCGGACACGACGCTGATGCCCGAAGATCTGTTGATCCTGGCCGGCGCGCCGGACGCGCTTGAGCGGGTGATAGCGGTCGATGGCCTCGCACTCGAGGGGCAGGACCGCGAGAAGCCCGAGGGCGCGACCGGTGAGGTCGGCGTGCTCGAGGCTGTGATCGGCACCGATTCGCCGCTGATCGGTCGCACCGCCGGCCGGCTGGGGCTGCACGAGCGCTTCGGCGTCAACCTGATCGCCGTCTCCCGCCAGGGCGAGCGGCTGGCGCGCCGACTGGGCGAGATCGTGCTCAACGCCGGCGACGTGATCGTGTTGCAGGGGCCGCTTGAATTGCTGTTCGAGCGGCTTGGCGAACTCGGCTGCCTGCCGCTGGCTGAGCGTACCCTGCGGCTGGGCAGCGCGCGCAAGGGGCTGTTGCCGCTGGCGATCCTGGCGGTGGCGATGGTCGCGACGGCGACGGGTTACGTGCCCGTGGCGATCGCATTCTTCGCGGCGGCTGGCTTTACCATCCTGCTCGGGGCGATTCCCGTGCGCGAGGCGTATTCGCACATCGAGTGGCCGATCCTGGTGATGCTCGGCGCGCTGATCCCGGTGAGCGATTCGCTGCGGACCACCGGGACGACCGACCTGATCGGCGATTGGCTGGGCCATGTCGCGGCGATGCTGCCCCCCTGGGGCGCGGTTGCGCTGATCTTGGCAGCCGCGATGGCGGTCACGCCGTTCCTCAACAACGCCGCGACTGTGCTGGTAATGGCGCCGATCGCCGCGACCTTCGCCGGCGAGCTCGGCTACCGACCCGAGGCGTTCCTGATGGCGACCGCGGTGGGCGCGGGCTGTGATTTCCTCACGCCGATCGGCCATCAGTGCAATACGCTGGTTATGGGGCCGGGGGGCTACAAGTTCGGCGATTATGCCCGGTTGGGCGCGCCGCTATCGCTGCTGGTGCTGGCCGCGGGCACGCCGCTTATCCTATGGACCTGGCCGGTACATTGAGCGGAGTTGAACATGGCACGCGTTGCGAGGATCGAACGGACCGGCGGACCCGAGGTGATCGAGTGGATCGATGTCGACCTGCCCATGCCGGGTCGCGGCGAGGTGCGGATGCGGTCCACCGCGGTCGGACTGAACTTCATCGATACCTATCATCGTACCGGGCTCTACAAGCTGCCGCTGCCGAGCGGGCTTGGTGTCGAGGGTGCGGGCGTGGTCGAGGCGATAGGTGAGGGCGTCCAGGGCTTCGAGCCGGGCGACCGCGTGGCAACCTTCGGGCCGGGACTCGGTGCCTATGCGACCGAGCGCAACCTGCCGGCGGCGAACCTGTTCAAGCTGCCGGACGGAGTGAGCGACGAGACCGCGGCGGCAGTGCTGCTTAAGGGCTGCACGACTGAATTCCTGATCGAACGCTGCGCCAAGGTGCAGCCCGGCTGGACGGTGCTGGTGCATGCGGCCGCCGGCGGCGTCGGACAGATCGCCGTGCAATGGTTGAAGGCGATCGGCGCGACCGTCATCGGCACCGTCGGCAGCGAGGCGAAGTTCGAGGTCGCCAGGGCGGCGGGCGTGGATCACGTCTTGCATTCGCGCGAGGACGACGTCGCGGCGAGGGTACGGGAGATTACCGGCGGGGCGGGCGTGCCGGCCGTGCTGGACGGGATCGGCAAGGCGACATGGGAGGCGTCCCTCGCGGCGACCGCGCGGCGTGGGCTGATCGTGAGCTACGGCAACGCCAGCGGGCCGGTGGAAGGTGTCAATCTGGGAACGCTCAACAATCATGGCTCGCTGTTCGTCACTCGGCCGAAGCTGTTCGACTACTATGTCACGCCCGAGGAGCGGGCGGCGGGGGTGGGCCGCCTGTTCGCGATGCTGGAAAGCGGCGCAGTCAAAGCGGAGATCGGCCAGCGGTTCGCGCTCGAAGATGCGGCCGATGCCCACCGCGCGCTAGAGGCCGGGCAGACGACCGGATCGACCATATTGACGCCGAGCGCGGATTGATCGTCAGGCCAAAGCCCCCACCACCGCCTTCACCTCGAGGAACTCCGCCAGCCCAAACTTGCCGTGCTCGCGGCCATTGCCGCTCTGCTTGTAGCCGCCGAAGGGCAAGGTCGGATCGGGCTGGCCGCCATTCACATAGACCATGCCGGCGCGCAGGCGCGGGGCGACGCGCCTGATGCCCTCGGCATCGCCGAACAGCACCGCGGACAGGCCGTATTCGGTATCGTTGGCGATGCGGATCGCATCCTCCTCATCCTCATAGGGAATGATCGTGACGACCGGCCCGAAGATCTCCTCGCGGGCGATCGTCATGTCGTTGCGTACGCCGGAGAACAGCGTCGGCCTGACGAAATAGCCGGTCTCGATGCCGTCGGGGCGGCCGGGGCCGCCGGTCTCCAGATTCGCGCCTTCCTCCAGCCCCTTGGCGATCAGGCCCTGGACCTTGTCCCACTGCGCCTTGTTGACGAGCGGGCCGATGTGCCGGCCCTCCTCGGCCGGATCGCCGGTCCGGGTCGCCTTCATGATTTCCGCCGCGCGTGCGGTGACTTCGGCCTGGAGTGCCTTGGGCACGAGCAGGCGGGTGGGAGCGATACAGCTCTGGCCCGAGTTCATCAGCACGCTCGCCAGCGTGCCCGGCACGGCGCGGCTCAGATCGGCGCCTTCGAGCACGACCGAGGGGGATTTGCCGCCCAATTCCTGATGGACGCGTTTGACCGTATCGGCGGCGTTCTTGGCGACGAGCACGCCCGCCCGGGTCGAGCCAGTGAAGCTGACCATCGCCACCCGCGGATGTCGGCTGAGCGCGGTACCGACGCCCGGGCCGTCGCCCTGGACAAGGTTGAACACGCCCGCGGGCACGCCGGCGGCTTCGAGCACCTCGGCGAAGATCGCGGCGACGCTCGGGGCCTCCTCGCTGGGCTTTAGCACCATGGTGCAGCCAGCGGCGAGCGCAGGGGCGACCTTGGAGACGATCTGGTTGAGCGGCCAGTTCCACGGCGTGATCATCGCGACGACGCCGATCGCTTCATGGACGACCAGGCTGTTGCCGATCTGCTCCTCGAATTGGAAGGTGCGGAGCGCCTCGATCGCGGCCTTGAAGTGGCCGATGCCGGAGCCGACCTGCGCGGTCCTGGCCAAGCTTAGCGGGGCGCCCATCTCCAGGCTGATCGCCTCGGCCATATCGCCGGCGCGGAGCTTGTAGGCGTCGAGGATGCGCTCGATCAGCGCGATGCGGTCCTCGATCGAGCAGCGCGAGAAGCTCTCGAAGGCGCGTGTCGCCGCGGCGACGGCCTTGTCGACATCGGCCTGCGAGCCGAGCGTGATCTCGGTAACGGGCGCCTCGGTGGCCGGGTTGATCACCTCGTGCCGGGTCCCGCCGTCGCTCTCGATCCAGGCGCCGTCGATATAGTGCTTGAGGTAGCTGCGCATCCCCGCCTCCGTTTAGAATTTCCGGTATGGAATCCTAGATGGCGGGACGGGTGTGCGCTTGCAAGCCGCCTTTAGAGGGGGAAGCGCGGATCGGGATCGACGAAGAAGACGTCGCCGTCGATATCGACCAGATAGAGATTGTTCGCGCCGTCGGTCCCGAACGACACGAGCTGGTCGATCGTACCGGTGTCGGGCACGAAATCGGGATTGCGTCGGACATAGCTGCTGGCGGGCAGCACCGCGCCGGGAACCAGTGAAGTGGCCGGGATCGTCCAGATATTCTTGCTGATATAGTCGCCGAAGACATAGCTCCCCTGCAGCGCCGCGATGCCGCCACGATAGACATAGCCGCCGATCACCGTGCTGCCTTGCTGCGCGCCGTTGCCGTGCGGATATTCGGAGACCGGGCCCGTCAGGCCGGCGGGCGCGCCGCTGCGGTTGACCCTTGTGCCCTCCATGAAGGGCCAGCCGAAGTTGAGCCCGGGCTGGTCGATGCCGACGATGTCGATCTCCTCGATCGAACCCTCGCCGACATCGCCGATGATAAGCCGGTTGCCGTCGAACGAATTGCGGAACGGATTGCGCAGCCCGAGCGCGAAGACATAGGGATCGCCGCCGCCCGCGAGGAACGGGTTGCCCGGAGCCGGCCCGAACGGTGTGGTCGATCCGGGCGTCGTGTCGATCTTGATGCGCAGGATCTTGCCGAGCCGCGAACTCGCGTCCTGCGCATTGTTGCCACCCGTGCCGCCGTCGCCGGTGGTGTCGTACAGATAGCCGTCCGGGCCGAAGGCGATCCAGCCGCCATTGTGATTGTTCGCACCGGGATGGGGGACGGTGAGCACGGTGCGGTAGCCGGCGCTGCCGATCGTATATTCGCGGATCTCGATGGTACCGTCGGGCGCGGTGGCGTGGACGAAGACCACGTTCGAGGTCGCGAAGTCCGGCCGCGCCGCCAAGCCGAGCAGCCCGCGCTCGCCATCGGTCGAGAGATTGCCGACGGTGAAGGCGGTGGTGACCGCGCCGGTGGAGGGCGTGAGATAATAGACCGTTCCGGTCTTGCCCACGACGAAGACGCGGTCGTTGTTGCCGGGCACCGGTGCGACGAAGAGCGGCTGGCTGAGCCGGGTCGCGATGCGCCGCACGCGCACAGTCTCCCCGGCATCGGTAACGGTTACCACGAGATCGAGCGTCGACGACACGGTGCCGTCGCTGGCACGGAGCTGGACATTGTAGACATTGTTCGCCCCGGCATCGGCCGGGGCTTCGAAATCGGGCGCATGGATGAAGGTCAGCGCGCCCGCCGCGGTGATCGCGAAGAGTGCGGCATCGGCGCCGCCGGCGATCGAGAAGGTGATCGGATTGGCCTGGGCGTCGGTGGCGGTCGCCTGATAGACGACGCCGGTGGTGTTCTCCGCCACGGTGGCACTGGCGGCCGAGGTAAAGGTCGGGGCGGTGTTGGCAGGCGTCGGGGTGGGAGAGGGCGCGGCGCCACCGCCACTGCCACCGCCGTCACCGCCGCTGCTGCACGCCGCGAGCAGCATCAACACGCCCAATGCCGTCCCGGTACGCATGGCAATCCCCTGAACTTCGGTTGCGAACCAACGCGATTGCGGGCGGATTCGTTCCGCCGTGCCAACGATCGAATGATGCGAAAATGATTTGGTGCGGCGCAACATGTTTGTAATCAAGCTGGCGCAACCCTGCGCGGAACAGGGGCGGTAAACCGTCCCGAACACAGGGGGTTTCCATGTTGATCCGTATCGCGTCGCTCGCGTTCGCCAGTCCGTTCGCGCTCGCTCTATCCAGCTTTTCCGCGCTGGCTCAGGATGCCGCCCCGCAACAGGTAGCCGCCCCGGAAGCTTCGGACGAGATCGTCGTCACCGCGCAGCTCCGCGAACAGTCGGCGATGGAGGTGCCGTTCGCGCTGACCGCCTATAAGGGCGAATTCCTGCAGCAGATGGGCATCACCGAGTTCGACAAGCTCGGCCAGTTCGTCCCCGGCTTCGACGTGCAGAACCAGTCGCCGAACAATCCGGGCTTCGTGATGCGCGGCATCACTTCGGATTCGGGCACTGCCTATAACGAGCCGCGCGTCTCGGTCTTCCAGGACGGCGTGTCGATCTCCAAGTCGCGCGGCTCCTATGTCGAGCTGTTCGACATGGAGCGCGTCGAGATCGCCAAGGGTCCGCAATCGACGCTCTATGGCCGCGGCGCACTGATCGGCGCGGTCAACCTGGTGCAGAACAAGGCCGATCCCGAGAACGGCTATGGCTATCTCTATGCCGAGGCGGGCGATTTCGGCCGCTACCGCGTCGATGCGACGATCAACATGCCGCTCGGCGGCAATGTCGGCCTGCGTGTCGCGTCGCGGATCAAGGAGCGCGACGGCTATGTCGACAATCTGCTCGGCGGGCCCGACTATAACGGCATCAAGTCCGAAGCGGTACGCGGCTCGCTGCGCTGGGCGCCCGGCGCGCTGACCTTCGACCTGATCGGCAACTACCAGCATGACAAGGCGAGCGGCACGTCGTTCAAGTCGATCGCCTATGATCCGACCGATCCGGTGACCGGCGCGGTGCTCGGCGATCGCGGCCGCAATTCGGGCGCAGCGCTGGTTGCGGGGCAGGGCTTCGAGGGCGGCCGCCCGCTCGGGCTCGACCGTGACGTGTGGGGCGTGACCGGCATCGCCAATTACGAGATTTCGAGCGCGCTCTCGCTCAACGCGATCGGATCGTACCGCAAGTTCGCCGGCACCGAGATCTTCGATGCCGACGGCATCTCGCTGCCGGTGCTGACCGCCGCCGAGGATGCGCAGGGCGACCAGACGATGGGCACGCTGCGCCTCACCTATTCGAACGACCGGCTGACCGCGTTCGCCGGCGGCACCTATTTCAAGGAAAGCGGGCTGCAGCGCGCGCCCACCCAGTTCGACGAGCGGCTCGCGCTGGCGCGGCTGACCAACACGCTGAACGGCGGGGGGCTGATCCCCGGCCGGCCGGCGGCCGATCCCGCGCCGCTGGCCCTGTTCTCGAACACCGCCTTTACCGGGCAGCTGCTCCAGGGCGTGCTGAACGACCAGCTGACCAAGGCCTTCCTCGCCGCCGGGCTCAGCCAGGCGCAAGCCCAGGGGCAGGCGGCGGCGCAGACCGCCGCGCTGCTGCCGACGCCGCTGGCGCGGGCGATCGCCGCCAATCTCCAGCCGGGGCATATCGAGACGAGCACCAACTTCGCCACCACCGAGAGCTGGGACCTGTTCGGCGATGTCAGTTTCAAAGTGACCGACCGGTTCGAGGTCGGCGGCGGCATCCGCTGGAGCCATGACGACAAGACCACGGGCTTCCAGGCGGCGGTGGTCAACGGCCGTTCGATCCTGGGCGGGTTCATTGGCGCGCTGTCCCTGCTCGGCACCAGCCCGGCGACGACGCAACAGCTGCTCGGCGCGCTCGCGGCGCCCGGCGCGGCCAACATCCCGCCCTCAGCCGGCTATCCGGTGCCGCTGTTCGGCTTGGGCCTCCAGCCGACCGGGATCAACGGCCAGCGCTACGACCAGGGGTTGACCGACAGCGGCTTCACCTGGCGCGCCACCGCCCGCTACGAGCTGAGCGCCGACGCCAATCTCTACGCCAATTATGCCCGCGGCCGCCGACCCGAAATCCTGAGCGTCGCCTCGCCCTCCGCGCCGGGCGGTGCGCCGAAGTTCAGCGTGCTGCCGTCCGAGACGGTCGACAGCTACGAGGCGGGCATCAAGACCGCGCTCGCCAACCGCACGCTGTTCCTCGACGGCGCGGTCTTCTACTACAATTACTCGAACTTCCAGACGACCGAGCAGCAGGGAACGCAGTTCGTCACCATCAACGCCGGCAAGGCGGAGAGTTATGGCTTCGAGGGCCAGTTCACCTGGAAGCCGGCGCGCTGGGCCGACGTATTCGGTACCTATGCCTATAATCATAGCCGTTTCTCGACCGGAGCGCGGGAGGGCAATCATTTCCGCCTCTCGCCCGATCACAGCGTCTCGTTCGGCGTCGCGCTGAAGGTGCCCGCGGGCCCTGTGCAGATCGATATCACCCCGAGCGTCACCTGGCAGTCGAACGTCTTCTTCGACGACGACAACGACCTGCCGCGGCTCCAGACCGCCAACCTGATCCCCGACCTGGTGCAGGACGAAACCCAGAAGAGCTATGCGCTCGCCGATATCCGCGTCGGGGTCGAGACCGCCAACGGGCGCTGGAAGCTGGAAGGCTTCGTCACCAACCTGTTCGACCAGAAATACATCAAGGATGCGGGCAACACCGGCGACGCGCTGGGCCTGCCGACCTTCATCGCGGGCGAGCCGCGGATGATCGGCGCGGCGCTGAGCCTGAAGATCGGCGGCCGCTAGGGCCAGGGGCGCCCGGCCCGCCGGAGCCGGGCGCTTCCCGCCTTACCAGACGTGCACGCGATCCGTGGGGGCGAGGTAGAGCTTGTCGCCCGGCTTGACGGCGAACGCGGC
Source organism: Sphingomonas sp. (assembly GCA_040508955.1). Lineage (GTDB taxonomy): Bacteria > Pseudomonadota > Alphaproteobacteria > Sphingomonadales > Sphingomonadaceae > Sphingomonas. The sequence continues at coordinate 14,487 of JBEVLV010000023.1, read as the reverse complement.
GTACCAGGCGTCCATGTTCCGGACGATGCCGTTGACGCGATACTCCTCCGGGCTGTGCGGGTTCGACAGCAATTGCGCCCGCAGCGCACCCTCGCGCGCCTTGCCCTGCCAGCTCTGGGCATAGGCGAGGAAGAAGCGCTGGTCGCCGGTATAGCCGTCGATCACCGCGGGTTCGCCGTGCCGGGCGACGTAGCGGCGATAGGCGGCATAGGCCGCCTCCAGCCCGCCCAGATCGCCGAGATTCTCGCCCAAGGTGAGCTGGCCCTTGATGTGGACGCCGGGGATCGGCTCGTACCCGTCGAACTGCTTGACCAAGGCCTGGGCGTGGGTGGTGTAGCGGTCCGCCGATTCCTTGGTCCACCAGTCGCGCAGCTTGCCGGTCGCGTCATACTGGCGGCCCTCGTCGTCGAAGCCATGGCCCATCTCATGGCCGATCGTCGCGCCGGTCTCGCCATAATTGACCGCCGGATCCGCGGCGGGATCGAAGAAGGGCGGCTGGAGGATGCCGGCGGGGAAGGTCACCTGGTTCATCACCGGGTTGTAATAGGCGTTCACCTCCTGGACGTTCATGTCCCACAGCGTGCGGTCGACCGGCTTGCCGAGGCGGGAGAGCTGGAGCTTCCAGCCGAAATCCTCGGCCGCCATCGCATTGGCGAGCGGATCGGCGCGGCTGACCTTCATGCTCGAATAGTCGATATATTTCACCGGATGCCCGATCCGCGGATCGAAGGCGGCGAGCTTGGCGAGCGCTTCCTTGCGGGTCGCGTCGTCCATCCAGGCGGCATGTTCGATCTTGTCGGCATAGGCGGCGCGCAGATCGCCGATCAGCTCGCCCATCTGCTGCTCGGTGTCCCTGGTCCAATGCTTGTCGGCGTAGATCTTGCCGACCGCCTCGCCCAGATTGGCGTCGAGCAGGCGCACGCCGCGCTTCCAGCGATCGGACTGGATCGCCACGTCCTGCAGCGTGTGGCTGTAGAAATCGAAGCGGGCGTCGTCGAACGCCTTGGGCAGATATTGTGCATGGTCGCTGAGGAAGCGGAACGCGACATAGTCCTTCCAGGTGGCGAGGGGCACGTCGTCCATCCGCTTGCCCGCCGCGGCCACGGCGCTAGGCTCGCGGATGATCACCGTCGGCATCGCGCCCAGGCCGACATGGGCGAGCGTGGCGTCCCAGTCGAACTGCGGGGCGAGCTTCGCCAGCTCGGCACGGGTCATCGGGTTGTAGGTCTTTTGCGGATCGCGCCGCGCCTCGGGCGTCCACTGGTCCTGCGAGAGCCGGGTCTCGAGCGCGAGGATCGCATCGGCCTTGGCGGCTGCGTCGGGGATGCCGGCGAGCTCCTGGATGCGGACGATATAGGCGCGGTACGCCTTACGGATGGTGTCGTACTTCTCGCCGGCGAGGAGATAATAGTCGCGGGTCGGCAGGCCGAGCCGGGCCTGGCCGGCCATCACGACATATTGGGTGGGGTTCTTCTCGTCGGCGTCGATGCCGATGCCGATCGGTCCGGCATAGCCGGTCTCGGCCATCAGCAGGTTGAGGTCCCGGCGGGTCTTCACCGCGGCGATGCGGGCGAGCCAGGGCTTGAGCGGCGCCGTGCCGCGCGCCTCGATCCCGGCGGCGTCCATCCATGCGGCGTAGAAGTCGCCGACCTGGCGCAGCACCGGATCGGACGGGTTCGCACCGGCGCCCTCGACGATTTTGCGCACCTCGATCTCGGTCTCGTCGGGCAGCTCGTAATTATAGCCGGCGCGCGACTTGTCCGCGGCGATCGGCGCGTCACGCAGCCAGCTGCCCTCGGCGAAGCGGAAGAAGTCGTCGCCGGGCTTCACCGACATGTCCATCGTGCCGTAATCGACGCCCCAGGTGCCGTATCTGGGCTTGGTGGGGGCTGGGGCGGCAGAGGCGGTGCTGGTCTGGGCGAGCGCGGACTGGGCGATGGCAGCGCTTGAAGCTGCGAACAGGAGAATAACGGCGAAGCGATTGAGCGACATAAGACACCTCCGATTTCGGTGCGCTAGCACTGCGTGTGGCGAGCGGCAATCGGCAGGGGGCGGTGAAAGGGCACCCGTCATCCAGTGAAATAACCGCTTGACGAAAGCGGCATCGAAGTAAGAAATCCTGTGCAATGGCAAAGTCGATTCATCAGATCGACAGCAGTTTGCGTAAAAATTCATCATGAAATGCCGGGAGATACTTCCCCGGAGGAGCATGAATGATGCCGAATCGCGATCTGCGATTTCTGCTGGCTTCTGCGGGCGCAGGAGCGTTTGCGCTATTTATTTGTCTGCTTCCGGGCGGTCTCGCATCCGCAGCGCGGACGAACAGCGCGGGACTTTCCGGCAAGGTAAATGAAAGCATCCTGTCGTCGTTCGGCCGATCCTCCGTGTCCTGGACGATGCGCGATCTGCTCGCCGAGCCGGGCGGGCGGCTCCGCGCCGATCGCATCGTAGTCATTCCGCTGACCTGCGATCTGAGAGGGGAGCGGTCGACCTGGCGGATCACGCTCGCACGGCGTCTCCAACAGGTCCTGCGGGGGCAGGAAATGCCCGGTGACCATGGCACGCAGCTGTTCGATGCGATGGCGGTGCAATCGGGCAAGCCGTTGGGCACTGTCGCGCCGTTCGATCTTGATGCGCAGCACCCGCTGCGCCGCACGGGAATCGCCAGCCTGATGTTCCTATGCGCTTCGCCCGACCAGCCGGCGCAGAAGGACGAGATCGCCGAATCTGCCCGCCAGCTCGTCCGGCGTGCGCGCGCAGAGGCACGACGAATTTCGGCGACGCAGGTGGCGATCCCGCGGATTCCATTCAAGCTCGATTCGAGTGACGGATCGCGCGACCGTGGCGCGGTGCTGTTTTGGCAAACCGCGCTGGCGGAAGCCGCGGCGGGACTGCAGCCCGGTGACCCCCTCGATGTGCTGTTCGGCCTCTATGCGCTGGGCGATGGCGGAAAGCGCAATCGCGATGCCTTCACCGGCGCCGTGCGTGAGAGCCTGCCCGCTGGCGAGCCCCCGCTTTCGCCGTTCAGGAGCGGGCTGGCCCTGGGCCTGTCGTGCTTCGCCGCGGGCTGCCTTGCCGCCTGGATATGTCACAGGCGACCGACACCTGGATATCTGGCCGGGCTCGCCGCGCTCGCGGCGACCGGCGCGGCGGGGTTGCTGGCGACGTTCGGGCTGGGGAATCTCGGCGGGGCGGGGCTGTCGCCGATGCAGGGCTTTTCCGTGGGGCTGGTGCTGATGATCGGCATCGGCACCTTTGCCGAACGCGCCGCAACCTTCGACTGGCGCAAGCTGCTGGAGACCGGACGATGAGCTATATGGACCGTCTCAGCGATGCCGCGCTCGCCGATGCGGCGCGGACGGTGGTCGATCACGATCAATATGACGATTGGGTGCCCGACCCCGTCTATTTCGATGACCTCAAGGCGCAGCTCGGCCAGCCTGCCGCGGCCGCCGCGCTCGTGCGCCGGCTGGCGTCGGCGCCGTTCGGCTCGCTGCAGTTCCGTCTTCCGCGCGCGAGCAGCTCGATCTTGCGTGGCTTGTCGCTGCCGCCCGGGCTGCGGGTGGTCGCGGCTGCGGCGACGCTGCGGATCGCACCCCGCATCCGCGCCGGACTGCCGCGGGACCGGGTGGTCGGCTTTCGCTACAACCCTGGCGGCACGGAGCGGTTTTCCGCGCCGTATGAAGGCATAGCGACGGTCAGCAATGTACTCAGCGCGCGGGCGCTGTTTTCGGGCGGGCGGCTTATCATCGTCGACGTGCAGGCCGCGTCACAGAACATGCAGTGGAGCAGGTTGAGCGCGACGCTTTCCCGGTTCGGCGCCGATCCCGAAGACCTGGCGTTCATCGGAAGCTGCTATGGAAGCGGACAGGGATTGCCGAGTGCGGACGACGGCTGGGCTTTCCTCCTCAACTATTATTTCGAGCCGATCGACTGCGCCTTGCTCGCCCGCAGAGTCGATTTCTATCGTGTCCGCGACGAATATATCATTTTCGACGCGTCGCACGCGGCGACGGTTCAGCAGCTGTTGAAGGCAGCCGGCTTCGCCAGCACCGTCACGGGGCTCAAAGGCGCCGAGATCATCGCGAACATCCAGGACGCCTGCTTCGACAAGGTCGCGTCGGTACGCGGCGACGGTGACGGCTCCGATTGGTCCGGAGACCCGCCGAAAGTCGACTTCGATGTCCAGGAAACACCCTATTTCACGATCCGCGGCACCGCCGAGTGCAATATCATGGACGGAATGATCCTGTCGGACAGCGAGGAATTGAACATCGCACTGCTCCCCGATCTCACGCCGCGTCAGGTTTTCGGGCGGCTGCGCGCGGCACTGGGCGGAACCATCGACGCGGTTGACCTGTCCCCGCTGCTGCGGAAGCTCTGGCAGGCACGCAGGAACGCGGTGCTGCGCCTCAGGGCTGCGGACGGGCCGGTCGACAGCGGCTATCTGGCCGGACTGTCGGCAACGAAGCGCAAATTGGGCGACACCGTCGCAGCCTCGCGCAACGCCGACGCCGCCTGGACCGGGCATGTCTGCTCGGTGCTGTTGTCCGATGCCGGCGCGCTCGACCAGGCGACGATCCGGAACCTGTTGGCGCACGCCGGGTCGCCCGGCGCACTGCTGGGCGGAGTCGCGGCGCGGACCACGCTTGCACGGTCGAGCGTGCTCGGCGCCGAACAGATATTGACGGACAGCTTCCCGGGCGCGGCGCGGCCCATGTCGAGGAGGTGGAACGGGCTGATGAGCTATTATCTTGCGCGGCGTGGCATCGACGGCCCGCTCGACCGGTGGCTGGCCGCGTGCCGCACCGTGGAGCCGGCACTCGCCGAGCGCCTTACGGCGGCCAGGAGGCTGCCGGTATGATGAGCCGGCGGACATGGATGGCGGGGGCGGCGGTCGCCGGGCTGCCCGGCTGGGCCGAGGCTTCGGCCCGCCTCGATCGGACCGACCTTGGCCAGGGCATGCTCTGGCTGGCCGAGATGCGGCCGGGGGACCCGTGCACCGTGTCGAGCAAGATGGTGCGCTGGCGCGGCCACCTGCTCGGGTTCCTGCCGGCGGAGCTCGGCGATCTCCCGGACTGCCGCATCGCGAGCGCGGGACTCGACGCGGATGGCTGCAGCGATATTCGGGTGCGCGTGTAGCTGGGCCGCGCGCTGACGCACCGGAGGGGGCGCCAAGGAAAAAGGCGCCCGGATCGCTCCGGACGCCCTTTTTCTCAGCCTGAGCCGCAGCGCTTACGCGCTGTAGTACATGTCGTATTCGACCGGCGACGGCGTCATTTCCCAGCGGGCGACGTCGGCGCGCTTGATCTCGACATAGGCCTCGATCTGGTCCTTGGTGAACACGTCGCCCTTGAGCAGGAAGTCCATGTCCGCCTCGAGGCTGTCGAGCGCTTCGCGCAGCGAGCCGCACACGGTGGGGACTTCGGCCAGCTCGGCCGGCGGCAGGTCGTACAGGTTCTTGTCCATCGGCTCGCCCGGATGGATCTTGTTCTGGATGCCGTCCAGGCCGGCCATCAGCAGTGCTGCGTAGCAGAGATACGGATTGGCGAGCGCGTCCGGGAAGCGGAACTCGACGCGCTTGGCCTTGCTGCCCGCGCCGTAAGGGATGCGGCACGAGGCCGAGCGGTTGCGGCTCGAATAGGCGAGCAGCACCGGCGCCTCATAGCCGGGAACCAGGCGCTTGTAGCTGTTGGTCGACGGATTGGTGAAGGCGTTGAGCGCCTTGGCGTGCTTGATGACGCCGCCGATGAAATAGAGGCACATGTCGCTCAGGCCCGCATAGCCGTTGCCGGCGAACAGCGGGTTCTTGCCATCCCAGATCGAGATGTGGGTGTGCATGCCCGAGCCGTTATCCTCCTTGATCGGCTTCGGCATGAAGGTCGCGGTCTTGCCATAGGCCTGGGCGACCTGGTGCACGACATACTTGTAGATCTGCATGCGGTCGGCGGTCTGGACCAGCGTGCCGAAGGTCAGGCCGAGCTCGTGCTGCGCCGCGGCAACCTCGTGGTGGTGCTTGTCGCAGGGCAGGCCCATCTCGAGCATCGTCGCGACCATCTCGCCGCGGATGTCGACGGCCGAGTCGACCGGGGCGACGGGGAAATAGCCGCCCTTGGCGCGCGGACGGTGGCCGAGGTTGCCGGCCTCATATTCCTTGCCCGAATTGCCCGGCAGCTCGATATCGTCGATCGCGTAATAGCTGGTCGAATAGCTGTTCTCGAAGCGGACGTCGTCGAACATGAAGAACTCGGCCTCGGGGCCGACATAGACGGTGTCGCCGATGCCCAGCGTCTTGAGATAGGCTTCCGAGCGCTTGGCGGTCGAGCGCGGATCGCGGGCGTAGAGTTCGCCGGTCGAGGGCTCGACGATGTCGCAGACCAGGATCAGCATCGGGGTGGCCGAGAAGGGGTCCATCCAGACGGCGTCGAGATCCGGCTTCAGGATCATGTCCGACTCGTTGATCGCCTTCCAGCCCTCGATCGAGGAACCGTCGAACATCAGGCCGTCGGTCAGCTCGTCCTCGCCGATCACGCCCGCGACCATGGTCAGGTGCTGCCACTTGCCCTTGGGGTCGGTGAAGCGGAGATCGATCCACTCGACCTCGTTCTCCTTGACCATCTTCAGGACGTCATTGGCCGAATTCGCCATCGCAAAACCCTTTCGTCTTCGTGCTTGGGCCCGACGAATCGGGCAATTAAATTACCTGTGCGGATGCAGCATCGCTATGATGCTGCGCCGCGTCAAATCGCGTTTTCGTTGCGTTCGCCGGTGCGGATGCGAAGCGCGGTCTCGACCGGGATCACGAAGATCTTGCCGTCGCCGATACGGCCGGTCTGGGCCGCCGCGGCGACCGCCTCGACCACGCGATCGGCGAGGGCATCCTCGACGACGACCTCGAGCTTCACCTTGGGCAGGAAATCGACGACATATTCGGCGCCGCGATAGAGCTCGGTATGTCCCTTCTGGCGGCCAAAGCCCTTGGCCTCGGTGACGGTGATGCCCGAAACGCCCACTTCGTGGAGCGCTTCCTTCACTTCATCGAGCTTGAACGGCTTGATGATCGCTTCGATTTTTTTCACTTGGTCCCCCGGGGATACGCCGAATGCCCTGCCGCGCGACTAGCACGTCCCGTGCCAGAGCGGTTGCCCTAGGCTAGTCCTCCGGGGGTGCCCGGCGCAACGGCTAAGAACTGCCTAACAAACGGGCAGGGATGGGGCTGCTGCCCGATTGCGCGGCAGGTCAGTGGGTGCGGATCTCGCCGAGGAAGCGATCGACGCCGTTCGAAAGCGCCTCGGCGCCCGAGAACAGGCTTGCGGCGAGCTGCTCGATATCGACGGCGCTGCGCGAGGCGGCCACGGAGGCTGCGCCGATCGCCTCGATATCGTACTGGACGCCCATCGTGCCCTGGACGCTCTCGCTGACATTGTGCGCGATCGTGCGCGTGGCGGACTGCTGGCCGCGCACGGCCTGCTCGACATCGGAGGAAAGGTCGGCGATCGCGACGATCGCGGCCTCTACCCGGGCATGGTTGGCGGTGACGAGGTCGACCGCGCGGCGGATGTCGGCGACATGCGCGGTGACCGTCTCGGCGGCATCGCCGACCTGGCCGGCGAGCGCCTTCACCTCGTTGGCGACGACGGTGAAGCCGGCGCCGGCCTGACCCGCGCGGGCGGCTTCGATCGAGGCGTTGAGCGCGAGCAGGTTCACCCGGCCGGCGATCTCGCCGATGATCGCGGTGACGCTGCCGACGGTCTGGGCGAAGGCGCCGAGCTCGGCGGTGCGGGTGCGGCTGTCGTCGACCAGGTGGACGGCGTGCGCGGCCGATGCCTTGGCAGCGATGGTGCTCTGGCCGATCGTGTCGAGCGTCATCGCGAGCTCGTCGGATTCGGCGGCGATCGCGGCGAGGTTATCGTGATTCTGGGCGACCGCGGCGGCGAGCGCGGTGGCGGAGGCGCTGTTGCCGGTCGCCCGCTCGACGGTGGCGACGGCGCTCTGCTGGAGCGTGGCGGCGAGGCCTCGCAGCTTGGCGGTGAGCGAGCCGACCTCGTTCTCGAGCCGTTCGCTGGCGACCTCGATCCGGCGGGCGCGGTTGAGGCGGCGCTCGGCGGCCTGGACCTGGCGCTCGGCGGCGAGCTGGATCAGGCGGCGGTTGCCGATCACGGCGAAGAGCTGGCCGCCACGGGTGAGGATCATGCCCTCGTGCCCGTCCTCGGCGGTATAGGCATCGACCAAGGCCTCGGGATCGAGCGAGGCATCGGCGACGGGGCAGGAGCGGACAAGTGCCTTGAGCCGGCCGCCATAGGCCGGATTGCGCATCAGCGCATGGCCGAAGGGGTTGAGGAGCAGGCGTCGTACGTCCTTCTCGAACACCGCGCCTACCGGGCGCTGTGCCGCATCGACCACGGGCAGCAGCCGCAGCGAGAGATCCTCCTGGAACGCGCGGACGGCATCGCCGATCGACGCGCCCTGGGGTAGCGACGGCGCGGCCCGCTCGCCGGCGGTGAGCCAGTGCGAAAGGAATGTCGGGTCGGCCGGAGCGCGTAGGCGATGGGGCTGGAACATCGCGATCCTCGCTAGAGCCTCATGGTAAATGCGACCTTAGAATCTGATGACAGATCGAAGACATTCGCAGAAAAAATTGCGCCAAGGAATGAAGGGGCTGCGGGGCGATCTTCGCGGGAACCAATTCCTTGATCTGCACGTTTGCGAAGATCTCGCCAAGGTTGGGGCATGTATGCACCTTTTACCCATGGACGTTCCGGCGGAGATCCACCGACGGATCGAAGACGTGGATCATCCCGGCTGTTGGAGCGGTGAAGTAATCGTCGCCAAGGGGCCGCTGGTGATCATGGCACACGGCCTGTGCGCGATCGAGCCGGTCCTGCGGGAAACCTGCTGGATTACCAGTGCGGTGGGCGACCTAAATGCCGAAGAGGCAGAGGAGGCGCTGCGCATCTGGTCGACGCCCGTCGAAGGAATGCACGAGGAAGTGTAATGTGTGCGTCATATTCGGGTATGGTCGAGGCGCGCCGTCGCCGATCGGCACCTTACCGGATTCCGCTCCAGGACCGTTTCTCCGTTCCCCTCTGTTGTGGCGGGCGGAGTAAGGCCGCCTTGCCAATGGCGATTGACGATCCTGCTGGGCATCGCTAGCAAGCGCTATTGCGAGTTAGTTGCAATAATTCCTCGGAGGCAGCGTGTATCGATTTCTTGACCGGCCGGTGCTCGGCCTGCCGCCCGGCGACCAGCTGATCCTGTGGTCCATGCGGAGTTGGGTGGCAGCGATGGCGGTACAGCGATGCCCGTGCGCCACGCTGGGTCCGTCGTTCGAGCGCTGGCGCGTCGCCGATCTGCTGCGCGACTTCAACATGACGATGTTCCTGCTCAACGCGGAAGGGACGGGGCCACTGCGCTTCGGCCGGCCGGGCTGCGGCACGGTTCATGACGATGAAGCAATTCTATTGACGCTGTTCCATGCGGCTGCTGATAGGGACGAAACGTTGGTAGGGCGGATCGCGGCACAGCTCGTGAAGCCCGCCGTCGTTCAAGCCTTCATCGCCGGCCTGCTCGAGTCGTGCGATGTGCTGCGGCGGACTCCGGTGCCGCGCGGTTCTAACCAGTAACAAGGATCTTCGATGTCTCTGCATACGCGCCCGCCGGCGCTGCTTCCCGATCATGCCAGCTTCGCCACCGCGGCGGTGCGCTGGGTGAAACACTGGAACGAGCATCTGTTCAGCTTCGCGATCGAGCGCCCGGCAAGCTTCCGCTTCCGCTCGGGCGAGTTCGTGATGATCGGCCTGATGGACGGCGAGCGCCCGCTGATGCGCGCCTATTCGATCGCCAGCCCGGCCTGGTCGGACGAGCTCGAGTTCCTCTCGATCAAGGTGCCCGGCGGACCCCTGACCTCGAAGCTGCAGCAGATCCGGCCGGACGACCATGTCTATCTGGGCAAGAAGCCGACGGGCACGCTGGTCGCCGATGCGCTGCTGCCCGGCAAAAGGCTGTTCATGCTCTCGACCGGGACGGGCTTGGCACCGTTCCTGAGCATCGCGCGCGATCCCGAGATCTACGACCGCTTCTCGCAGATCGTGCTGGTGCACTGCGTGCGGCGGGTAAGCGATCTGGCCTATCATGACGAGCTGACCGCGCAGCTCGCCAGCGATCCGCTGGTGCAGGAACAGGCTTTGCTCCAGTTCCACTATATCCCGACGGTGACGCGCGAGCCGTTCCGCACCACCGGCCGGATCGGGCAGCTGGTCGAGAATGGCTGGCTGTTCAAGCCACCGGTCCTCGGGCATCCCGAGCTCGACCCCGAGCATGATCGGGTGATGCTGTGCGGTTCCACTGCGATGATCCGCGACTTCGCTGCGATGCTGGAAGGAAAGGACTTCGAGGAAGGCTCGAACGCTTCGCCCGGCCATTTCGTCATCGAGCGGGCGTTCGTCGGCTAGTTTTCCACCCGACCGAACGACAAATTGCTACAAAATCGCGCCCGAAACGAAATATTGCCGAGAGGGTGATCGTCGATCCTTGTCTGCACCGCGATGTATGCGGGGCAGGAGATCGACGATGCAGGTGAAGTGGAAGTTCGCGGCCCTGGCGGCTGCCAGCGCAGTCGCGACGATGGCCGCGGGCAGCGTGGCCATCGCCGCACCGGGCCCGGGACATGGACCCCTTGGCCGGATCGACCGCAATGGCGACGGCGTCATCACCGAGGCCGAATGGATGCAGGCCGCCAAGGCCCGCTTCGAAAAGCTCGACCTCAACAAGGACGGCAAGCTCGTCCGTGCCGAGATGCTGCACGGGTGGCACGGACCCCACCGGTGGCACGGCTGGCATCGCTGGCACGGCCCGCACCGCTGGCATGGCCCGCATCGCGGCCGGGACGGCCGTGGCTTCCACGGCGGCGGCGACCACGGCATGGGCCCGCCGCCGCCGCCCCCCGCCGGCAACGCCCCCGCGCCGGAGACGCCCGGCAAGTAGGGCGCGGGACCAGGCTGGAGCGACGTCCAGCCTGGATCCGCCCGGCGGCCTAGGAGCTAGTCGTCGCGCTGCCTGGCCAGTTCGGCCCGCACCAGCGCCTGGATGTCCATCCCGAAGATCGTCAGACCGTCGATCCTGGCGTCGTCTATCGATACGCCGCTGAGATCGACATTGGTCAGGCGCGCGCCGCTCAGATTGACGTTGCTGAAGCTGGCCTTCGACAGATCTACATTGTCGAAGGCAGCGTCCGCCAGTCGGCAGCTGGTGAAGCCGGCGCCCGTCAGGTTCCGCTTCTCGAAGCGCCGGGGCTCCGGCGCGGTGCCCTCGATCGGCTGGCCGACGTCGATGCGGTTGCCGTCCAGATCGGCGAAGACGAAGGCGCGCAGGCCGTAGTCCTTGTCGGTCAGCGACTTGATGATCCGCACCCCGGCCGCGACGAGGACGTCGTGCAGGGCATCGACATCATCGACCAGCAGGCCGGCGACATTGGTGGTCGAGGGTGCATGGTCCTTGACCAGGCTGAGATGCAATTCGGCGTCGTCCTTCTTGAGGATCATGAAGCCGACCGGATTGCCGTTCTCGAAGGCCTTCGTGAAGCCCAGAACGTCGCGGTAAAAGGCGTGGGCCCTCTGGATGTCGCGCGTGAAGGCGGACGCGGCCAGCCGGCCGAACGTGATGTTCGAGATCGATGAGGTCATCGCTCGCAGTCTCCCATGAGGATAAGCGGAAGGGCAGGGGCGGCGGTGCGCTTGCCCGGAATGGAGCGGTGTCCGGCGTCGCTTCTGCCAGGGCGAGCCGGCACGGGCAAGGGGATCGCGTCCGCCGAGATGCTTCCTCGAATGTCGATCCCCTAGGCGGCCGCTGCCCGGATCGCACCGGCCTCCGCGCTGGCGCGACGGATGTCGGTCGCGAGCTGCGTCACCCGATCCGGTTCGGCGTCCCACGCGAACATGAACCGGGCGCCGCCGCCGATGAAGGTGTAGAAGCGCCAGCCGCGATCGCGCAGCCCCTGGAGCACCGCTTCGGGCGCCCGCAGGAACACGCCGTTCGCCTCGACCGGGAACATCAGCTCGATGCCCGGTATGTCGAAGATCTCCGCCGCGAGCAGCAACGCGCAGCCATTGGCATGGCGGGCATTGCGCAGCCAGGCGCCGCTTTCGAGCATGCCGACCCAGGGGGCGGCGAGGAAGCGCATCTTGGAGGCAAGCTGGCCAGCCTGCTTGCAGCGATAGTCGAAGTCCTGCGCCAGCGCCCGATCGAAGAACAGCACCGCCTCGCCGACCGCCATGCCGTTCTTGGTGCCGCCGAAGCACAGGACGTCGACCCCGGCTTTCCAGGTGACATCGGCCGGATCGCAATCGAGCGCGGCGCAGGCATGGGCGAAGCGGGCGCCATCCATATGGAGCTTGAGGCCGAGTTCGCGGCATACCGCCGACAGCGCCTGGATCTCGGCGACGGTGTAGACCTGGCCCGTCTCGGTCGGCTGGGTGATCGTCACCACGCGCGGCTTGGGGAAATGGATGTCGGAGCGGCTGGTCGCGACCGTGCGCACGGCCTCGGGCGTGAGCTTGCCGTCCTGCGAGGGGGCGACGAGCAGCTTCGAGCCGTTCGAGAAGAATTCGGGCGCGCCGCACTCGTCGGTCTCGACATGCGCGACCGACGAACAGATCACGCTGTGATAGGATTGGCACAGCGAGGCGAGCGCGAGCGAATTGGCCGCGGTGCCGTTGAACGCGAAGAACACGTCGCAATCGGTGGCGAACAGGGTGCGGAAGGCGTCGGCGGCACGCTGGGTCCAATCATCGTCGCCATAGGCCGGGGCGTGGCCCCGATTGGCGTCGTGCATGGCATCCCACGCCTCGGGACAGATCCCGGCATAATTGTCGCTGGCGAACTGCTGAACTTCGGTCATCGCGCGTACTGGCCTTCTTTCCTGATGGGATCAGGAGACGGTTCGACGCGTGGCGTGGCTTCATCCCGTTTGGTTGCCGGACCGGCCACATCCCTCCGCTTGGAACGGAGGCACCACCTTGCTCGGGGAGCAGGTTGGTGCCGGGCGTCGGCCCGACTCTTGATGCTGCGGCGCGCAATAATGTGGACGGCCGATAAGAGCAAGGGGCTGCAAGGGGTCCTTGACGTCTACAATTGTAGATAGTACGTTTACAGCTGTAGACGAGGAATCGACGTGGAACGGATCACCGAAAGCGAACAGGCCATTCTCCAGGCGCTGTGGGAGCGCGAGCCGCTCACGGCGGCCGAGCTTGCCGAGCGATTCGGGCAGGAACGGGGATGGAGCGTCAGTACGGTGAAGACGCTGCTGTCGCGCCTGGTGGCCAAGGGAGCGATCGTCACGCAGGAGGATGGCCGCCGCTTCCTGTATCGGTCGGCCGTGCCGCGCGAGGAGTTCGTTGCGGGACAGTCCAGCCGGCTCCTCGATGGCTTTTTCGGTGGACGCGCTGCGCCGCTGGTTGCCCATCTCGCTCGCCGCAACGCGCTGGCGCCGGACGATATCGCCGAGATCGAGGCGCTGCTGAAGGCATTGAAGCCGTGACCGGCTGGATCGTGCAAACGCTTGCGGCGTCCACACTGCTCATGCTGGCGGTGATGGCGCTGCGTCCGTTCCTGCGCTGCCATGTCGCGCCGGGACTGGTCTATGCGCTGTGGCTGTTTCCGGCGCTGCGCCTGGCGATGCCGTCGCTGCCGTTCCTGCCCGCCGGCAGCGTTGCAGCGCCTGAGGCGGTGGGCCTTCCCCTTGGCGGGGAAGTGGCGACGGCGGCCGTTCCGACGGCGGCGATCCTGGTGGCGGTGTGGCTCGCCGGGGCGGCGCTGCATCTGGGCTGGCAGCTGTTTCTCTATGCGCGCTTCGTCGCGGTGGCACGGGCAGGCGTCGTCGGCATCCCGCGCCGCGTGGGCGCCGTGCACATCCTGCACAGTACCGGTGTAGAAGGTCCGGTCGCGCTGGGCATCTGGCGGCGCACGGTCTTCCTTCCGGCGGATTTCGGCGTGCAGTTCGATGCCGAGGAGCGGCGGCTGGCGATCGCGCACGAACTGACGCACCACCGCCGGCACGACGTTCTCGCCAACCTGGCGGCGACGACCGTGCTGTCGCTGCACTGGTTCAATCCGCTCGCCCATCTTGCCTATCGCCTATTCCGCGAGGACCAGGAGCTCGCCTGCGATGCGGACGTCATCGCGGCCGAGGGCGGCGCGCAGCGACACGCCTATGGCAGGATCCTGGTCAAGGCGAGCAGCGAGGCGCCGACAGCCCTGTGCACGCTGAGCGACGTCGCGTTCCTCAAGATGCGGCTGGGGGGCCTCGGCCGGGCGACGCCGGCGAGCGGGCGGCTGGCGACCTGGATCGTCGGAGGCCTTGCCGCATCGGGCCTGGTGCTCAGCGCGGCGGCGCCGGCGGCGCTGCCCCGGCTTCAGGCATCGGCTCCGCCGGCGGCGGCTTCGGCCGTGCAGGAGGTTCGCACGGCGGCGCGCCCACCGGTTCCCGCGCTG
>JBEVLV010000022.1:0-6103 GCA_040508955.1 Sphingomonas sp. | reverse complement strand
CCTGGTCGTCGGTGTGGTAGACGGTGGCGGTCAGCTTCTCGGCGGGAATGCCCCAGACCTTGGTCAGCAGGGTCCAGGCATGGGTGATCGCCTGCTCCTTGAAATAGTCGCCGAACGAGAAATTGCCGAGCATCTCGAAGAAGGTGTGGTGGCGCGCGGTATAGCCGACATTGTCGAGATCATTGTGCTTGCCGCCGGCGCGGACGCACTTCTGGCTGCTCGTCGCAGTCGAATAGGGGCGAGTCTCCAGGCCGGTGAAGACATTCTTGAACGGCACCATGCCGGCATTCACGAACATCAGCGTCGGATCGTTATGCGGCACCAGCGGGGCGCTGGGCACACGGGCATGCCCCTGGCCTTCGAAATAGTCGAGGAAGCTGCGGCGGATATCGTTGGTCGAAGTCATGGGTGCGACTTAAGGGCGCCGGGCGTTTCGCTCAAGCGAAACACTTCGATCACCGCTATCGTTGCGCATACGAATCGATAAGATGCCGAGGACGCGCTAGACCGGGCGCGACGATCGAGGGATCGGACGATGGCTACGGCACCGGCGCGGCACTTCGCCCCCTTTCACAAATGGGACCGCAATTTCTTCCTGATCCTGCTGCTTGCGATCTGGATCGCGATTCTGGGCGGGTTCGGGTTGGACATGGCCCGGCGCGCGATGGCCGGAAGGCTGAGCTTCCCCTGGATCGTCCATGTCCATGCGCTGGCCTTCACGGGCTGGTTGCTGCTGTTCGCGGCGCAGGTGCTGCTCGTTCGCACGCGCAATGTCGCGCTGCACCGCAAGCTGGGCCTTGCCGCGCTGCTTCTCCTCCCGATGATGCTTCTGCTCGGGCCGGCTACGGTCATCGTGCTCAACACCGCCGACCAGGCGGCACCGCCGGAGCAGCTCAGCTTCATGAGCACGCAGCTCACCAATGTGCTGGGCTCGGCGGCATTGCTCGCTGCGGGCCTGCTTTCCCGGCGCGATCCGACGGCGCACAAGCGGCTGATGCTGGCAGTCGGCGGCCATGACCTGGTTACGCGCGGCCGCGTTCATCCGGCCTGGACCGCCGCATTCCTCTGGGTCGTCTGCAACGAGATCACCGCGACCTGGCTCTTTTACCGGCCCTTCTGGCTCCGCGCGATGCAGGCGCTGACCGGACACTGATCCGTGTCCGTCAGTGTCCCGCGCGGAACCCCTGGAGGATTTGGGCGCCGTCGCTGCCCTGGTACGGCAGCAGATTGACGAGCCCCATTCCGGCCGAAAGGATAGCGAACGCACCGAGGAGCGTGCCGGCAAACGTCTGAATGCCGAATTGCGCCGCGATCGTGCCGGCCGCCAACGCTAGGAGCAGGTTCGCTCCCGGGCCGGCGGCGGCGATCGCCATGTGCTTGCGCCGGGCGCCGATCCGATCGAGCCTGTAGGTGACATAACCGCCAAGGTCGCCCTTTCCCGCGCGCCATTGCATCCGCCAGCGGCGCGGCTTCAGCCGAAGCTCGAAAGGCAGCACCACGATCGCGCGGATATCGGCCCCGAAGCGATATGCCGCCGCCGCATGGCCCAGCTCATGGACCAGCACCGCGACGAACGACAGGAGCAGGTCGATCGCCAGCCGCAGGAGCAGCCACCGATCGCCCGGAAAATGCCCGGCCAGCACGACCGTCACGCCGACCGCCGTGACGAGAAAGATCAGGATCGCCAGCGCGCGCAGCACGACCAGGCGCCTATCCGAACGGCGCGTCGATCGACCGGGGCGGCGTGGAGAACCATTTCGGCCCCGCCTCGGTCATGTGGAAGCAATCCTCGATCCGGACGCCGAAGCTGCCGGGGATGTAGATGCCGGGCTCGTTCGAGAAGCACATGCCCGGCGCCAGCGCGGTCTTCTCGCCGCGGACGAGATTGACCGGCTCGTGCCCGTCCAGGCCGATGCCGTGGCCGGTGCGGTGCGAAAGGCCCGGGAGCTTGTAGTCCGGGCCATAACCGAGCGAAGTGTAATAGCGGCGCACCGCATCGTCGACGCTGCCGGCGGGCGCGCCCAGCCGCGCCGCCTCGATTGCGACCTGCTGGCCGTGCGCGACCTGGTCCCAGACCTTGCGCTGCTCGGCGGAGGCCGTGCCATAGACGAAGGTCCGCGACACGTCCGACTGGTAGCCCTGGACGGTGCAGCCGCAGTCCATCAGCACGATCTTGCCTTCAGCGACCGGCGACGGCGTCTTGGTACCGTGCGGATAGGCCGCGCCTTCGCCGACCAGCACCAGGCTGAACTCCGGCGCGCCGCCCAGCTTCTGCGTGGCCGCGTCCATCAGCGCCGAGACGTCGCGCTGGCGCATCCCCTTCTCGACCCGCGGATGGACCCAGCGATAGGCGGCGATCGTCACGTCGGTGGCGAGCTGCATCAGCGCGATCTCGGCGGGCGTCTTGACCATCCGGCAGCCGCGCACGACCGGGTTCGCCGATACGATCTTCGCTCCCGGCAGCGCGCGCTGCAGGCCGTCGACGGCGAAATAACGGACCGTCTCCTCCACGCCGATCGGCCGACCGGCGAGCTTGCGATCCTTGAGGAAGCCGGCGACGGTCGCCAGCGGGTCCTCGTCCTCCTGCCACACCCGCACCTCGGCCGGCACGTCCAGCGTCTCGCGGGTACGCGGCTCCTCGAAGAAGGGCGTGACGATGCAGGGATCGCCCTCGACCGGCAGGATCGCCGCGGTCAGCCGCTCGCTGCGCCCCCAGTGGATGCCGGTGAAATAGACCAGCGACGAACCCGGTTCGATCAGCACCGCGCCGATGCCGTTCGCCGCCATCAGCGTCTGCGCCCGGGCGATCCGCACCCTGCGCTCCTCCGCCGAGATCGGCTGCGCGCCGCCGGTGAGGTCCTTCAGCTCGGACAGGTCCGGCTCGGCCGCACGGAGCACGCCAGGCAGGGTCAGCAGCGGAAGCGCGGCAGCGGCGGCGAGCATCTGCCGGCGGGCGAGGAAGGTCATGCAGGTCTCCGGCGAAATCACCTGCCCGATCGATACGGTCCTTGACCCGGCGGCGACAATCCCCTTCCTTGCCGCGCTCATACGGATTCGGGGATTGGCGTGGGCAAGCGACTGACATGGTTCATTCTGGCAGGGCTGCTGCTCGGCGGGCTGCTCGGCTGGGGGCTGAACCTTGCCTATGACGATGGCGCCACCGGCAGCGCGCGGCTGGAGAGCATCGCTTACGGCCTCGATATCCCCACCCAGATGTTCCTCCATCTGATCAAGATGATCATCGCACCGCTGGTCGTCTCGACCCTCGTCGTCGGCATCGCCCATATGGGCACCGGCAGCGCGGTGGGGCGCGTCGGGCTGAAGGCCTTTTTCTGGTTCGTCTGCGCCAGCCTGATCTCGCTGACGCTCGGCTTGATCCTGGTGAACCTGCTCCAGCCGGGCGTGGGCCTGCACCTGCCACTTCCACCCGTGAACGCATCGAGCGGCGTCGATCGTGCGGCATTCGACGTCGCGAAGTTCTTCACGCACATCGTGCCGACGTCCGCGATCGACGCGATGGCGACCAACGACATCCTGCAGCTGGTGATCTTCTCGTTGTTCTTCGGCGCGGGCATGGCGGCGGTGGGCGAGAAAGCGAAGCCGCTGTTGCACGGGCTCGAAGCGCTGGTCTCCGTGATGCTTACCGTCACCGGCTATGTGATGCTGTTCGCGCCGGTCGCGGTATTCTGTGCGGTAGCGCGGACGCTGGCGACCAAGGGGCTGAGCGTGGTGGGCGACCTCGCCTTCTTCATGGGCAGCTTCTATATCGGCCTTGCCGTGCTTTGGGCCGTACTGCTCGGCGCCTGCTTCCTGATCGTGGGTCGGCGCACCGGTACGCTGGTCCGCTACCTGCGCGATCCGATCCTGCTCGGCTTCTCCACCGCCTCGTCCGAGGCCGCCTATCCGCGCACGCTCGACGCGCTCGACCGGTTCGGCGTGCCGCCGCGCATCGCCAGCTTCGTGCTGCCGCTCGGCTATTCGTTCAACCTGGACGGATCGATGATGTACATGACGTTCGCGTCGATCTTCATCGCCCAGGCCTATGGCATTCATCTCGACTGGGCGACGATGATCCAGATGCTGCTGATCCTGATGATCACCAGCAAGGGCATCGCCGGCGTGCCGCGCGCAAGCCTGGTGGTGATCACCGGCACGCTCTCGCACTTCAACATCCCCGAGGCGGGCATCCTGCTGATCCTCGCGGTCGACCATTTCCTCGACATGGGCCGCACCGCGACCAACGTGATCGGCAACGCGGTGGCGAGCGTCGTGGTGGCACGTTGGGAGGGCCAGCTTGATGCGCCGCAGGAGGCGGAGCCGGCGGTCAAGCCAATGGGGTCGGCGCCGACCAAGGACGCCGACAATCTCGGCGGATGAGCGAACGCGGAGGCGCGCGTTCCGCTAAGTTGACCAACTTCCCGGAAACGCGCCCAATCTCGCAATTTTATTACGCGACGTCGATCGTCCGAATTTAGCATGCTCGCATGTCAAAGAGCGGCCGGCCAAGCACCGACGGCCGGAGGCAACCATGCCAAATCCTACATTGCAAGCTCAAGCATAGGCATAGGGACCGCCCGCCTTCAATGCCGCCTGATAGGCTGATCGGGCGTGGATCTTCGCCAGCCAGGCGGCGAGATGCGGGCGGCCTTCGGTTGCGGCGGCGCGGCTGACCGCGGCTTCGAGCGGGAAGCTCATCATCACGTCGGCGGCGGTGAAATCGGATCCCGCGAACCATTCGCGCTCGGCAAGCGCACCCTCGACATAATCGAGATGGACGTCGATCATCGGCTGGAACTTCTTCTGCGCCATCTTGCCGAGCAGCGGCACGCGGCTGAGCACCAGCTTGGTGAAGAGCGGCGGCATCAGCGAGCCCTCGGCATAATGGAGGAAATGGCGATAGCGCAGTGCCTCCTCGCGATGCCCGGGCACGCCGAGCCGCCCGCCGGCCTTCTCGACCAGATATTCGACGATCGCGCCGGTCTCGGCGACGATTCTGCCCTCGTCCTCGATCACGGGCGACTTGCCGAGCGGATGGACCCGCCGAAGCTCGGGCGGGGCGAGCATCGTCGCCTTGTTCCGCTCGTAGCGCTGGATCTCATAGGGCAGCTCCAACTCCTCGAGCAGCCAGAGGACGCGCTGCGAGCGGGAATTCTCGAGATGATGCACGATCAGGGGCATGGCGTCTCCAGCTCAGGCATGTGCCGACCATATCCAGGCCGCGGCGGGGAATTCGACGGTGTCCCCACTCCGATGCTCGGCGAGCACGGCCTCGACCCGTGCCAGGGTCGCAGGCCGCTCCCCGGCCGGCATGTCGTGCAGCAGCCGCGCGGTCGGGCCGATCCGGGTGAAGAAGGCGACGGCATCGGCGACCGGATCGTCGCCCTGCCCCGCGCGATACGCATAATCGACTGGCGCACAGGTCACGCCGTTCCAGCCCGCCGCCGTCAGGATCGGCGTCACCAGCGCAGGATCCGCAAAGGCGAACGGCCCGGGCATGTCGGGACGACCGGGTGCCGGTGCGCTACCCGCGGCCGTTGCGACGAGCGCGGCCCAGGGATTTCGGTCGATGGCACGAAAGCAGGAAAAGATCAGGCGCGCGCCAGGCGCGGCGGCGGCATGGAGCGCCGCAAACGCCGCGACCGGATCGAGAAAGAACATCACCCCGTGGCGGGAAAACAGCAACTGGGCCGGGCCGTGACGGGGCGCCTCCTGCACGGCGTCGCCGACGACGAACGCAAGGTTCCTCCGTCCCTCCAGGCGCGCCCGTGCCAGCGTCACGAGATTCGGCGAGATATCTATTCCGGTGATCCGGGCATCGGGCCTGGCATCGGCAAAGGCGATGCTGGTGATGCCGGCGCCGCAGCCGATGTCGAGCGCATCGATCGGTCCGGCGGGGGCGGCCGCGACAATCGCGGCATTCAGCGCCGGAGCCAGACCCTCGAAGCTGCGATCGGTGCGCTGCGCTTCTTCGGCCCAGACATCGCCGACGGCTCCTTGCCAATCCTCGCGATTCATCGCCTCTCCCTCTCCGCACGGATATGCGGGAGGACGCATGCTATCGCCCGCGCCCCGTCCTGCCCAGCGCGGAAAAGCTGGAAACGCG
>JBEVLV010000021.1:0-10650 GCA_040508955.1 Sphingomonas sp. | reverse complement strand
ATCGACACCGCGCACGGCCACAACAAGGACGTCAGCCGTGCCGTGGAGCGCGTGAAGAAGCTTTCGAACAGCGTCCAGGTAATCTCGGGCAACATCGCCACCGCCGAGGCGGCCAAGGCGCTGATCGGTGCGGGTTCGGACGGCGTCAAGGTCGGCATCGGGCCGGGCTCGATCTGCACGACGCGCGTCGTCGCCGGCGTCGGCGTGCCGCAGCTCACCGCGGTGCTCGACGCCGCGAGCGAAGCCGCCAAGTCAGGCGTGCCGGTGATCGCCGACGGCGGCATCCGTACCTCGGGCGACATCGCCAAGGCGATCGCGGCGGGCGCTTCGGCGGTGATGGTCGGATCGCTGCTCGCGGGCACCGAGGAGGCGCCGGGCGAGACGTTCCTCTACCAGGGGCGCGCGTACAAGTCGTACCGCGGCATGGGCTCGGTCGGCGCGATGGCCAAGGGTTCTGCCGATCGCTATTTCCAGCAGGACATCAAGGACCAGCTCAAGCTCGTGCCCGAGGGCATCGAGGGCCAGGTGCCGTTCAAGGGCCCGGCCAAGGACATCATCCACCAGCTGATCGGCGGCGTGAAGGCATCGATGGGCTATGTCGGCGCGGGCACCATCCCCGAATTCCAGAAGAAGGCGCGATTCGTCAGGATCACCGGCGCGGGCCTGCGCGAAAGCCATGTCCATGACGTGACGATCACGCGCGAGGCGCCGAACTACCCGACGCGCTGACCCGGCAGTACGAGCTCGGCGTCGAGAAAGTCGAGAAAGGCGCGGACCCGGAGGGCGAGGCGGTCCTGTGCCGAATAGAGCGCATGGATGTCCTCGCCGTCGCCGGGATTATGGGCTTCGAGTATCTCGACCAGCCGCCCGTCCCGGAGGTCGGCCGCGACATGGAAGCGGCCGAGACGCGCGATGCCGCCGCCAGCCACCGCCATCAACCGCACGACTTCGCCCGAATTGCCGAAGAACCCGCTCTCGACCGGACGCTGCACGGTGCGGCGGCCGATACGGAACGGCCAGCTGTCGATCGAGCGGCGGAAGCTGAACTGCAGGCAATCGTGGCGGTCCAGTTCATCCGGGCTGCGTGGGGTGCCGCGGGCTGCCAGATAGGCCGGACTGGCAACCACCGCCATGCTGCTGTGGCCGAGCTTCTTCGCGCGCAGCCTGGTATCGCGCAGCGGCCCGATCCGGATCGCGATGTCGGCGCGTTCCTCGACCAGATCGACGACCATGTCCGATAGCGCGAGATCCACGGCGACCTGGGGATAGCGGGCGGTGAAGCGCGGCAGGATCGGCAGCAGACACTGCGTGCCGAACGGCACCGACGCGTTGATCCGGAGCAAACCGCGCGGACCCTGTACTTCGCGACCGAGCCCGCCCTCGACATCCTCGATCTCGGCGAGCAGCGCCGACATGCGATCGCGATAGGTCTCGCCCTCCGGCGTCAGCGCCAGCGAGCGCGTAGTGCGCCGGAGCAGCACCGTGCCCAGCCGGGCCTCGAGCCGTGCGATGCTGCGGCTGACGGCGGAAGGCGTGAGCCGCAAAGCCTTGGCGGCGGTGGCGAAGCTCCCGCTCCGCGCCGTCGTCAGGAAGGTTTCGATGTCGCCATACCGGTTGTCCATGGATCATCCATGATTTTGAAGCACTTCTGTAATGCCAATCGCCATCCTAATCATTAATGGAGCGACCGCCTATTTCGTTCTCGTGTTTGAACGAAAGGGTATTCCGCATGGACCTGCAGCTTAAGAACAAGACCGCCCTGGTGACCGGCTCCACCGCCGGAATCGGCTTCGCCATCGCCAAGCGGCTCGCGGAGGAAGGGGTGGATGTCGTCATCACCGGCCGCAGCCAGGCCAAGCTCGACGCGGCTGCGGCCGAGATCGGCGCCATCGGCACGGTGCGCGCCGTGCTCGCCGATCCCGCCACCGCCGAAGGTGCGGAGACGCTCATTGCGGCGGCACCCGAGGTCGACATCCTCGTCAACAATCTCGGCATCTACGAAGCCAAGCGCTTCGGCGACATCAGCGACGCGGATTGGCATCGTTTCTTCGAGGTCAACGTCGTGAGCGGTGCGCGGCTCGCCCGCCATTATTTCCCGCGCATGCTGGCGCGGAACTGGGGCCGCGTGATCTTCATCGCCAGCGAGAGCGCGCTCCTGCCGCCGGCGGAGATGGTGCATTACGGGATGACCAAGACCGCCCAGCTCGCCATTGCGCGCGGGCTCGCCGAGCAGACGCGCGGCACCGGCGTCACGGTCAATTCGGTGCTGCCCGGGCCGACGCGCTCGGAAGGGATCGTCGAGTTCATCCGCTCGGTCGTCGATAACAAGGACGCGCCGGAGGCCGAGCGCGAAGCCGAATTCTTCGAGAAATTACGGCCGCTCTCGCTGATCCGCCGCCTGATCGAGGCCGACGAGATCGGTGCGATGGTGGCGTTCCTGTCCAGCCCGCTGGCGGCCGTCACCAACGGCGCGGCGATCCGTGCCGAGGGCGGGATCGTGCCGACGATCGCCTGACCGCAGCTGCGAGCCGGCCGGATAATTCCGGCCGGCCCTTTCAAAACAGGGCGGTATCTGCTTTCGCGAGGATATGACGGGACTTCATCCTCGCTCGCCTGTCGCTGGAACGCCCGCATGACCCCCGCCGCGCGCGTTCAGATGGCGATAGACCTGCTCGACCGGATCATCGATGCCGCGCGCAACCAGGGCGCGGCGGCGGACACGCTGATCGCGCGCTGGTTCGTCGAGCGGCGCTACGCGGGTTCCAAGGATCGCCGCGCGGTCCGCGAACTGGTCTATGACGCGATCCGCCTGTGTGGCGAGCGGCCGGAGAGCGGGCGGGCGGCGATGCTGGCGCTGGCGGCGGCGCGGCCCGAGCTCGAAGCGGCGTTCGACGGATCGGGCTATGGTCCCGCGCCGATCGTCGCCGGCGAGCCGGTGGCGGTCGCGGGCCATCTGCCGGCCTGGTTGGCGGCGGCGATGCGTGCCTCGGGACTCGGCGAGGAGGAGCAGGCGGCATTGCTCGAGCGCGCGCCGCTCGACCTGCGCGTGAACCGGCGCAGGACCGACATGGCGTCGATCACCGCGGAATTTCCGGACGCGACGCCGTTACCCGGCTTGCCCGACGGCCTGCGCCTGCCGGGGGATACGCCGGTCGAACGGGCTCCGGCCTTCACGATGGGCGCGTTCGAGGTCCAGGATGCCGGCAGCCAGCTGGTGACGCGGGCGGCGGGCGCGGGCCCGGGCATGCAGGTGATTGACCTCTGCGCCGGCGGCGGCGGCAAGACGCTGGCGCTGGCTGCGGCGATGGACGATCGCGGATCGATCCTGGCCTGCGATATCGACCGGCCCAGGCTTTCGAAGCTCGCCCCGCGTGCCCAGCGCGCCGGCGTGACGATCGCGGAGACGCGGCTGCTCGACCCGCGGCGCGAGGCGGAGATACTGGCGGACCAGGTCGGGCAGGCCGACCTGGTGCTGATCGACGCGCCTTGTTCGGGCACGGGCACCTGGCGCCGCAACCCCGAGGCGCGCTGGCGGCTGACGCCCGAACGGTTGGCGCGGCTGGTGGAGACGCAGGCGATGCTGCTCGATCTCGCGGCGACTTTGGTGAAGCCGGGCGGGGCGGTCGTCCATATCGTCTGTTCGCTGCTTGATGCCGAGGGGGCGGAGCAGGTCGCGCGTTTTCTCGACGTTAATCCGGATTGGCGGATTGCTCCTCTCGCGATGGAATCGGGCACGGCGCGGGGTGCGGGACGGCGGCTCACGCCATACAGGGACTCGACCGATGGCTTTTTTGTCGCGAAGGTAGTTCGGCCATGATAGCGACAAGGCCCTCAATTTCGGAGATTTCAATGCGGATCACGGCGATCTCGGCTGCTCTCGCGCTGGTGGTGCTGACGGTGTCCACCGGCCTTCAGGCCCAGCGCCCCGACGACCAGATCGATCCCCGTTCGCTCGCGCTGCTGAAGCAGGGCCGCGCGGCGCAGGCGGCGGGCAATCTGGAAGGCGCCAACGATGCGCTGGAGAGCGCGCTTGCGGTCGATCCGCGCAATCGCGAGGCGTTCGTCGTCCTCGCCGAGATCGCGCGCAGCTCCAGCCTGCCCGGCAAGGCGATCCGCCTGTATCGCGAGGCGCTGGCGCTCGAGCCCAACGACGTGGTCGCGCTGCGGGGGCAGGGCGAGGCGATGGTCGCCAAGGGCGCGATGGAGCGGGCCAAGGAGAATCTCGCCAAGATCAAGACGATCTGCAAGGACAGCTGCGGCGACGCCACCGCGCTGGCGGCGGTGATCGCCAAGGGGCCGCCGGTGACCGCGACCGCGCAGGCGGCAGAGCCGACCAAGCCGGCGACCGCCAAGCCCTAAGCGTCGTCTAAACGCTGAGCGCCCGGGCGATCGCGACGAATTCCTCGATCGAGACGGTTTCGGCGCGGCGGCTCGAATCGATGCCGAGCGCTTCCAGCGCCGCTAGAGCGCCGGGGACGCCCTTCAGGCTCTGGCGCAGCATCTTCCGCCGCTGGCCGAACGCGGCGGCGGTGACGGTCTCCAGCACCGGCAGGTGGACGCCCTGGGGCGGCTCGGCCGGGACGATGTGGACGACCGCCGACATCACCTTGGGCGGCGGGGTGAAGGCCGAGCGGTGCACGGTCATCGCGATCCTGGGCGTCGAGCGCCACTGGGCGAGCACCGCGAGCCGGCCATAATGCTCGGTGCCGGGTGCGGCGACGATCCGCTCGGCGACTTCCTTCTGGAACATCAGCGTGAGGCTGGCCCACCAGGGTTGCCAATCCGCCGAGAGCCAGCCGACCAGCAGCGCCGTGCCGACATTGTAGGGCAGGTTGGCGACGACGTGCGGCCGCTCCGCGAACAGCGCCGGCGCGTCGACTTCGAGCGCATCGCCCTCGATCACGCGGAGCTTGCCCGGGAAGAACTCGCCGAGTTCGGCCAGCGCGGGGATGCAGCGCCGATCGCGCTCGACCGCGACGACGTTCGCGCCGCCTTCGAGCAGCGCGCGGGTGAGGCCGCCGGGGCCCGGGCCGACCTCGAACACGTCCGCGCCGGCAAGGTCGCCGGGCACGCGGGCGATGCGGGCGAGCAGCTGGCCGTCGAACAGGAAATTCTGGCCCAGCGCCTTGCTCGCGCTGAGTCCATGCCGGCGGATGACGTCGCGAAGGGGGGGAAGCGCGCTCACGGCGCTCCCGCGGCGGCGGTTTCGGCGCGGCGCTGGGCGGCGGCGGCGGCCATGCGGATCGCGGCGATCATCGCGCCGGGATTGGCTTCGTCGCGCCCGGCGATGCCGAAGGCGGTGCCGTGATCGGGCGAGGTGCGGACGATGGGAAGGCCCAGCGTGATGTTCACGCCTTCGTCGAAATGGAGCGTCTTGATCGGGATCAGCGCCTGGTCGTGATAGGCGCAGAGCGCGGCATCGTAGCCGGCGCGTGCGCGCGGGTGGAACATGGTGTCGGCGGCGAACGGGCCGACCGCGTCGATCCCTTCCTCGCGGAGCTGGGCGATCGCCGGGATCAGCACGTCGATCTCCTCGCGACCGATCTCGCCGCTTTCGCCGGCGTGCGGATTGAGTCCGGCAAAGGCGAGACGCGGCCGCTCGATGCCGAAATTGCGCAGCAGGCCGCGGGCAGTGACGCGCGCCTTGGCGAGGACGAGCTCCAGCGACAGGAGGTGCGGCACCTCGGCCAGCGGCACATGGACGGTGATCGGTACCACCCGCAGGGTCGGGCCGGCGAGCATCATCACTGCGTTCTCGCCCGAGACGCCGCAGCGTTCGGCGACGAATTCGGTCTGGCCGGGATGGGTGAAGCCGATGCGATAGAGCTGCGCTTTGGAGACCGGGCCGGTGACGACCGCGCCGGCGGCGCCGGCACTGGCGAGTCCGACGGCGATCTCGAGCGATTGCAGCGCGCAGCGGGCGCTGTCGACGTCGGGCGTGCCCGGCACGACCGTACCGTTCTCGTGGATCGACAGCACGGGTAGCGCCGCGGGGAAAGCCTCGAACGCCTCTTCCGGACTGGAGATGCGCGTGACCGGGCCGTCCCACACCTTCTCGACCGCGCGGATATCACCCACCGCAAAGAAGGGCGCGAGCGAATGCAGCTCACGCGCCTTCCAAGCCTTGGCGGTGATCTCCGGGCCCACTCCGGCGGAGTCGCCCATCGCGATGGCGAGCGGGGGTATCATCTCCGCCCGCCCCGCCGGATCATCGATACTCGACCAGCGCGTCGCGGCGCAGGTCGCGCAGCATGCGCTGGGCGCGCAGATTGACGCGCTCGTCCTCGATCTTTTCCTGGAGCTGCTCCGCGGAAGGCAGGTTCGCTTCCTTCGGCTCGTCCCGGCCACAGATGACGAGCACGCGGACGCCGTCCTGGATCGTGCCGAACGGCTGGGTCACCTGGCCGACCTGCAGCGGAAGGACGATATTCTGAAGCGCCGGCGGCAGGCTGGCGATGGCGATGCCGTCCTTGTCGACGACTTCCGCGCTTTCCGCCGCGGCGACCTTGGCGACATCGCCACAGCCCTTGATCGCCTGGGTCGCCTTGGCGAAATCTCCGGCGCGGGCGGTCGCCTGCGCCTCGGTCGTGCCGGCGGCGAAAGTGATGGTAAGCTGGCGCAGGCTGAGCTGCGCGTCCAGCGGATTGGGCATGCCCACCTGCCGCTTTTCGGCAAGGTACAGGATCGAGAAGCCGGTGGGCAGTTCGATCGGGCCTGCGACCTGGCCGGGCTGCATTTCCTGCGCGGCCTTGGCGAGCGCATCGGGCAGCATCGCGGGACGGACCCAGCCCAGATCGCCGCCCTGCGCCTTGGTCGAGCTCTCCGAATAGGTGCGCGCGATATAGTCGAAAGGCGAGCCGTCCCGCATCTGCTGGATCATGCGCTGCATGCCCGCGAAGACTTCCTGCGCGCGATCCGAGGTGGCGTTCTGATAGATCTCGAAGACGTGATATTCGTCGCTGCCCTTGGCGGCCTTGATGCGATCGAGCATCGCGTTCACTTCGGCTTCGCCGACGTTGATGTTGACGCGGCGACGGAGCAGGCGGCTCCAGGCCATCTCCGCTTCGATCTGGCGCTTCACCGAACGCTCGGACGAGCCGTTCTGCTTGAGCCAGGTGCGCATTTCTTCCGGCGTGCGGCCGAAATTGCGCGACACCCGGGCAAAGCCCTGTTCGATCTCCTTCGGTTCGACGGTGATCTCGTTCGCTTTCGCTTCCTGGATCTGCAGCGTCTCGTCGATGAGCTGGCGCAGCATCGCCAGCTTGAGCTGGTCGCGCTCCTCCGGCTTGATGTTGAGCTTCTGCAGCCCGACGATCATCGCGACGCGCTGATCGACGTCGGTGCCGGTGATGATGACGTTGTTCACGATCGCCGTCGCCTTGCGGATATTGGGATCCGCCTTGCCGAAGATCTGGAGGTTCGCCGGCAGGTCGAGGCCGGTCGACGGCACCGACTGGTCGGGCACGGTCTGTGCGCCTGCGATCGTCGCCAACCCTGCGACACCCAGCGCCAGAACCACCCTGCGGCCGACGCGGACCGTCTTTGCAACACTCATCTTCACGTGAAGCCGTACCCTCATCCCATGTCCGGATCGCTGCGCTTAGTGGCAAATTGTGCCTGAACCAAGGCTTAGCGACGACTCGGCCTTTGCAGCGACCAGCGCCGATATTCCGATAGACTAGCGCCCGAGATTCTTGAAAGCGAGGCTGAACAGGTAGGAATTGCCGCGCGTCGCATCGCCGGTCGTCTCGTAGTCGCGCTTCCAGGTGATGCCGAGGCGGAGGCAATCGTCCTCGTAGGTGAGGGCGACGCGGTGGCGAACGGGCTCGAAGCCGTCGGCAAGCGACAGCGGATCCTCGGTCCGGTTGGTGAGATCGATCAGCGTCGAGCCCGAGATCGACCAGAAGCGGGCGAGCTGGAGGCGGGCGCCGAGCCGGATCTCCTCTCGGTCCTGAAGGTCTTCCAGGCTGGGATCGATGTTCCGGTTGAGGCGGAGATAGCCGATCGTGAAATAGGTGCTGCGCGACCCCACCGTCGTGTCGATCTCGTTGCGGCGGAAGGTCAGATCGTCCTTGTCCAGGCGGTAGCGATGGGTGAACGAAATGAAGTCGCGGAACCGGACGACGGTACGCCCGACGATGTCGGACACGCGATCGGTGAGGCCGGTGCCGACCGGGAACAGCGTCGGACGGGTGCTGATGCGATAGCTCTGGCCGACATTCGCGTCGATGCTGAACCCGGGCAGATAGAGCGCATAGTCGACGCCCCAGGTGAAGCGGGTCGAATCCTCGACACGATCATATCCCGGGAAGCGATTGAGCGCGAACAGGTTCGAATCCTCGAGATCGACCGCGCGCGCGTCTTCGTTGGGAACCTCCAGATTCGCGAGCTTCGGCGAGGCTACGAATTGGACGCGCGGCGTGATCCGCTGCGTGCCGCCGAAAAGCTCGCCGATCAGCGGCCATTTCATGTCGAGCGCAGCGGTGGCGATACCGCGGAAATGTACGCCGTCCTCGCCGCGATAGCTGGCGACGGTGGTCGCCAGCGCATCGGTGGTGCGGTACAGGTCGCCGCGGCTGTAGCCGGTGAGCGTGATCTCCTGACCCCAGGCGGTGAGCTTGCGCAGATCCCAGCGCGCGCTGGCGAATGCGCGTTGCGAATCCTGCCCATCCGAACGGCCGATTGCGAGCGTGTTGACCTCGAACTCGAACCGGCCGCCGACCACGCCGTCGTCCATGCGGCGGCGATAATCGATTTCGGGCAGCGCAAAGGGCTGCAGTCCCTGGCGCTCGCCGACGCGCAGCGTCTGCACGGCCCAGGCGTTGATCGAAAAATAGCTGTCCTCGTCGATTCGCTCGACGCGGACATTGTTGCGCAAGCGATCATCGCGCGAAATGTCGTAGCGACGCAGGAAGGTCCGGTCGCTGGCGAGTCGGATCGAGGCGCTGGCAGTCCAGTTCTCGTCGAGCTGGATGCGGCCGACCGCGTCGAAATAGCCGCGGAAATCGTTCTTCGACGTGGCATCCGTGATCGGCACGGTCAGGTCGTCGGCGCGCTTGCTGTAGGTGCCGTACGCAGTCAGACGGAACGCGCCGAGGCTGTTGAGTTCGCGATAATCCGCCTGGATCATCGGCAGCGTGTTGGTGAAGATACGCGGCGTGATCGTGAGGTCGCGATTGGGCGCCAGGCTGAAGAAATAGGGTACGGTAAACTGGAGCCCGTTGGTCCGGTTGTAGCGGATGTCGGGGGTCAGGAAGCCGTCATCGCTGACGCCGCCCGCGGGATGCGAGAAGGCCGGCAGCGGGATGGTGGCGAAGCCGAACACCGAGATGCGCGCGCCCGTATAATGGATGCGCTTCTTCGTGGGGTCATAGACGACCTGGTTGGCGGTGATCTTCCATGACGGCTCCTTGGGGCAACCCGACGTGTCGGTGACCGCGCAGGGCGTGTAGGATGCGTTCTCGACGGTGACGACGCCATTGTCGCGCCGTCCACGCTCGGCGGCGATGCGGCCACCTGCGTCGAGCACGACCAGCATATTCTCGACGACGCCGTCCTTCAGCGTGTCGGTCAGCTCGATCCGGTCTCCATAGGCGTTGTCGCCCTGAGGGTTGGCGATGACGACATTGCCATCGGCCACCACCTGGCCGGTCTTGCGGTTCCACGTCACCTTGTCGGCGCGGAGTCGGTCGCTGCGGCGATACATGCGCACGTCGCCCGTTGCCGTGACGATATCGGCTTCCGAATCATAGTCGATGGCGTCGGCGGTGAACTGGACCTGCTGCGGGTCGTCGGACAGGGCGGTGGGGGAAAGCGGTGGCGGCTCCGAGGGGCGATCCTGAAGCTCCGCGGAGGGGACAATCGGCACGAGCGTTCGGTCCGCGGGGGCCTCGCGCGGGTCCGCCGTCTCCTGGGCGCGCGCCTGCGCCGTCAGGCACAGCCCAAGCGCAGCCGAGAGCAGCAGGCTCTTGCGCGTCACGTAATTTCCCACCTTTTATCTCTACTCCCGGGCACGCGGCACTCTCCGCCCTATCGCAGCGGTTGCGGCACCGCAATGTTACGTGCGTTGGCCCGAACGTTCATACCGGCTATCGGGAGCCATGCAGGTCGATTTCTATCATCTGACGCGGGCCCCGCTGGAACGCGTCCTGCCGCAAATCACCGAAAAGGTGCTGGCGGGCGGGGGACGCTTGCTGGTCGTGTCGGACGACGCGGCGCAGCGGACCAGGCTCGACCAACTGCTGTGGAGCCATGCGCCGGAGAGCTTCCTGCCGCATGCGCAGGTAGGCGGCGCCGACGACGCGCTGCAGCCGGTGCTGATCGGCGGTGCGGTGGATGCGCCCAACGGCGCGCGCAACGTCGCGCTGGCGGACGGCATATGGCGGGACGGCGCGCTGGAATTCGAGCGTGCCTTCCATTTCTTCGACGAGGAGAAGATCGTCGAAGCGCGCGCGGCGTGGCGCGCGCTGGGCGACCGCGAAGGCGTCGAACGACGATATTGGAAGCAGAACGACGCGGGGCGTTGGGAACAGGTCGCCTAGACGAAGCATGGCGTCTTCGGCTTGCATCGCCTCCGTGCGAGGACTAGAGAGCCGCGACTTTTCCACAACCCAAAGCACAGGAGCCGCACGGCCATGGCCGCGACCCGGA